>DASYIN010000033.1:0-44075 GCA_035997505.1 Steroidobacteraceae bacterium | reverse complement strand
GACGCCGGCGACGTGCAGAACTTGGGCGGCTGGCTAACGACCATAGTCGCGCGAGTGTGCCTGGATATGCTGCGCTCACGCGCTTCGCGGCGGGAACTGCCACTTGCGACGGCAGCGGAGGCACCGAGCGACAGCAATCTCGAAGACGACGTCGTTCTCGCAGATGAGATCGGCCCGGCGCTGCTGATCGTATTGGAGACGCTCGCGCCTGCCGAGCGGGTGGCGTTCGTGCTACACGACATGTTCAGTTTGTCCTTCGAGGAAATCGCGCCGATCATCAATCGCACGCCCGCCGCAACCCGGCAGCTCGCCAGTCGTGCCAGGCGGCGCATCCGCGGGGCCTACGCACCTGCGACCGATACTACGCGGCAGCGCGAGTTGGTCGGTGCATTCTTAGCGGCGTCGAGGGATGGCGACTACCAGCGCCTCGTCGAGTTGCTTTCTCCAGATGCCGTGCTGCGCGCCGATAATCTGGCCGTGCATATAGCGGCCGCAAACCGACAGCACGGTGCGCCTAACTTGAAACCCGAAGTTCGCGGCGCGGAGCTGGTTGCGGATGCCTTCAAAGGCCGTGCGCGAGCTGCATTGCGCGCCACCATCGACGGCGAGGCCGGCGCGGTATGGGCAGTGGGCACGCAGGTTCGTACGGTGTTTCTGTTCACCATCGAGCGCGGCAAAATCACGGGGATCGACCTCATCATGAATCCGGAGCATCTCGCCGAACTTGCCGTGAAGATAGATTAAAGCAGCTTGCCGGGAAGAAATTACGACCTTCCAACCACTGCCAGAGGAGCAGAATCGGTAGGCCGACGGCAATCTCGCGCGCCCGCTTGAGTACGGATATTGCAAGCCCGATTTCCGCTCCAATGCCAAATAAAGGCGCGATGGCCGCGTAAGCGACTTCCTGAATGCCGAGGCCGTTTGGCACCAAAAATGCCATGCTGCGCACTGCGCAAACGAGACTTTCAATCGCGAGGACCGACCAGACGTTTGCGTGCACTCCCATAAGAGACAGCGCAATCCAGGTGCTTAGCGCAGTGGCCATCCAGCCCCCGCAATGACACAAGACCGAAAGGCCCACGTTGCCGGGCCGCCGATATATTTCTTCAATGCAATTTGCGATCGATTCGGTGACCGGCGCCGCGCTCGGGAACAGGCGTGAAATCAGCTTAGTCGTCAATGCGCGACCGTAGCGTTGAAAGGCGACGAATGCCGCGCAGCTCAGAACGATGGTCGCCAAACCGAAGGCAGCGGTACTCGCAATGGAGAGTGTCAGCGAGTGATGCGGCGTGGAGGTCGTCAGAATTACGACGCCGGCCGCGGTGAACGCAATCTGCGCCAACATTTCCGTCGTGACGTCGGTCACTATCGATCCAATCGCCACCGGCTGCAGAACGCCATGAAACATTGCCGTCCGAGCACCCAACACTATTCCGCCGAGATGAGAAAAGGGCAACAGCTCCGATGTCGCATCGCGGACCATGCGCGCCCAAATGAAAACGGGCGCCCGTGAGTGGTACGAAGCGGGAATCAAAACGTACCAGGCAGTTCCCAGTAGAACAAATAGGGCCAGTTGGAAAACGCAGAGAATCGTAAAGCCGCGCCATCCGACCGCCGTAGCCGCCACTAGAACGGGCTTAAGTTCGATGCTCTTCAGGACATAAAACACGAGGCCGCTACCAACCAGGGCAATGACAGCCACGCGGAACTGCGGTGCGCGGAACACCACTAGGCCGCGTTGTGCTCGGCATCGAGACACGGTTGCGCGACGCAGCTTAAAAAATCCGCATATCCGCCCATCATAAGTGACGCTTCCCGACACGCCGCGATGACATCAGGATCCATAAGAGCTGCCAGTTCGCTTTGGTACTGATAACCCTTCGCGTGGCCAAAAAAGGTCCTCGTCGCCGGATGGAGATAGATTTCATTGAGCCCCGCCGGTAGGCGGCCGAGCAAATGGAGCAGGCGGGCCTTTGTCATCCGTCCAGACCACCGAAGCCCAAACACCTGGTGCGTCGCGTGCATTCCTGAATTGACGACTTTGCGGCGAAGTTGACCCGTGAATGGCGCCATTAGCATGGCTTCCATCGAAAACCATTTGGCAAGCGGCGCCAGCGGCGCGATGGGCTCGCTCGGGACGCGGATCGAGCGCAAGCCGAAGCGCCGGCCAGCGGCAACCATCACGGAACCGATCACGGGGTGGAGGTGAAAATGCTTGTGGGCATTGCAATGATCCAGCGCCAGTCCGGTAGCGCGGAACGCCTCGAACTGCGCAGCAATCTCGGCGGCCAGCTGGCGCTGCGCCTGGCGATTGCACATGAGAAGGCACCCAAAGGCGACTAAATCCGAGCGGAAGGAGCCGGATTGATCCACCAGATTGGGAACCGCGGAGGCCGGCAATACCGGCCGACCCTCCGTGAGCACCAGATGCAGCCCGACACGCAGCGCCGGCATTCGCTTGGCGCGATAAACCGCATCGGCCGCGGCAGGCGCCGTCACCATGAGACTCGCAGCCGTGAGGATGCCTTCGCGGTGCGCCAATTCAACCGCCTCATTCACTTCGACCGCTGCGCCAAAGTCGTCCGCCGTGACAATGAGGCCTTTCAAGCACCATCCTGTCGAGTTCGCAAAAAATGAAAGAACTCCACACCTTCGCGCAGACGCCGCTTCATCATTTCCGGGCTGGCAATCATTTCCGCGAGAATCGAGGCTATTTTCGACGGCCGGAAATAGAATTTTTTATAGAAATCCTCCACCGACTTGAAAATCTCTCCGTGACTCAAGTGGGAGTAGTTGAGCGGCGCAATTTGGGTGCCCTCCCGCGTCAGAAGGTCGATCTCCTCATTGAAGAGCCAGCCGTTCTCCTTCGCTTGACGATAGAGGAATGTGCCGGGATAAGGAGCCGCGAGCGAGACTTGGATCGTGTGCGGATTGATTTCCTTCGCAAAATTGAGGGTTTGCTGGATCGTTTCCCTTGTTTCTCCGGGCAGGCCCAGAATGAAGGTTCCGTGAATGACGATGCCAAGCTCATGGCAGTCCTTAGTGAAGCGGCGAGCAAAGTCCACGTGCATGCCCTTCTTGATATTGATTAGGATCTGTTGATTGCCGGACTCATAGCCCACCAACAGCAGCCGCAAGCCATTGGCTTTCATTATTTCGAGGGTCTTGCGTGGTACGTTCGCCTTCGCGTTGCACGACCAGGTGATCCCGATCTTTCCCAACTCTTTGGCCAGTGCCTCCACTCGCGGTAGATTGTCCGTCAACGTGTCATCGTCGAAGAAGAACTCCTTGACTTGCGGGAAGGCCGCTTTCGCCCATTTCATTTCGTCAACAACGTTTCCCACCGAACGTACGCGATAACGATGTCCGCCCACAGTCTGGGGCCACAGACAGAAAGTGCACCGCGATTTGCAGCCGCGGCCGGTATAGAAAGAGATATAAGGGTGCTTGAGATAGCCACCGAAATAATTCTCAATCGTCAGGTCCCGCTTGTAGACCGGCGTGACCCAGGGCAGCGCATCCATGTTCTCGAGAACTTCGCGGTTGTCGTTATGAACAATGAGCCCTTCACGGCTCCGATATGAAAGTCCCTTGATTTGACTCCATTCGCGTCCATCAGCCACCTCCTTGATTGTAAAATCAAATTCGTTGCGGGCCACGAAGTCGATTGCCGCTCCGGCAATGAGGCTCTTCTCTGGTTCTACGGCAACCTTGGCCCCGATGAATCCAATCTTGATGCCGGGATTGATCGCCTTGATCATCTCCGCCGTCTTTACGTCGGACTTGAAGGAAGGCGTGGAGGTGTGCATCACCACGAGTTCCCTGGTCTTGAATTCCCCAACGATGTCATCGAACCCAAGATTATGCGGTGGCGCATCGATCAGCTTCGATCCCTCGACGAGCGCCGCCGGTTGCGCGAGCCAGGTCGGATACCAGAAGGAACGTACTTCCCGTTTCATCTGATAACGAGCGCCGGCCCCGCCGTCGTAGCCATCGAAGGAAGGCGGATGCAAGAATAGTGTCTTCATAAGGTTAAGTCCCCCCGAGGGGTAAAGCCGATCCGTCACGGGAGACCAGGTAGTGTTCGTTTCTCCATTTCACACGCCTGTTCGTAAAACTCCACGCCCAGAGAACCAGACTTAAACTGTCCCGGACGGGAATTAGAGCGATTTGCGCGGGCGATCCACGCGCCTCGCGCCTCTTCAAATGCAAAAGCACTCGCGCAGCAGCCGCGATGGTCAACAGGCACAAGGCAATTGAGCCGCCTCGAGACAATAGAGCGCCCAGCAGGGCTACCGGAATCGCAAATGTAATGAAACAGAAGCTGTAGGCCAGCGGCCTTATCGCGCGAATAGTTCGCAGCCATCGAAGCTCGTGCTCCACCAGTGAGCCGAGGCTGCTCTCGGCCACGACAACATCCACCTCTACTTCGGATAGCACCGTTCTGAATCCCAAGCGGCGCGTCAACTCTCCGAGGCGATAATCATCGGCGAGGTGATTTGCGATTGCGGCGAATCCCCCGATTCGAGCCAGTACTTCACGCGTCAGGGCGATCGTGGCGCCGAACGCGAAACTGCGAGAGCCCCCTTTTGCGGCAACGTATACCGAGGGCGTAAACCAGTCATTAATGAATAAGGATCCCATCAAAGACCAGAAGCCGCCTCCGGGAACACCGCGATATGCGCAGGTGACAATACCGACACCGGCGTCCTGGAGAGGAGCAACAACCTTGGCGAGGTAGTGATCGTCCACACATACGTCACTGTCCGCAATAACGAGATAATCGTGACTGGCATGGGACATCATATTGATTAGGTTGCTGACTTTTCGGCTGCTGCCATGCTGTCTGCGGTCAATCAGGATTCGTAGGTCGCGGTGCGGATATTCCCGCTGCAGGCGCCGCACTACTGCGAGCACGGGATCATCCGCGGCGGCGACTCCAAAAATGATTTGAAACTCGGGATAGTGTTGATCGCAGAACGATCGAAGGCACGCGTACGTCTGCGGCTCCGCGCCGCACAAGGGCTTCAATACGGTAGCCTTGGGCAGGCTTGCCGGCGAACCGCAGGTCGAGCGCGACGGCCAGCGTGCGGCGCCGAACGCAAGAATGCTGTAGACCGTCGCCCCGACCACCAGCAGATATCCACAAGAGATTATCAGGCTAAGGATCTGAATTCACTCCGTGCTGCAAACAACGCACACTGATGAACTTTGCCGTACAAAGTATAAGGCAATCCCGCGCTTGACAGCAATGGACTTTGCACTGCAAAGTACGGCGTTGGAACGCGCCATCGTTAATGAGTGTCGCCGAGCCGCAGCGCTGATCCTATTGGCACTCGTGGGCTTACCGTGCACCGTGGCCGCGCAGACCCCATCGCCGCTTCAGGAGTGGCAGTACTCGGGCGGCATCATTTTGTCCCGGCTATTCGAGCCGGACGCGCCCGAGTTCCGCAAGATCGTGGGGCTGGGCGCCGATGCGGCTCCGCTCTACAGCGGCGCACGTGCAGATCGAGTGCGGGGCGGCCCTGTGATCAACATCAGCTACCGGGACATTGCATTCCTTTCGACCGGCGACGGCATTGGTTACAACATCCTGCGCGGGGATCATTACCAAGTCGGCGTCGCAATGGCGTACGACCTGGGCCGCAACGAGCAGCAGGACTTGAACAATCTTCGGGGACTTGGGGATATCGGGGCGGCACCCGTTGCCAAGTTGTATGGGACTTGGGTGCTCGCGAGGAAGTTTCCGTTGATCCTACGAATCGATGCACGCCAGTTTATCGGCGGTGCTCAAGGGGCCATCGGCGATGCAGGCGTGTATATGCCGCTTCCCGGCAGCTCCAAGACGTTTGTCATGTTTGCGGGTCCCTCCATTTCCTTCGCCACGCATCATTACCTGCAAACTCTCTACGGGGTAACGCCGGCACAAGCGGTGGCATCGGGACACCCAGCCTATGACGTTGCTCACGCGGGCACCAGTTCGGTGGGAGTGGGCTTCAGCGCCACGAAGTTCATCACGAACCATTGGCTCGTGAATATGGATGCGGCAATCAGCCAGATACGGGGCAGCGCCGCACAGAGCCCATTGGTGGAGGAACACACGCAGCGCGTGCTCGCCCTGTCGCTCAACTATCAGTGGTGATTGGGCCTTGAAAGGACCAGGGACGCTGGTGCGTCCCTGGCTTTGTTGGCGGCAATACGCCGCAATAACGCAATGCCCGGTCGTGAGAGCCTGTCGCTCTGCCGTCAGAACTTGTAGTTGATACCGGTCGAGAATCCCACTTCCTTGCAACCACCCCAGGTCGTATTGCCGGCGCTGGTGTAGTCGATCACCGGAGTGTTTGTGGCGTCGTGGCAGTCCGTGGTCAGGCCGCGCCCGCCGGCGCCGATGTCGTAGTGGGCGTTACCCTTGTTGACGGTTTCGGCGGCATCGAGATACCAGTACACGTTCTTGTCGAAACGGTGTTTCCATGCAACGGTGTACATGTTCGCCGAATCATCGGTGTTGGTCGGGTTGAAATTGTGCTGGCCGCCCGGATCGCCAGGGGTCCGCCCCGCATGTGCCCAACCGACACTGACATTGTCCTTGCTGAAAATGTCCTGCGATGCCGCGAACCAAATGCCATTTCTTTGCCGCTCGTTCTGGAATTCCAAATCCTGCGGCAGACTGCGATGCATGTACTCGTAAATGCCGCTCAAGGCCAACCCGAACGGCATCGTGTACTGAACGCCTGCTTTGAAAGCAGTCTCGTTGGCAATGTCGGTCAAGTATGGCGGCGAGGCGCCGGCCCCAAAACTGGTCGGAAATTCCGCCGACAGCGTGGCAAAAGTCGCGAAATCGAGCAGCGGCGAATTGACCGAATCGAGATAGCCGTAAATCGGATGGTTGGAACCGATGCCGTCGCTATTGCGATTGACGTTGTGGTGCCACTCGTACGCCACCGTTGCATACACCGGGCCAGACTCGAATTTCAAATCGACGCTGAACGCGTCGTCGAAGCCGCCGTCATCGCAGTTGAGCAACAAATTGCCGCTGCCGGGTTCGTTGCCGCCATTGCAATCAGGAGAACCGGAAGACTGGACTACATTGTCGTAGGTGCGATTCTGTCCCGGAGAGAGCAGTACATCGAAGCTGAACATGTTGCCGTACTTGGGCGACTCGAACCAGATCGCGTGCTCGAGGCGAGTGCCGAACTCGACCCGGTTGTCGCCGCCGCTATTGCCCATGATCACGGCATAGTCGCCGAGCATGCCGGAAAACGGGTTCAGGCGATCGGTCGACTTCTTGTACGGAGAATACGTCGTCCCGACTTTCACCTTACCCCAACTTTCACTCGCGAACCCGATGAAAGTATCGCCGTAACCGATGCCGCCCTTTACGACATTCGATTGCTGGTACTGCGAAGTATTGAGGCCGGGTGACGAAGTAATCGACGGCTGAGTCTCTATTTGATAGATCAGCGCCAAGTCGGTGCCTTCGAACTTGTGCTCACCGCGATATCCCAGGACCGATTTATTGGTGGAAAACGCCGGCATATAGCCGACGCGGCCGACCGGACCTGCACCGCCGCCCTTGGGGCTCGCGCCTCTCACGTACCCGGAATTCGGATTCGTCGGATCTACGAGTGAATACGGGTAGGCAACAAACCCATTCATGCCCTTCGTCGTATCATCGAATGACACGTCCAATGTGCCATAGAAGCCGCTCAGGATTTTGTGCAGCAGCGGTTCCTTTTCTTCGTATTTGACCGCGGGCGCGGCTGCGACCACCGGCGGCGGCACCGTGACCGGCGGCGGTACGGTCACGACTGCGGGCGGCGGCGTTGCGGCCTGCTGCTTCGACAGCGCTTCGACTTGTTTCTGCAATGCGTCCATACGCTGCATCATCTGCCGCATTTGTTCCTTGAGCGCCTTGTTTTCCTGCGCGTCGTCGGCCAAGGCGCTGCCCTGGACGAAGAAATTAGCGGCGCATGCTGCCAGCGCGATCAGCATAGGCCTCGCCAGTCTAAGATTTAGCATCTTGAGATCCTCATTAGGTCGTTTGTTCGAATCGATGGATTAGGAAATCACTCCCAGTCGATAACCGCGCGGAGGTGATTGAACGATCGAACATACAAAACGCGGCTGCGCTTCGACTGACCCCATTCAGTACCCCCCTATTCAGACAGCCAATCAATCAGACGGAGTGCTACATCGCTTCACGTTGTTTTTCGTGGTATACCATATATGATTGGCTCTGCGAAACAAAGTCTTTTATTTGCCACACAAAGTGTTTTCTTTGCTTTGCAGAGTCGGCCGGTCGGGCCGAAGCGGGCAACCCCCGCAGTTGAAGGTCCGATTAGATCCTGGGCGTCAAACGCGGGCGTACCCAACGCTGTGCCATTGCCGGCAGAACAAACAGATTCAGCAGGGTCGAGGAGAACAAACCGCCCAGTACGGCGACCGCCATGGGACCCTCGATCTCTTGCCCGGGCTGATTCATGCCGAACGCCAGGGGCGCCAACCCCAAGGCGGTAACCGCGGCGGTCATCAAAATCGGCACAAAGCGCTCGTTGGCGCCGCGCAGCACCAGCCCGGCTTCCCACGCCGCGCCTTCGACTTCCACCAGGTGCTCGTAGTGCGCGAGCTGCAGAATCGCGTTCCGCGCGCTGATACCGAACACGGTGATCAGCCCCACCACGGTTCCCAATGAAATTCCGATTCCCGTCACCGCGATCGCCGCCACACTGCCGATCAAGCTGAAGGGCAGATTGGCGAGCACCAGCCAGCTGTTCGCGCGCCAATGAAACGATACGAACAAGATCACGACGATCAAGGCGAGTGCGAGACCGGAATACAAAATGAGTTCGAAGCGTGTTTGCGCCTCCGCCTCGGCGGCACCGGCAAACTCGATGAAAACGCCCCGAGGCAAGGCGACGGAGTTGGCAATCGCCCGCTGCGCCTGTTGCACCACGTGCTGCAGTGAGCCGGTCCCGACATTGAAGGTCACGCTGACGCGCCGCTGTCCGCCTTCATGCTCGATGCTGTAGCGATCCTGCGCGAGGGAAATGCGCGCGATCTGCGACAGCGGCACCGGACCGGTGGGGCTGGTGATCATCAGCTTCGCCAACTGCGAGGGCTGATGTCTCAATAGATCGGGTAATAAAAGCACGACATCGACCGTGCGCGTCGCCTGAAACGTCTGGCCCACCAGAGATCCGGCATAGGCCGTCTCGATGGTATCGAGCACATCCTGCGCGCGCATTCCCGCCGCCGCCATGGCCTGCGGCTTCAATTCGATCGCGATTTCCGGCGTGCCGCTCTGGCGCTTGAACTGCAAATCGACGACCCCGGGAACTTTGGCGAGCACGCCGAGAACCTTGTTGCCCGTAGAGTCGAGCTCGTCCAAGTCATCACCGATGATCTTGACAGCCACCTGCGCCGTCTCGCCGCTCAAGCTTTCGCTGATGCGATCGCCCAGGAAGGTGACGACTTCGCTTTGCAAGCCGGGGTAGTTGGCCAGAATCTTCCGAAGCTCTTCTTCGGCGGCGTGTTGATCGACGTTGGCGGCGGCCTTGAGCTCCACATGGAATTCGCTGCGGTGCGGACCCCATGTGTCCTCGCCCAGTTCGGCACGCCCTATCTGCTGCTCGATGCTTTGCACATAGGGCAGCGCCAGTGCTTCGGCACTGATCCTTTTTCCCATCTCGAGCATGGTTTCCAGTGAGGTGCCGGCCGCCGAACTGGATACCTGGAGAACGAAATGACCCTCGCGAAACTCAGGCATGAAGGTGCCGCCGAGGAACGGCAGCACGGCAAGTGCTGCAATGATCAAGCCGATCAGTACGGCGGCCGTCGCACGAAAGTGAACGGCCACCGAGCGCAGCACGGCGCTCTGCCAGGACTTGAGGCGCGTAAGCCAGGCCGCTTCCGGGCGCGCATCGTGCCGCCGAAGAAACAGCGCGCACAGTGCGGGCGTGGAGGTCAGCGCCACGAGCAGGGAGGCGAGAACAGCAAAGATAAAGGCCAAAGCCAAGGGACCGACAAAACGTCCCTGCACGCTGGAGGTGAACAATTCCGGCAGAAACACCGCGACCACCACCGCCGTAGCGTAGATGACCGGACCGCGCACTTCCAACGAGGCCTCTCGCAGCACGTCCAGTCTTGGCTTTTGCTGCTCCAAGCGCCCGTTCTCACGAAGCCGCCGCAAAATGTTTTCGATTCCGATGATCGCGTCATCGACCAGCACACCCAGCGCCACCGCGAATCCTCCGAGCGTCATGGTGTTCAGCGTGTAGCCCATTCGATCGAGCACCGCGATCGCAGCCAGCAGCGAAAGAGGGATGGCGGTGAAGGCGATGAGCGCGGCGCGCACGTCGCGTAGAAACAGGTACAAGACTGCCAATATGAGGATTGCCGAGATCAGCAGCGAATTTTTCAGATTGCCAAGGGCACGTTCGATGAAGTTCGCAGGACGATGCAATTCCGAATACAGAGTAATGCCCTGCGATTTCAAGGTTGGCGCCAGCTCATTCAGCGCTTTCTCGACCGCCAGCGTCGCGGTCAGTGTGTTGGCGCCATACTGACTGGCAAGCGACATCATCACGCCAGGATTGCCCATGATTAACGCGTCGCCAAATTTGAGCGCGGGCGCAATTTTCACCTGTGCCAGATCGCGCAACAAAATGGGAGTGCCGCCGCGCTCCATCACCACAGCCTGACCAAGCCGCTCAACGTCGGGCTTCGGAGTCGGCGTCTTGATGAGCACTCGTTGTCCCGGAAGGTCGATAAAGCCCGCGCCCCGCACAGGCAACGCCCCATGCGCCGCATCCGCCACCTGCGACAAGGTGATGCCGAAACTCGCCAGCCTCGTCATGTCGGGCAGAATTTGAATCTGGCGCACATCGCCGCCAAAAACGAGGACATGCGCGACTCCGGGCACCGCCAGCAAGCGTGGTTTGATGATCCAGTTGGCCGTATCGCGCAGCGTGTAGGCGTCGACCTGCGTGGAGATGAGTCCAATCTTCAACAGGTCCATCGTGCTCGAGACCAACGGCGACAATTTCGGCGTGCCCACGCCCGCCGGTAGGCTGCTGCCGAGCTCGGAAAGGCGCTCGGAGATGCCTTGCCTTGCCACGTGTACGTCGATGTTGCCCGCAAAAGTGATCGTTACGACCGAAAGTCCGGGAATGGATTCCGAACGCAGAGTTGCGAGACCCGGCGCACCGTTGACGGCGTTCTCGACTTGCTTGGTGACCAGTTCTTCGACTTGTTGCGGCGCGAATCCCGGCGCCTCGGTCTGTATATCGACTTGCGAGGGAACGAACTCCGGAAACACGTCCAGCGGCGCATGCATTGCGCCCCAACACCCGAGTATCAGCGCGAATAGACTCAGTGCGCTCACGGCGCCGAAATGACGAACGCAGAGGCTGACGAGTGCGCGCATGCCTAGTCTGCGTCCGCGCCCGAGTTCGATTCCTGCGCGAGCAGCTGTGCCGCTCCCTTGGTGACGACCTTGTCGCCCGCCTTCACGCCCTGGGCAACCACGTAGCCATTGTCCAAGGGTTTTTCGCTGCTGATTTCGGTTTTGACGAACAGGCCGGGCTTTTCCTCGAGATAGCACCAGTACTTGCCGTCGCTGATCACCGCGGCCTCCGCGGGAATCAGGACACCGGGCAGCGAAGCACCGATCGGAGCCCATGCGATGACTCTCTCGCCCTCGCCCAACTCTCCGGCAGGCAGTAGCGCGAAAAAACTGCGCCCCGGCACACTTGCATCCGCGGGGGCTGGCCATAGCACGCTCACCTTTAAGCGCTTCCCGCTGGTGACCGCGCCCAGCCGCGAGATGCTCAAGGTCTTGGGAGCATCGCCGGGCAAGGATCCCAACGGAAACGTGACGCGCACCAGTTGCGTGCCACCGTTGGCCACTTGCTGCAGCAACTCGGAGTTCTGTCCAGTGCTCCACGGGGGCTTTTGCCCAAAGGTCGCGGAGAGCCGCTGTTTGGCCAAGCTCAGCGCGGCCGAGTCGACGGCCAGCTGACGAATATTGGTCTCCTCAACGTCGGCCGATAGTGCGCCCGGCGTGCCGGTCAAACGCTGCGTGCGCGTCAATGCCGAACGGCTCTGCTTCTCGGCCGCCTCGGCGGTGGCAAGTTCGGCGGCTGCTTGAGCGATCGACTCGTGCGGGATCACGCTGCCGTAAGCCGCGGTCTCCTCAGCGTAGTCAACCACCTTGACGGCTTCGGTCTGCAGGCCGATTTTCTCGATCTGCTCCGGCGTCAGTTTAACCCCTTCGCTTGAGTCCGCGCCGCCCTTGACTGCGGGCGCCTTAGCGGCAGCACTGGGAATTTTATCGTCGGGCGCGTTTGCGCTGTGCGGTGTCTTTTGGCAGGCGGCGGCCGCCAGCAATATCCAGCCAAGAACCGTGGCCAACAGCTTCGTATTCATCGAGTTTCCTTGATCGAATTCGCAGGCCCCTGCGCTTGCCAGCCCCCACCCAGAGCTTTGCACAGCGCAACCAACGCCTGAAAGCGTGCGAGTTTGTACTGGCTGAATTGCTCGCGCGCCGCGTACAGCGTGCGCTGTGCCTCGAGCACGGTGAGAAAATCGCCGGAGCCGGCCTTGTATCTGAGAGACGCGCCTTCGAACGCGCGTTCACTTTGCTCGACGCTTTCCGCCTGCAACGCTCTGGCCTCATCGAGACGGCTGACCGTGGAGAGCGCCTTTTCCACATCCACCAATGCGGACAAGATCGCGGCCCGGTACGCGGCGATGAGTTCCTCATCTTTGGCCTGCGCCTCGGTCCGCAACGCCTTGAGGCGGCCGTGATCGAATATCGTCTGGGTGATGGACGCGCCGAGATTCAGCGTCGGTCCTGCGCCGCTCAAGCTGATCACCGCCGCGTTCAATGCAGGGTTCTGCACGCCGCCCGCGGCGGTGAGACTCAGGGATGGAAATAGCGCGGCCCGGGCTGCAACCCAATCCGCATCCGCCGCCAGCATATTGGACTCGGCCACGAAGATGTCGGGCCGACGCGTGAGCAATTCCGACGGCAATCCAGCACCGATATTCGGCTCGAGCAATGCGTCGAGAGTCCGGCCCTCGACGTTAAAATTCTCCGGCGCGCGCCCCAATAGCAGCGCCAAAGCCGCCAGAGCTTCTGCCTCCTGCCGTTTAAGCTCCGGGACCACCAGTCCGGCCGCTGCGAGCGCTGCCTTCTGCGAGGCGAGTTCCACGGGATTGGACAAGCCAACGTTGAATCGCGCTTGAATGACATCGAGTAATTTTTGCGCGGCGCCGAAATTCGACCGGGCTAATTCAAGGCGCTCGCGCAATGACAAAAGTTCGAAATAGCCGTTGGCCACTCCCGCGAGCGTCGTGAGTGCCACCGTGTCTCGATCAGCGCGCGCAGCATCCGCCAATCGACTCGCAGATCGCGCGGTCGCGCGATTCTTGCCCCAAAAATCGACTTCATAGCTTGCCGACACCAATGCCGCCCAATCCGTCTCATGGGCGCTGCCGGAGGCGGAGTGGCCCGCCAGGTAGTTGGCGTTGCCGCCTGCGTCGACGTTCGGAAGAATTGCGGCACCGGCCTGTCTGGCACGCGCGTCGGCCTGTGTAACGCGGGCGCGCGCCACGGCCAGATCGAGATTGCCGCTCGACGCCAGGCCGATGAGGGTTTGCAATTCAGCGCTGCCAAATTCCTCATACCAATGAACACTCGGCCAGGAAAAATCGCCATTGCCTGTGCGCCCGTCAAAGGCGGCAGGCAAGGCCGGCGGCGCTTGACGGACCTCATGCAACGCGCAGCCCGTTCCGAATACCGTCACAGCGATCAGAGCGGCGCGAAGGCCAAGCTGGCTCATTATTGAGGGCCTTGCTAAAGCGCCGTGAGAATGACGCCGCTCGCAATCAGTACCGCACCCATGCCGACTTTCCAGGTCAATCGCTCGCCCAAGATCAGCACCGCGAAAATTACGACGAGAACAACGCTGAATTTATCGATGGGGGCTACTCGTGATGCAGGGGCCAATTGCAGTGCGCGAAAATAGCACAGCCAGGAAAGCCCCGTCGCGATACCCGACAGTACCAAGAATATCAGGCCTTTGTGGGACAGAGCGCCCGGCGCCTGCCACTCCTGACGCACCGAGACCAACAGCGCGCTGACGGCCAGGATGATCACGGTTCGATAGAAGGTTGCGAGGTCCGAATTGATTTCGGACACGCCGACTTTGCCAAATATAGCCGTCAGCGCTGCAAAGAATGCGGAACCGAGCGCAAACAGCCGCCAATCAAATGTCATGCTGCAACTATGCGCGCACCGCAGGCGGCGTCGCAAGGCACGAAGGGCACGCGCCGCGTGCCCTTCGCCCTCCACATCGCTACCGGGCGTCGGAGCCCGGCGTGAGGGACACGCCGCGCAGCACCTCGGCAAATTCTGCCGTTCGCAGTATAAGGAACTTGGCATGGCCCACGGCGCTGATATCCAGATTGTCCACCGCATCGCGCACCGCCACCAGCCGATTCGGGTCCGCACCGACATCGCCGTTGCCGCTGATGGTCGAGGTGATTCCCCAAACCGTTGCGACACCATCGCGGCCTACCCGGCCGGTGATATTGCGCAGCCCGTCCGTGGCTGGCGCCCATGGCAAGCCAGTGCCCGGGTTCGAGCCCGTGGGATAGCCTCGAATCTTGTAGGCGCTGCCAAGACCCAACCCGTTCTTGAGCGTGTAAGCCAGCGCCCAACGGCCGGTGGTCCGGTTAAACACCCACTTCTGCAATCCTGCGGTAGTTTGGGCGGCGGCGTGCGTGTACAGATCCGCTCCTCCCGTGTAGCCATCGCCCTCATCAGCGAGGTAAAGGGTGTGTGCGTTGGCAAACCACAATCCGAAGGGGAAGGCCGTCACGGTCGCGGACTTATTCGGTGTTTCTGGAAACCCCGCGAGAATGCAGACATTGTCGGGTAAACCGGTGCTCTGAAGGCTCGCCACGTTGTAGGCAAGGGGTGATGTCGGCAATCGTGCGCCCTGCCCCGGCAGCCCGACGCCTTTGGGACAGGCGCTGCCAGTGGTATCCACGAAGTACACGGTGTTGACGCCGTTGCTGCCGCTGCCCTTGGTGAAATAGAGCACGCTGTTGAAAATAGTCAGGCCGCGATAGTTGTCGTCCTTGCCGATTTTATCGGCCTTCGCACCCAATTCCGTCACTGAAAAGCTGGCAACCGGTGTCGGCAACCCCGGCACTTGTGCGGATTGCGCCGCATTCGCGGGATTTAATATCTGCGCGCCCGCGCCCAATATGATTCCGTTCGGTTGCGGATTGGCGCCGTTGCCGGCATTGCCCACGGTGTAGATCAATTCCATGCCGCGCGAATCGTCCTGGATCGCGGCGCGGCCGTTATTGCCGCTATAGGCGTTGGTCTCGGTGAATTGAAAGCGCCCATCCGCATCCACCTGTGCGACGGCGCGCAAGTATTCAATGCCGACGGGATTGGTGGGGTCCGCAGCTGCGGGCGTATTTGAGTTCGATACATCGATGGTATTCACCGGCGCGACGTACCCCATGAATGTCAGGAACCGCCCATCGTTCGATAAATTCAGCGCCAGTTCGGATTTCGAGCTGAAGCTCGTCACCAGATGATCGGCGCTGGAGCCGTGCCGCACGGGCCTGTCCGGCACCAGAAGCGAGTTGATCACCCAACCGAAGGGAGTCATTTGATCCAGAAATATTTTGGAGGTGATGCCGAAACTCGGGTCGTAAATATCGTTGTTCCAGACGGTCGGATAGGAACCGTCATTCGGCGCGCCGCTCGGCGCCCCGCAGGCGCCGCTGGCCGCGGGACAATTGGGCGGCAGCACCGTCCCGACCACGACATTTTTCGCGTTATTCTCGTAGACGCTGCGGCTCACCACGAGATTGTCGGGAAAGAAGAACGGGCGCTGATGGAAATGCCCTTCCGGATCGGACGAATCGTCATCGGCCAGCGCCACGCCGCCGAGAGCGGCAGTGAGCGCAGCCGTTACCGCGCCCGCGATCAAGGTGTAACGCAGCGCGGGTGTTCTGAGAGTTGCAAGTGACTTCATTGGCATGAACCTCAGTATCGGGAAACGCTGTTATCGACATGGCCCTTGAAGAGGAATGGCAAGGGCGCGATCTGTTCCTTGCGCACCGCTTCCAAGTCATTGGGATCGAGGCCCAAGGCCTCGATAATGGTCGGCGCCACCTGTTGATTGCTCACGGCGCTCTTCACCACCGAGTGTCCGAGGTCGGGGAATGACACGAGCAAGGCGGTGTGAACGTCGTCTTCGTTAAAGCCGCCGTGCTCCGATAGCTTGGAGCCTCCCGTGAAAATGACACCCGTGTTGACCTTGAGGATGATATCCGGCGTGCGAGGATCGGCTCCCGGGTTGTCGAACTTGTTGCGCAGCGACTGGCCCGCAAAGATCTCCTGGATCCCGAGTGCCTGCTGATTGGCGGGCATGCTCAAGGTGGCAATCACCGCCGGCGTGAGCGAGGGATCGGTCAACCAAATCAAGGACCCGTCATCGGAAATGTCGAAGGCGTCGGCCGAGCCGATGGTTGCCGCCGGTTGACCGCCGCCGATTCCGCGGCGCTTGCTGCCGTCAATGGGCGATTGACCGTGCTTTGCGCTGACGATGATCAGCGTCGAATCGAACAGGCGTTGCGCCTTGAGCTCTTTGACGAATCTGCCGATCGATTGATCGATGAAATCGAGTTCGCCGGCCAACGCCTGGCCCGGCGTCCCCAGCACATCGGTATAGCCGCCCTTCAGCCCCGTCACCGGATCCGTGGCCAGCTTTTCCCCCACACTCACTGCTTGGAAATTCGTGCCGAACAGCGCCGGCACTCCCACCTTGTGCGCGCGATCATGCGTAAAGCCGTCGATTTGATTGATCACGGCCTGAACATGCAGCGAGTCGTAGCACTTGATGTCATCGAAACTGTTGGTCCAGCCGTCGTCAGGTGTTGGATCCGCAAAGGGCACCGGTGCGCAGCCTGGAAACTGTGGCAGCGCCACCGGGACCGAATTGATTTCGGGGCCATAGAAATCATCGACACCCCTGCCGCTGGGACCATTGGTCCACTCGTAGGAAGGATGCTTGTCGGTCCAGGCCGTGCGGCCGCCGCCGGCCTTCACCACCTCGAATATCGTATTTACGCGCAAATATTCGTGCGGCAGGATGGTCTTGCAGCCGTTATTGGGATTGCGCACAAGAAATTGCGGATTGAGACCGCCACCGGCATCGAGCCGCGTCAGGTCGATATCCACTGCTTCGTCCCAGGCCACATTGGTGCCGATCTTTCCCGGGCAGCTGCCGCCTGGATTCCCCAACCCGTCGGTCTGTGCCGGCGGCGACAACGCACGATTGTAGGTATCGTCATACCAAAGGCCGGTGGTCACCGGTGAGCCGCCCGTAACGAGGGACGCGAGCCCCGGAAAAGAATCCGAGGGACTCGAGGTGACATTGTTCGTATAGGTGACACCATGCCGGCCAAGCTCTGCGAGCGCCGAGTCCGGGTGGGTCGCGACGAAATTGGACAGATCGAGTGCGTGCAAGCCGTCCACGCTGATCAACAGCACATGGCGGACGTCATGCTTATCGAGAACCTCGTCGGCAGAGGCGGCGCACGCGCCGAAAATACACGAGGCGGCAATCGTTGCGCTTAAGATAGGTCGAATCATCGGAATTTCCCCTGATGGCTGGTGATTTCGGCGTTGCCGTTGGCAGCGTCGATCGATATCAGGTTAAATTTGCAATGTGACAGTTGGGCGACACTCACGAAACTTTGCTTCAGAAAGGCATGTAAAAAATTTCAGGAGATTTTCGGCGTTTTCTGCGGCATAGTAGTTGGCTTTGCCTTGCAAAGTTACGGACCAAAGGAGCTTTTTTATGCTATCGACGCGAACGGCCGCAGGGCTTGTGCTGACATTGAGCCTCTGCGCGGGATTCTTCGGTGCCGTTGCTGCGCCGGCGGCTGCGAAGCTGGAAGTGCTGCAGCACTGGAAACTCGGCGGCGCTGGTGGTTGGGATTACCTCGCGCTCGACGCGAAGGGGAGACTCTTCATCAGCCGCGCAACCCGCGTCGATGTCGTCAACGTTGAATCGGGCAAGATCATCGGAACCATCCCGGACACGCAGGGTGTACACGGCATTGCCTTTGCCGACTCCTTGAATCGCGGCTTCACGAGCAACGGACGCGCCAACAGCGTAACTGCGTTTGACCTGGGCACGCTCAAAGTCATTCGGGAAGCCAAAGTCTCAGGCCGCAATCCCGACGCGATCCTGTACGAGCCTGCCGGAAAGCATGTGTTCACCTTCAATGGCGCGTCCAAGGACGCCACCGTACTCGATGCGAGCAGCTTGGCGGTGGTTGCCACGATCCCGATGCCGGACAAGCCGGAGTTCGCGGTCGAGGATGGCCGCGGCGAGATTTTCGTCAACATTGAAAGCGACCCGGGCCAGATGGTCGTCATCGACAGCCAAAAGTTGACCGTCAAGAGCACCTGGCCGCTGCCCGGCTGCAATAGTCCGTCAGGCCTCGCCATCGACAGCGTGCATCGGCGCCTGTTCTCGGTGTGCGACGGAAAGGTGATGGCGGTGACCGATGCCAGCAGCGGCAAGCAAATGGCGCTCGTCCCCATCGGCGAGCACCCCGATGCCGCGGCTTACGATAAGAAGCGCGGCATTATTTACAGTTCCAACGGCGAAGGAACTCTCTCGGTCATTCATCAGGATCCCGCGAATCGTTATTCGGTGGCGGAGACGGTGCCGACGCAACGCGGCGCACGCACCATGGCGCTCGATGCGGTCAGCGGAAAGGTTTATCTCGTGACCGCAGATTTCGGACCGGCGCCGGCCGCCACGGCCGAGCAGCCTCGCCCGCGGCCGGCGCTGATCGAGGATTCCTTTGTGGTGCTGGTGGTCGGCGAACGTTGAGCCATCCACGCCCCGAGCACGCGAATGATGATCAGCGCGACCACGCCGTACGCAAGATAGACACGCAAGGATTCCGGCGACGGGAGCAGCGCCGGCTGCCCGCTGCCGTGCGGCCCGTCGTTCCACAGCCTCACCGCCACGCTGACCAGTTCATTGACACCGAACAGCACGTACAGCATTAGAAATACGAGGCGAGTAAGTCTGCGGCAGAACGTGTGCAATCCGACTTCGCTCAAAGGCACGGCTCGCAGATTCGCGGCGTGGAATTGGGCGACGACCATGAGGCACAAAAGCACCCCGAACGCGGCATGCAGATCGATGAGGGGCCAGTGCATCGCCTTGGGCCACGCGTCGCGCAATACGCTTGTTGTTCCCACGGTGCACACCGCCAGGACGAACGCCATGCGGCGCGCACCGCCGCTGCACGCGTTCACCCCAACTGCTTCGATCGCGGCCATGCTTCTCCGCCGAGTGTCTGCAAGCACCATAACTTTGCAGTGCAAAGTAGCACTCACTGTGTGACAGGCGCAATCGCGCCGGGTCAAGTCCTTGGCGCTTCTTTACGTCGATTGGTGCGCTGCGCGCTCCCCGGCGCGTTTCTTGACAGAGGGTCGCATTTCCATTGCAATCACGGTCTAGCGGCGCGCTTTGGCGCGCAAATCCCGGGGGAAGCCGCAGACCATGACAGAATTGCGACAGGCGCTGGACGATATCAACGCTATCCGCAGCCAGGTTGCGCGCGGCACGCTGTTCCGCGGCTATGGCCCGCTGTCCATAGCTGCGACCGGAATCCTCGCCATGCTGGTTGCTGCCGCACAAACCCATTGGGCCGCGGGCTCGCAGCGGGACCTGAAGGCGTTTCTCGCCATTTGGATCACCACGGCCGCCGTGGCGGTGTTTGTGTCGGGCGCCGAAACAATCTTGCGGGTAAGACGGGTCCATTCGGGCCTCGCCGTGGAAATGATTCAGGCTGCCGTGGAGCAGTTCCTGCCCTGCATCGTTGTAGGACTCCTGCTGACCGTCATGCTGATGCGGATCGCACCCCAAGATTCCTGGATGCTGCCCGGTCTGTGGTCTGTCCTGTTCAGCCTCGGGGTATTCGCGTCCTGCCGCTTCCTACCCTGGCAAATGTTTGCCGTCGGCGCATGGTACCTTGCTGCCGGACTCATCTGTTTGTGGGTTGCCGCCGGGCATCATGCATTGCTACCCTGGACCATGGGCGTACCCTTCGGCATCGGGCAGCTGCTTGTCGCCGCAGTCTTACGCTTTGGATTCGAGGACACCGTTGAAGAAAGTTAACCGCAAAGCACAGGCCAGTTCGCCTTTCGCCTATGACGGGCTGAGCCGCGTGATTCACGAGCGCGCCCGCCTAGGCGTGCTGACCTGTCTGGTCACACACCCCCGAGGGTTGCCGTTTCCGGAAATGAAAAAGCTCTGCGCGTTGACGGATGGGAACCTGAACCGCCATCTGCAGGTGTTGCAGGAGGCGAATTTGGTAAACCTCGCCAAGGGTCCCGACCGGGAGCGGCCGCAGACCCTGTATCGCATTACGGCCCTGGGACGAAAGCGCTACCTCGAATATCTGGCGGTCCTGGAGCAGGTCATTCTCGACGGTGCGGCAGCCACCAAGCCAGCGCTGCCGGAGCGCGGCTAAGTCTACTTCGGCCGCCTGATGCCAAGCTTGTGCGCGTCTCGATATTGCGCGTCACATGTCGAGCGTCTGGTAGTGCGGGTCTTTGCTGTACAAAGTTGCAGCGCAGTAAACCGAGCCGACTCAATATTTAGACCGTATACTTTTACGCATGCTGTCAGCCATCCGTCTTCCAGGTGCATTGCAGCGCTACCTCAATGGCACGGTCGACGCATTCTTGACCAGCCAGCCGGGTCGCCGCAGCGACTTCGCGCGGCCGCCGCGAGAAGAAGCCTTGGTACCCCCGCATTCCGTATCGTGGCGCATTTTGAAGAACCCCGTAGCCTTGTTCGTAGGTGGGACCGCGGCCGTTATCCTGGAGTTGGCAGAACCCGCGGTTCGCGCGGGCGTGTGGGAACACACCTCGTTCCGCAAAGATCCTTTGCGCCGCTTGAGACGCACGGGATTGGCGGCCATGATCAGTGTGTACGGGGCACGCAGCGTTGCCGAACCGATGATTGCACGCGTGGTGCAAATGCATTCGTCGATCAAGGGAACCACCGCCGCGGGCATCCATTACTCCGCGAGCGATCCGCGTTTGCTTACCTGGGTCCACGCGACGGCGTCGTTCGGATTCGTCGAAGCTTATCGCCGATACGTCGGTCCCCTGAACACGCAGGACCTGGATGCTTACTATCGCGAAGGCGTACCAGTGTCGCGCTTGTACGGCGCGGTCGACGCGCCGCGGTCCAGTGCGGAAATGCAGGCCCTGATGGACGCGATGCGTCCGCACTTGGCGCCTTCCCCCATCATTTTCGAATTCTTGCGGATCATGCGCGAAACCCGCTCCTTGCCTCGACCACTGCGGTGGATGCAACCCATGCTGCTGCGGGCAGCGGTGGAATTGATCCCCGGAGGACTGCGCGAGTCCCTGGGACTGACCGATTACTATGGTTTGCGCGATCACGAGCGCTGGCTGACGAAATGGGCGGCCGTCTCCGCCGATCGCATCGTGCTGCCGGCAAGCCCTGCGGTGCAGTCCTGCGTGCGCCTGGGGCTGCCGATGAACTATCTGTACGCTCCATTAGCGCGCGCCCACCAAGTAACTAAAGAGAATGATCAGCAGAACCAGCGCGGCAATGGCGCCGAACCGATAATCCCGCGCCCGTAAGAAGAAAATGAGCATGGCGCCGACGCGCACGACGGGGAGCAGGATGAAGAGCACGATGCCTGTGGTGGCAGTGCGAACTCCCACCGCGCTCGATGCTGGCGCAAGGAGAAGACCCGCCGCGATGACCGCGGAGGCGAGTAAGGTACCGTAGTGCAGCAACTTACCGAGCACGTGCTCCAATTGCGAGGCCAGTACCAAGTCGGCCTTCAAAGTGCGCGTCCCATCAGATTGATGCCGAAAGCGGCCAACATCATTTGCACCGCCAAAATGAGCAGAATCACGATGAACATGAGACGCAGCTTGTCGTTCGGGACGGTCATGAGGATTCGCGCGCCGAATACCGCACCGACAACGGACCCCAAGGCGATCGGCGCGGCCACCAACGGGATGATTTCGCCGCGTGCGAGGTAGGCGCCGGCGCTCGCGGCCGCCGTCGCGCCGATCATGAAATTGGACGTGGCGGAGGAGACTTTGATGGGAAGCCGAAGCGCGGTGTCCATCGCGGGAATTTTCAGCACGCCGCTGCCGATGCCCAACAGCGCCGAGATCAATCCTGCGCCGTACATCAGCACCATACCGAAGGGCAACCGCTGCACCGAGTAGGCGACCTCGCGATCCGGCGCGCGCGCGGGATAGCTCGAGTCAAGGCGCAGCGCCGCCCAACGCCCCGTGTCGCCGGCCGATGAAATGATGGTCTCCTTGCGCCGCGCCAGCATCTGCTGCGCGGAGAGCAGCAGAATCAGCGCAAAGATTACATACAACGCCGGGGGCGCAATCAATCCGGCGAGAAACACGCCGCACAGCGCGCCGGAGGTGGTCGCAGTTTCGAGCAGGATGGCGAGGCGAATATTAGTGAGCCTCTCCCTTAAAAAAGGCGCCGCGCTTCCGCACGAGCATGCGATGACGGAAATCAGACTCGCGCCGATGGCGGTATGGATATCGATTCGGCCAAACATCGTGAGAAGCGGCACAATGAAAATCCCGCTCGCCATGCCGAGCACGCCGCCCAGCATGCTGGTGCCGAGCGCCACCGCGAACAGCCACAACTCCAGGCCGAGTTGTGCTTCAGCCAAGAGGCGCTCGAGTGCCGGCGGCTTGGCGCCGCGTCAGACGAGTGACGAAGCGGATGTGATCGCCACGGTAATAGAGCCTTTCGTAATCCACCGGCTGATGACCAGTCGAAAAGCTGGTCCGCTCGATCAGAAAGATGGGACTGCCGGCGTCTATGCCGAGAGCGCGCGCCACCGTGCCGTGCGAGGCCACGGCGGCGAGCCGGTACTCGGCTTCGATGAGCGGCGTCGCGTATTTCTGCTCGAGCAGCGAGAAAATGGGCTGATTCACGAGATCGTCTGCCATGATCTTTTCGCCCAAGCCTTGTGGCAGATAGGTCTCATCGAACGACAGGGGGATGCCATCGGCCAAGCGAACACGCTGGATGCGCGCCACTGACTCGCCGCGTTGGACCTTAAGCGCCCGCGCCACGGTTTCGCTGGCGGCAACGAGTCGCCGGTCGAGCACCGCGGCGGACGGGGTGTGTCCCAGACTGCGCATGTCCTCGACGAATCCCGTCAGTTCGGTGAGTTCCTGCGTGATGATCGGCTGGGTGACAAAAGTGCCCTTGCCACGGCGGATCGCAATGAGGCCGCGCGCAATCAGGCTTTGAATCGCCGTGCGAATGGTCGTGCGGCTGACCGCGAACCGCTCGACCAGTTGATCCTCGGTCGGCAGTCTGGAGCCGGAGGGTAAGGCACCCCCGACAATTCCCTTTAGCAGCGCTTCCTCGACTTGGGCGTGCAGGGGAATCGGAGACTGGGGATCGATTTCCATCTCGACATTATGACATCATGATGTTGTAATGTCATTACCTCGAAGCACAATCCTTGCCAGCACGCTGGCAACCACCCGATCGCAGCGATCCCCGCCGAATTCAAAGAGATTGGGTTCGGCCAAATCCATTTCGCGGGCCAGTGACTCCCGCAATAGACCTTTGGCCCGGAAATGGCGACTTCTCACCGTCTCCTCCGCTATACCCAGGGCCTCGGCGGTCTCGTTCACCGTCAGTTCCTCAACCGATCTCAAGACGAAGACGGTGCGGTAGCTTTCGGGCAACTCATCCACTTTGCGTTCCAACAATTCGCGGATCTGCATGCGTCCCGCTGCGCTATCGGGGGCATCGGATTCATCGATGATCATGTGAGTTTCACTATGGCGGGTCGCGCTGACCAGGGGCACCACTTTCTCCCGGCGCACGGTGCGCCGCATTCTGGCGAAGCATTCATTGAGCACGAGCCTCGAGAGCCAGGTGCCGAGCGAGGCTTCGCCGCGAAAACTCCCCATCGCGCGGTAGGCGCAAATGTAGGCGTCCTGCAATGCATCTTCCGCCTCCGTTCGATCTCGCAAGGTGGCGCGAGCCAGCCGATACAGGCGACGGTTGTAGTGGCGCATCATGCTCTCGAACGCCGCCGCGTCGCCCGCCACGATGCTGTGCGCCATCGAGCGATCTTGATGTGCTGCCGAACTTTCTGCCGCCGCAACCTGTTCCATCGCTTCGCCTCATTGCACCTTGATGGTTCCCTTCATTGTAGGGTGAAAGGTGCATATGTACGTGTGCGTGCCCGGCTTGCCCGCCACGAACGTCCACTTGCCGGACGGTGCAACGCTCTTTGAATCAAAGGACTTGTCATCCGCCGTTGCGGTGTGCACAAAAAAGTCCTTGTTCACCCAGGTCACCCGGTCGCCGGGTTTGACGGTGAGCTCCGGCGGATCGAAACCCACGATTTGCATGCTGATCACATAGGTTTTCGGCGCGCTCTTTGCCTGATCCGTCGATGCCGCAGTGCCAGCCAATGTCAGGCTGACAACTGCGGCTGCGGATACCTGTATCCACGTACGCATTCTCGGCTTACTTGCCCAGTTCGCCTTGCAGCTTCTTGGCATGTTCCAGGTGAGCGACGAACGCCGGCCGGACTTTGACGAGCAGCGCCTTGAGCTCTGCGTTTTGCGCGCTCGGAATCAGCGTCGCGTCGACCGCGTCAATTACCGCTTGATGGTAGGCAACTTCATGGTCGACATAGGCTTTATCGAACGCTTTGCCGCTGACCTTCTTGAGCGCGGCCAGATTCTCGTCGCCGCCCTTCTGCAGAGACTGGCTGGTTGGATTGCTCTCGGGCGTGACATGCAATTTGGTCACGAGTTCCACGGCCGCTTTGTTGACGCCGGTGTGATCCGTAATCATCAGCTGCGCAAACTTCTTCACGTCCGGTGCCTCTGCCTTGGTCAAGGCCAGCTTACCGGCGTCGATATCCACTTGATTGGCGGTGACCACGATCGACGCGATCTGCGGGTCGGTGGGACCCGCGGCATAGGCCGAAGGCACTGCAAAGGCTAAAGCGAGTAATCCGCCCAAGGCGGCCTGGTTCATTTTCATTGTCGAATCTCCGAGTGGGAAATGAAGGCAATAACTGATCGTGCGCACTCGAATAAGGTGCGGCTATGGCATTAGATGCCGCGAGAACTCGCGGCGTTCCGGGCCGCCATACAGTGCTGGCCGCTGCCTGGTACTGAATGGACGCGCCTTGAATTCATGGCGAAAATCGCCCCATGACCCGACACCGTAACGAGGTCTATACGACCGCCAAGACTCCGCGCTTTTGCGTCATTTTTGACCTGCAGTGGCAGGTCATCGAGAGCATGAAGCTGGAAGCGCGCACCGACCTACCCGCAGCGATGGCGGCGGAAATCGAGAAGCAAGTGAGCCTCGGATGGCAGACGGAAAGCAGCCATGAATTCGGCTTCGTGTTTCTGCGCCGCGCCGGCGAACGCCGCTTGCTGATTTTGACGGAACGCGATCCGTACGACCGCCGGCCGCAGTCGTTCTCGCCGTTCTCGCAATGCTGTGCACCGCGCACCTAGGAGCGAGAGTTGGACAGCTGATCGATACGATGCAGCACCTGGATGGCTTGGAAGACACGGCCCCACTTGCGTTCGTTCACCAGGCTCACGATGCCTGCGGCGAGTAGGTTGTTGAGCGCGGCGTTTGCCGCGGGCACGGAAATGCTCAAACCCGCCGCTGCTTGCTGCACCGAGAGCACTGGGTGCCCGATCAGGAAGCGAGGAAGGCGGCGCGTGGCCGAATCTGCCCGGTACCTGCGAAGTTCCTGTTCCCAGCGCTCGGCGAGAGAGAGAAGATCTTCCGCAATCGAGATCGACTCGTCGCAGGACTCGACCACGGCGCGGCCCAGCAGCTCGATCCACGGACCCCATTCCCCTTGTAGCTGGACGCTCGCCTCAACGATCCTATAAAGGTTACGATATAACCTTTATAACTACTGAGCGCTCTTTAAGGATAAGCACGCGAGCTCTTCATTCCGTCAGCGGATGGCCCTTGGGCAATTGGTGTGCGTACCAGGTCGCCAAGCGGTGCCGAATCGTCTTCTCGCTGACCTGATCTTCCGGCATGGGCGCGATTACCTTGTCGTGCACCAGCAGACGGTATACGTACAGTGCCTTGAGGCTGGCGGAATCGGTGGCCTCGAATTCCACCGCCTTGCGTCCCTCGGCGTACTCGACGCCCTTGAGCAACGCGGCCTTGAACAGCTCCGATTCGTGTTTGAGCTTCTTCATGTTCAGCACATTTCCTTAACGGCCGGGTGACAAGTGAATGAGCTCCTCGGCGTCGCGGTCTACTGCGGCACGGCTGAATCGTAAGGGCACATAGGAGCCTTGCGCCCACATCGGAAAAAGATCGCGATAGTGCGCGCTCATCGGATCATCGGACTGACCCGGTGAATTCATCGCGACTGAATTGTCCCACGCGCCCACATCCATCACCAGGCGCACCGAGGCGCCGGAGACCACGGCGAAATCCGCGGGGCGATAGGATTGCGCACGCGGTGTCGATGAGGAACCCGGCGTTTCCAGCGGACCGACCGTCATCTGCGCGCGCAACTCCGGATCAGCGAGGACCGCGACCGCCGGTTCGAACTTCGCGTGATGCAGCCGGCCCCAAGCCCACGTCGTCATGTCGGAACCCAGCCGTTGATTGAGCTCCGCCAAGGCGCCTTGCAGACTCTCCAATAAAATCGCATCGCGCGCAGTCTTGGGATCAGCACCGAGCGCGCCATCGGGGTGCTCGAGATATTCGATCACGGCCTGCAGCTGCGCATTGTCGATGAGCTTGCGCGCTGCCTCCGGCGTCGCTTTCGCGACGGTCGCCTTGCCCAGATGCTTGGTCGCCCACACTTCGTAAATTGCAGCGGCCGCGCTCGCGGTGCTCTCGTCGTGGTCCCACGCGTTGAGCAGGGCCAGCGCCTGCGCGAGCTCGGCGTTTGGCGGCGAGAGAGATCCGAGGAGCGCCACCGCGCGCCGCGATTGCGTGCTCACCGCATCGGTTTGAATGGCCATGGAATCGGCCAGCGTCATTTTTTTCTTCGCCAACAGCTCGTCGATGCGATCGATGCGCGAGCGGTCGCCCCATTCGAACGCAATTTTATTCTTCTCGTTGGGATAGTCGGCGGGCAGATTCATCTCATTCGCCGTGCCGAAGTAGCCTTCCTGCGGATTGAAGCGCGAAGGCAGCACGTCCTTGCCGTAGAAGCCGGCCCATTCGTAGCGGCCGTCGCCCGGCACCGGCAAGAGTCCGTCCCAGTTCTTGCGAATGGGCACGCGGCCGGCGGCGGTCCAGCCGATATTACCCTGGATGTCGGCATAGACTAGGTTGAGCGGCGGCGCGCCCCAGGCAGTGCCGGCGGCTTTGAAGTCGTCCCAATTCTTCGCCGTGAGCAGTCGCGACGAACCAAAATAGCCCGCGAGGCCAGGCTCGTTCCACACGGTGCGCATCGCGAAGGCGCGCCGCTTGCCCGCATCCGACGCGATCACGGGACCGTGACGGGTGAAGCGCAGCTCCACTTCGCGGGCAGGGCCGCCCTTCACTTCGATGGTCTCGCGCAACGCGAGCATTTTTTCCCAGCCGGACCCGTAGCGATAACTGTCCGGGTCACCCTTTTTCAGTTCATACACGTACAAATCTTCTTGATCGATCGCGAATATAGTGAGGCCGAAGGCGATGTCCTCGTTGTGTCCGAGAGAAATTCCCGGCAGCGCCGGTTCGCCGGCACCGATGATATTGAGACCCGGCGCGCTCAAGCCCACGATGTAGCGCAGCGAAGGCGCGCCGAGTTGGCGGTGCGGATCATTGGCCAGAATCGGTCGTCCGGACGCAGTGCGCGAAGGGGCGATGGTCCAATTATTGGAACCTTCCGCGGACTGCGCATCGATCGCGAGCATCAGCTGCCGCTCCCCCGACAGCTCGGCATGCTGGGTCGCCGCCGCTTTGAATTCGACTTGCTGAGTCGCCAGCAAATAACCCTTGAGTACATCTTCCGGGACATCGCAGGGATCCAGGCCCTGCGGGATTTTGATCTTGTGTCCTTCAGGTTCGATCTTGCGGCGCAACTGGTCGGCCTTGAGTCCTGCGGCGCAGACCACGCGCGCGCGGGCGACTTCCGCCGTGATATTCGACACCAGGGCGTGACTGCGGATGCGCAGCACATCCTCGGCCTGCCAGGTATCGGGACGGCTGTCGGTGAGTTTGAATTCAACGGGAAGCGGCCGCTCGCCGCTCTGCACTTGCGCCACGTAGGCGTTCACGCCGTCGACAAAGGCAGTGACCCACTGCCGTGAATCCGGGGCATAGGCGGCCCATTCCTTCTCCATGTCGCCGCGATACAGGAACAGGCGCGTCGCGCGGTCCTGATCGACATAGGCAGGGCCCAAGGACTTGGCCAGCAGTCCCAGCCCACGTTTGCGCCACAGATCAATCTGCCACAACCGGTCGCGGGCAGCGTTATAGCCCTGCAGGAAAAACGCATCGTGTATGTTGGCGGCGAACACATGCGCGATGCCCCAGTGATCGATGACGATGTCGGCCGGGGCATCGAGTCCCGCGGCGCTCCAGTTCCGCTCGCGCACCGCGCTCGAGGTGGCCGGTTCGGGCGATGCGGCCGGTGCCGGCGGCGCCCAGGATACGGCCAGCAGCATGACGGCGAGGCCGGCCCCGCCCATCCTCACGGCAGGAATTCCTTGGGCAACGGCAGCAGCGGTGATTCGGCCTGCCACGCGATGCCGAGCACTCGCCAGCCATCCTTCTCTTTCATGGCTTGAATACTGTTGATGCCGCGCGCCACTTGCTTGCCGTCGCTGTTCAGCGCGTAGGTGCTCCACAGGTGCACGATGCTGCCGAAGCGTTGCGTGTGGAACTTGATCTGCTTCTCCTCGAGCAGCGCATGCCCGCGGGTTTTGACGCGGGCAATCCAATCATCAATCGTCAGCAGCGTGTAGCTCGGCGCGCCGTCCGCGCCGATCGCGACCACGATGAGGCGCGCTTCGGGGATGAAGAGTGCTTTCATGCAAGCCCGTTCCTTGTCGGCGGGCCCGGTGATGGCCGCATCGATCGCGGCGGGAATGGCGGCGGGTTCCGCGGGCAGCGCGCAGGCTGCATCCTTCGTCTGTGCCATGGCACCACCGGCGAGCGCGCCGGCCAATATGACGATGCATGAAATTCGCAACATTTTTATTCAGGCTCCCCGGTAGCAATTGGACGAGCCGATCATAGCACCGGCCCTCGTCGCAGCACCCAAGCCGGCCCGCCGGCGTCGCGCGCCTAAGTCGCTGCTTGCAAGTGCGCGAGCGGAAGTCGCGTGGTGCGTTTGATGGTGGCCAACACCACGCTGGATTGCATGTCGCGGACATTGGGTACGCGGATGAGCTTCTTGAGCACGACGTTGCTCAGCGCTTCGAGATCCTTGCCATACACCTCGAGAATGAAGTCATAGCTGCCGGTCATGGCGAAACACTTCGTCACCTCATCCATGAGCTGAATCTCCCGCTCGAATCTCGCTACGCTTTCGTCGGTATGTTCAGTCAATTTGACCTGCACGATAGCGAGCACGGCAAGACCGACGCGCCCCGGATTGAGCACCGCGGTGTACCCCTCGATGGCGCCTTCCGACTCCAGGGCCTTGATGCGTCGGGCGCAGGGCGTGGGGGATAGACCGATGGATTCGGCGAGGTCTACCACAGAGAGCCGCCCATCGCGTTGCAGCGCGTCGAGTATTTTCGCGTCAAAACGATCTAGCTTCATGTTTCACCCACACTTCGATCAGTATTTGGTGATTATCACTAATATTTTGATGGTTTTGTGGTCTTTTTGGCGAATTCGCCCCGGACGACTCGATTACGCTGCCGTACATGATTGCAAGCCCGCTGCCCGCACAACAGGCCCTGAAATCCAACGCAATCGATTGGCGCAGCGTGCTGCGTCATGTCGCCGTGTCGCGCGCGCTGGATGATCTGGAAGAGTTCACGCTGCTCAAGGACCGCAAGGTTCTGTACCAATTCTCCGCACGCGGACACGACCTCACTCAGGTGCTGCTCAGCACCCAGCTCACCGGCACGCAGGACGGCGTCGCGGGCTACTATCGGTCGCGGCCGTTGCTGTTGGGCTTGGGATTGCCGGTTGAAGAAGCGCTGTCCTCGACCATGATGCGCGCGGGCGGCATGAGCGATGGGCGGGATATCGGTGTGGTATTCAACATGCCGCGCAAGACGGGTGCCTGCGTGCTGCCAGTGTGCGGCGGCGTCGGCGCTCAATACACCCCGGCGGTAGGCTGGGCGCAGGCACTGCGCTATCGCCAGTCGCAGCTCGGCGAACAGGCCTGCAAGAACAGCATTGCCGTCGCGCACGGCGGCGAGGCCTCGACGGCGACGAACGGATTTTGGGCGGCGCTCAACATCGTCACCACCGAACGCCTGCCGTTCCTGTTCTTCATAGAAGACAACGGCTACGGCATCTCGGTCAGCTCGCAGCATCAAACTCCGGGCGGCAACATTGCGCACAACTTGCAGAGCTTCCGCGGGCTGCGCCTGCTCGATGGCGACGGCTCGAACCCCATCGCTGCTGCGGCACTGATCCAAGATGCCGTCGCCGGCGTGAGATCCGGCGGAGGACCGGCTCTGATTCGGCTGGTGGTGCCGCGCCTCTCCGGTCATTCGGGCCAGGATACGCAGACCTATAAAAGCACCGAGGAGATTGCCGCGGAAAAGGCGCGCGATCCTCTGGCGAAACTGCGCGAACAGCTGGTGCCGCACAAAATTTCCGCCGCCGACTGGGATCATGAAATCTCACAGGCCCGCGCGCTCATCACAGAGATCCTCGCCAAGGTCGAGCGGCGCGCAGCGCCCGATCCGAAGGGCATCCAGCGCTACGTATTTTCCGAAAACAACGCTGATGGTTCGATCGACCTGCAGCAGCAGGGCGGCCTACGCAGCGCGGGCGTCGTGCCGGCGCCGGGCATTGAGCGTCCCGAGCCGCAAGGTCCCCGCATCAATCTGGTGACCGCAGTGCGTCGCACGCTGGAACACGAACTTGCCACCAATCCGCGGGTGCTGGTTTTTGGGGAAGATGTCGGACGCAAAGGCGGCGTGCATGCGGCCACCTTGGGGTTGCAAGAGCGATTTGGCGTCGACCGCGTGTTCGACACCAGCCTGTCCGAAGAAGGCATCATCGGACGCGCCGTCGGCATGGCTGCCGCCGGACTCATGCCGGTGCCCGAGATTCAATTTCGCAAGTACGCCGACCCCGCAGCCGAGCAGCTCAATGACTGCGGCACCATGCGCTGGCGCACAATAAATCGATTCGCCGCACCGATGGTGGTCCGCATTCCGGGCGGCTTCTTCAAGTGCGGCGACCCGTGGCACAGCCAATCGAACGAAGTGCAATGGCTGCATGGCGTCGGCTGGCGTCTGGCCATGCCCTCGAACGCGCAGGACGCAGTGGGCCTGTTGCGAAGCGCCTTGCGCGGCAACGATCCCACGATATTTTTCGAACACCGCTCGCTGCTCGACGGCGCCTGGGCGCGGCGCCCCTATCCCGGCGATGAATTTGTGGTGCCGTTCGGCAAGGCCAGTCTGCTGCGCCAGGGCACCGAGCTCACCGTGGTGACGTGGGGAGCGATGGTGGAGCGGTGCGAGCAAGCCATCGAGGCCAGCGGCAGGTCGGCGGACCTGCTGGACCTACGCACTCTGTCGCCCTGGGATCGAGAGGCCACACTGGCATCGGTGCGCAAGACGCGCCGCTGCCTGATCGTTCACGAGGACACGATGACCGCCGGATTCGGCGCCGAAATCGCCGCGGTGCTCGCGAAGGAAACCTTCTTCGATCTCGACGCGCCGATCGAGCGTCTCGCCATGCCGGATGTCCCGAGTCCGCACAACCCTGTGTTGTTGGACGCGGTGCTGCCGAGCGTCGAGACCATTGCCCGGTCGATCGTCAACCTGACTGATATTTGAAATGAGCCGCATCGAGGACGTGCTGGTCCCGCCCAACGAGGAAGGCACGCGGGCGACGATTCTGCGCTGGTGCAAGGCCGTCGGCGACACGGTCGCGAAAGACGAAGCGCTGGTGGAGCTGGAGACCGACAAGGTCACCGTGGAAGTGCCCGCGCCCGTCAGCGGCACCTTGATCGAAATTCTCAAGCCGGAGAGCACCGAGGTCAGCCCCGACGAAGTGCTGGCGCGCGTCAGATTGGCGGGCGAAGAGGCAGGCGCGCAGGAATCCGCGGCGCCCGCCGCCGGCAAGAGCCCTGTTATCACCAGACTCGAAGGATCCGCTAGGGCCGCTGTGCCCACGGGTTCGGAGAGCAAGAACTCGGAACTGTTGAGTCCGTCGGTGAGGCGATTGCTGCGCGAGCATGGCCTTGCGGCGGACGACATCAAGGGCAGCGGCCGCAACGGCCGAATTACCGCCCAGGACGTGACTAGTCATGTTTCAAAGCCCGCGGCTGCATCACCGGCACCCGCATCGCCAGCGCACGCGTCATCAGCGCCTGCGTCGGCGGCCTTGGGATCGAGCACGCTCGCGCCGCACAGCGCAATTCGGCGCCGAGTCGCCGAGCACATGGTGCGCAGTCTCGCCGATGCGCCGCACATCACCACTCTGTTCGAGGCCGACTTGACCCGCGTGCTGAAGCATCGCGCGCTGCATGCCAAGAGCTACGAAGCGCGCGGTGCGCGCCTAACCTTGACCGCTTATTTCATCAGCGCCTGCGTGCGGGCGTTGCGCGTGCACCCGGAAGTCAATGCCACGTTTCGCGCGGACGGCATGGAGCTGCATGCGGATGTGAACATCGGGGTGGGTACCGCGCTCGGCGACAACGGACTCATCGTTCCGGTGATCCACCGCGCGCAGATCTTGAGCTTCTTCGAGATCGCGCGGCGCTTGGGGACGGCGGTCGAAGCGGCACGCGCCGGCAAGCTCTCGCCCCAAGATGTGCGCGGCGGCACCTTCACCATCTCGAATCACGGCGTGGGCGGCAGCCTGCTCGCCGCGCCCATCGTCATCAATCAGCCGCAGGTGGCGATTCTCGGCGTGGGCAAGGTGCAACGCCGCGTCTGCGTCATCGATGTGGACGGCAGTGAATCGATTGCAGTGCGTTCCATGTGTTATTTGACGCTGACCCTCGACCATCGAGCGCTGGATGCATTTCAGGCGAACGCCTTTCTAAGCCTGGTCGTCTCGACGCTCGAGCAGTGGCCCGATACCGCCGAACCGCTGCATGACTGAAGGCTCGGCGACCGGCAAGGGTCCGGTGAGTTGGGCGGCGACGCCGCTCAAGTGCAGCTCCGAAGGTGCAAAGACCCGCGCGTAGATCGCGCGGCACAGCACGGCTGCCTGCACGCCGGGCCAATTGGCGCGCAGCAATTGCGCCGGCAGCAAGGGATCGCGCAGATGCAAGCGGCGATACTCATGGATCAAGAGGGTTCGCACCAGAAAGCAGTCGCGCGGCTCGAGCTCGCGGCGCAGCGTGAGCTCGGCGAGCACGGTCGCAAAGCGATCGACGAAACGCTGGTATCGAAGACCGAGATCCTCCAGATCCCATCCCAGCTCCACCAGGCGCTGCGGCGCCTCTTCGCCCAACGACGCATCGAACGCGACGACTCTGGCAAGCAGGCCGCCCAGGCTGCGCTGCGCGCGCAACGCGCGCGAGTCGAACTCCGGATGCGCATACACATTGGCTGAGATTTCACCGAAGCCGCGCCACAGCAATTCGTCGCGGATTTCATTTCGCTCCGTCGCACGCATCGGCGGCACGACGATCAGCGTCCAGCGCCCGGACCACTGCGTATCCGGCTCGCTATAGATGCGCTTGGTCGCCTCGGCGAATCGCGCGCGACCGTTGCTCGAGAGGCGATACTCGCTGAGCTTGCCGGCGCGGCGCCCCACCAGCCAGCCGTCCTTCGCAAGGCGCGCAGTGGCAGTTCGCACCAGGCGCTCATTGAGTCCAAACGGCGCTGCCAACTCGATCAGGCTGCCCAAGGCAATGGCCCCGCCCCGCGGCATGATGGCATCACCGAAGATCGTCACGATCAGCGAGCCGCCGCGCAGCGGCCGCTGCCGGCGAAAGCGTGCGATCAGGTCGCCGGAGACAGCGGCGGACGCGGTTTTTGGGACGGATTTAGGGGCGGGTTTTGCCATTTTAGGAGCCTTTCGGGGGCCCGCCTTTTATGACACATAATTCTTTGCAATTCCATATTTTTTGTATCACAATGTCGCAAGGCTGATTAAACTTTCAGGGGCACGCATGTACACCCAAGCTTTGGATGCTCAAACCGCAGAGGCCTTGGCAAACGGCGACGAAAGCGCTCTGGAACAACGCTTCCTCGCTCGCGTGGACGCCGAGGAGAAGATCGAGCCCAAGGATTGGATGCCAGCGCGCTATCGCACCACCCTGATCCGTCAGATTTCCCAACATGCGCATTCCGAAATCGTCGGCATGCTGCCGGAGGGAAATTGGATCACGCGCGCCCCGACGCTGCAACGCAAGGCGATTCTCATCGCCAAGGTGCAGGATGAGGGCGGCCACGGCGCGTATCTATACAGCGCCGCAGAGACCTTGGGCGTAAGCCGCGACCAGCTGGTCGAACAATTGCTGTCGGGCAAAGCCAAGTATTCCAGTATCTTCAATTATCCGACGCCGACCTGGGCCGATGTCGGCGCGATCGGCTGGCTGGTGGATGGCGCCGCGATCATGAATCAGATCCCGCTGTGCCGTTGCTCATACGGTCCGTATGCGCGCGCCATGGTGCGGGTGTGCCGCGAAGAGAGTTTTCATCAGCGCCAGGGGTACGATCTGATGCTGCATCTGGCGCGCGGCAGCGAGGCGCAGAAACGCATGGCGCAGGAGGCGCTGAATCGGTGGTGGTGGCCGGCGCTGATGATGTTCGGACCCTCCGACGCGAATTCGACCCATACCGGCGACTCGCAGCGGTGGAAGATCAAACGCTTTTCGAACGACGAGCTGCGGCAAAAGTTCGTCGACTTCACGGTGCCGCAGGCGAAGTTTTTGGACCTAACGGTTCCCGATCCGTTGCTGCGCTGGAACGAGGAGAAGCAGCAGCACGAATTCGGGCCCATCGACTGGAGCGAGTTCGACCAAGTGCTGAAGGGCAACGGCCCCTGCAATGCCGAGCGCATTGCCGCACGACGCAACGCACATGCGGCCGGCGCCTGGGTGCGCGAGGCGGCGAGCGCCTACGCGGCCAAGCGTCAATCCGCGCCCGGCGTCGCGGCCTGAGTTTGAACGGAGCAGCTATGGAAGACAAACGGCAGTGGCCCCTCTACGAAGTGTTCGTCCGCGCTCGGGGCGGCCTCGATCACAAACACGTCGGCAGTCTGCATGCCGCCGATGCGTCCATGGCTATCGAGCACGCGCGGGACCTGTACACGCGCCGCCAAGAAGGCGTGAGCATCTGGGTCGTGCCTTCGAACGCCATCATCGCCTCCGACCCTAGGGAAACCGATTCGCTGTTCGAGCCGGCTCGCGACAAGATCTACCGTCATCCGACTTTTTATGAGATTCCGGACGAGGTGAAGACTCTATGAGCGCGGTGACGGCTAGCGCAGGGGCGGCCAATGAGGCGGCGCCCAACGTCGACTCCGACGCGCTGTTTCGCTATGTACTGCGTCTCGGCGATCTCTCCCTGGTGCTCGGTCAGCGGCTGGGCGAATGGGTGGGCCACTCTCCGGCGCTCGAGGAGGATCTCGGTGTGGCCAACATTGCACTGGACCTGATCGGCCAGGCGCGCCTGTTCCTGACGTACGCGGGTGAGATCGAAGGCCGCGGCCGCGATGAAGATAAGCTGGCCTATTTGCGCGAGCAAGGCGCGTATTTCAACGCCATCCTGGTGGAACAGCCAAACGGCGATTTCGGCCAGACCATCGTCCGGCAGGTGTTGGTCGACGCCTTTCAACTGGAACTCTACGAGCGCATGGCGGCATCGAGCGATGCGCGGCTCGCGGCCATCGCGGCAAAATCCGTGAAAGAGGTCCGCTACCATCTGCGCTACAGCAGCGGCTGGCTGGTGCGCCTCGGCGATGGCACCGCCGAAAGCCACGCGCGCGTGCAGACTGCCCTCGATTTGTTATGGCCCTACACGGTGGAACTGTTCGCGGCGGACGAGTTGGACCAACGCATGGCGGAGAGCGGCATCGGCCCGCAATTGTCCGACGTGTACGCGGCCTGGTCGGCGCGCATCGACGCCATTTTGAGCGAAGCGACGCTGAAGCGGCCCGCGGACCGTCCGCATGCCTGGCATGGCAAGCGCGGTCAGCACAGCGAGCATCTGGGCTACATTCTCGCCGAGATGCAGTATCTGCAGCGCACCTACCCGGATGCCCGGTGGTGAGCGCCGTGCAAGTGACCGCGCCCGGCGCGGACGCGCGCATTGCCGCGGCCTGGGAGATTCTGGCCACGGTCGAGGATCCGGAGATTCCCGCGTTGAGCATCGTGGACCTGGGTCTGATTCGTTTCGTGCGCCCTACCCTCACCGGCCAGATCGAAGTGGGTCTGTCGCCGACGTATGTCGGCTGCCCTGCCACCGAAGTCATCCGGCGCTCGGTGCGCGACGCGCTCGAGAAAACCGCGGTGGGGGAATTTGAGGTGACGAATGTGTTGTCGCCTGCCTGGTCCAGCGATTGGATTACGCCCGAGGGCCGACGCAAGCTGCATAACTACGGCATCGTGCCGCCGGATCGAGGCGTCGTGAATATGCGCGACGTGCTGCGTGCCGGCCGGCCGGTGGCGTGTCCGCGCTGCAACTCGGTGGACACGGAAACCTTGAGCGAATTCGGCTCCACGCCGTGCAAGGCGTTGCACCGATGCCGCGCCTGCCTCGAACCGTTCGAATACTTCAAGTGTATTTGACATGGCGGGCTTGAGCTTTCATCCGTTAACAGTCACCTCGGTTGAGCGCGCCGCCGAGGATGCGACCTGCGTGACTGTGGAAGTTCCGCCGGCGCTGCGCGAAACCTTTGCGCATCGCGCGGGCCAGTACGTCACCGTGCGCCGCACGATTCAAGATCGCGACGAGCGGCGCACCTATTCCATCGTGACGGCGCCGGGAACCAACAGCCTCAGACTGGGAATCCGGACGCAGACCGGCGGTTTGATGTCGAGGGATCTCGCATCGAATTTACGTCCCGGCGACATGCTGGAGGTCGGCACGCCGATGGGGCGCTTCCGCACCGACATTGATCCTGCACGTAAGTTCTCGTACGTAGCCTTCGCGGCCGGCAGCGGCATCACTCCCGTGCTGTCATTGGCGACCGACATTCTGGCCAGGGAGCCCCGCAGCCGCTTCACGTTGATTTACGGCAATCGCAGCATTGCGCGCACCATGTTTCTCGAGGAAACACTGGCGCTGAAAAACCGCTACTTGGATCGCCTGTCGTTGCACTTTGTCATGAGCCGCGAGCCGCAGCAGACGGAACTGCTGAACGGACGCATCGACGGCAAGAAGGTCATCGAGCTGGCGCGGCAGCTGGTCGAAATCGGCAGCGCAGATGAATACTTGATTTGCGGACCTGGCGACATGGTGGACGAAGTACGCAATGCCCTCAAATCATTGAACGGTGCGGCGCCGATTCGCTTCGAGCGATTTGCGACCGCCAACTCGCGGCCGCTCGAAATCCTCGTCAAAGCGCCCGATGCGCCCGCGCCGCAAGAAATTCTCGCCACGGTCACGGTGACCATGGACGGCCGGCGCCGCAGCTTCCCCATGGCACCCACCGATGGCTCGGTGCTGGACGCCGCCGAGCGAGCCGGCCTCGAGCTGCCCTTCTCCTGCCGTTCCGGGATCTGCGCCACCTGTCGCGCGAGAATCACCGAGGGTGCAGCCGTCATGACGCACAACATTGCGCTGGAGCCCTGGGAAACGGATGCCGGCTTCGTGCTCTGCTGCCAGGCGCGGCCCACCACGCCGACGCTCGAAATCAGCTACGACCACAAATAATCCGCGAAGGGGAATCTGATGTCCTACGAGACGATACTGTTTGAGATCGAGAGCGGCATTGCTCGTCTGACATTGAATCGCCCCGACAAGCTCAACAGCTTCAACACGCAAATGCACGGCGAGGTGCGAGAGGCGTTGGCGAGCATTCCGGGCAGCGACGCTCGCGTGCTGGTATTGACCGGGGCGGGGCGCGGCTTTTGCGCAGGCCAAGACCTGAGCGATCGCGCGGTGGCGCCCGGCGCGCAGGGCGTCGACCTGGGCGAATCGCTGGAGAATCGCTACAACCCGCTGGTGCTGACGCTGCACAATCTGCCCATGCCCGTGATTGGCGCGATCAATGGCGTCGCCGCCGGCGCCGGCGCCAACATCGCGCTGGCCTGTGATATCGTCATCGCGGCCCGCAGCGCGAATTTCGTGCAAGCCTTCTCGAAGCTCGGACTGATTCCTGATTCCGGCGGCACTTGGTTCCTGCCGCGGCTGGTCGGCGATGCGCGTGCGATGGGCCTTGCGCTGTTGGGCAATAAACTTCCTGCCGAACAGGCCGCTGCCTGGGGCTTGATCTGGCAATGCGTCGATGATGCCGAACTTGCGAGCACGGTCGATGCGCTGGCGCGGCAATTTGCCGTGGCGCCCACGCGCGGTCTCGCGGCGACCAAGAGCGCACTGCGGCGCAGCTGGCAGCATTCCTTCAAGGAGCAGCTCGAACTCGAGCGCGACATGCAGCGCGAGCTCGGACGATCGGGCGACTATGCGGAAGGCGTGGCGGCCTTTACCGAAAAGCGCGCGCCGCGCTTCACGGGCCGTTAACCGTGTCTGACCACGGCGGGCAAGATGCCTCGCGCAGCACGCCGGGCAGGGGGTCGAGCAGCGCGCCGAGCGCGGCCGACGCGCTAACTCTCGCGCAGTCCACGGTTCGGTCCATGTTCCAGAACGATCGTGCCTCGCAAAACTTAGGGATCGAAATTCTCGAGATCGCGCCGGGCAACGTCCGGATCTCCATGACGGTGCGTCCTGAAATGGTCAACGGACATGGGATGTGTCATGGGGGCTTCATTTTTGCCTTTGCCGACAGCGCCTTTGCATTCGCCTGTAATTCCCATGGCGAGGCGATGGTCGCCGCGGGCGCTGCCATTGAGTTTCTGGCGCCCACCGCCGCGGGCGAGCGCCTGACGGCCGTCGCCGCGGAAGTTAAGCGCACGGCGCGCCATGGGATTTACGATGTCAGTGTGAGCAATGGTTCGGGCGAAACCGTTGCGCTATTCCGCGGGCGCTGCTCGCGCCTGCGTGTGCCTTCTCCCAACGGGGTTATTTCATGAATTTACAGAGTTATGTTTGCGGACAGTGGCACAGCGGCCGCGTCGAAGGCGCGGCGCTGCGCGATGCCACGACCGGCGATGTGATCGCGATGGCCTCTTCGAGCGGCATCGATTTCGCCGCGGTTCTCGATCATGCGCGCGACGTGGGAGGCCCCGCACTGCGCGCGCTGACGTTTCACGAACGCGCTGCAATGCTCAAAGCGCTCGCCAAGAAGCTGTCGGAACTCAAAGAGGAGTTCTACACGCTGTCCTATTGCACCGGCGCCACCAAGAACGACGCGCTGATCGACATCGATGGCGGAATCGGCACGGTCTTTGCCTTCGCCGGCAAGGGATCGCGCGAATTGCCGAACGCGCATGTCTATGTGGACGGCGATGTCGAGGGCCTGTCCAAGGGCGGCACGTTCGTGGGCCAACACCTTTATGTATCGCGCGAAGGCGCAGCGGTGCACATCAACGCCTTTAATTTTCCGGTGTGGGGGATGCTCGAGAAGCTGGCGCCCACTCTATTGGCGGGCATGCCGGCCATCGTCAAGCCCGCGACGGCGACTGCGTATCTTACCGAGCTGGTGTTTCGCCGCATGATCGAGTCGCGGATACTGCCCGAGGGCGCGTTGCAGCTGGTGTGCGGCAGCTTAGGCGACCTGTTCGATCATTTGAACTGCCAGGACATGGTCTCCTTTACGGGATCCGCGCACACGGCGGCGCGCTTGCGCACGCATGCCAATTTGATCCGGCACTCCGTGCCCTTCATCGCCGAGACCGATTCGTTGAACTCCAGCATCCTGGCCGAAGACGCCAAGCCGGGTACACCCGAGTTCGATTTGTTCATCAAAGAAGTGGCGCGCGAAATGACCGTGAAGACGGGACAGAAGTGCACCGCGATCCGTAAGGCGATCGTACCGGCCGTCGCTACCGCCGCGGTGGTTGGCGCGCTGCAGGCAGCGCTGCAAAAAATCATTGTCGGCGATCCGCGCGCCGAGGGCGTACGCATGGGCCCGCTGGTGAGCCAGGAGCAGCGCACCGATGTGCTGGAACGCGTCGCGGAGCTGCATCGCGAGGCTGAGATCGTGTCCGGGGAACTTGGCCGGTTCGATGTTAAGAATGCGGACCGCGAGCGCGGCGCGTTCGTGCCGCCGCTGCTGCTGTTGTGCAACGACACCAAGGCCTCGCGCGCCATTCATGAGGTCGAAGCCTTCGGGCCCGTGGCCACGGTGCTTCCCTATGCCGACACCGCGGACGCCATTGCCATCGCGCGCCGCAGCGCCGGCAGTCTCGCCGCGTCGGTATTCTCGGCCGACGATGCCCTCGCCGCGCGCATTGTCCTGGGGCTCGCGCCCTATCACGGCCGGATCCTGGTGGTGAACCAGGCTTGCGCAAAGGAATCCACCGGCCACGGCTCGCCGCTCGCGCCGCTGATTCACGGCGGCCCGGGACGCGCCGGCGGCGGCGAGGAAATGGGCGGCATTCGCGGCGTGCTGCACTATATGCAACGCACGGCGGTCCAGGGTTCGCCCGACACGATCACGGCGACCAGCGGCCGCTGGGTCCGGGGCAGCCGACAGGTCGACCCGGGGCGGCATCCCTTCCGCATTCCCTTCAATGAATTGAAGTTGGGCGACACGTTCAAGTCGACCGAACGCGAAGTGACGGTGGCGGACATCGAGCAGTTCGCTACTTTAAGCGGCGACCACTTCTACGCCCACATGAGCGACGCCGAGGCAAAGCGCAATCCCTTATTCGGCGGCCGCGTCGCGCACGGCTACTTTCTGATATCGGCAGCTGCCGGGCTGTTTGTCGATCCCGACTATGGTCCGGTGCTTGGCAATTACGGCCTCGACGAGCTGCGCTTCGTGAAGCCGGTAAAACCCGCCGATAAAATCAAGGTTAGACTGACCTGCGCGCGCAAGAGCCTGCGCGCGGAGAAGGGCTGGGGCGAAGTGGCCTGGGATACCGAAATCACCAACCAGAATGGCGAGACCGTGGCGTCGTACTTCGTGCTGACCATGGTCAGCATTCATGCCGTACCGGACTCGGTAGGAAAGAACTGATGGCGGCCATCGACCTTCCCCGCTACGCCAAGGATTTCCCGAGCTTGCAATTCTTGAGCGAGGAGGCCGGCATCCTCGAACTCGTGATGTCCAACAAAGGCCGTTTAAACGCCGCCACCGAGGACATGCACCGCGATCTTGCACAAGTTTGGCGCAGTGTCGACATCGATGAGGCCGTGCGCGTGGTCGTCATCCGCGGCGAGGGCTCGAATTTTTCCTCCGGCGGCGACTTCGCGATGATCGAGCGCATGATCGAGGATGAGGCCACGCTGATCCGGGTTTGGAAGGAAGCCAGCGACTTGGTCTACAACCTGATCAACTGCTCCAAGCCGGTGGTCTCCGCGATCCGCGGCAGCGCCGTGGGCGCGGGACTCGCCATCGCCCTGCTCGCCGACGTGTCGGTGGCCGCTGAAAACGCGCGGATCCTCGACGGCCACACCAAGCTCGGCGTGGCGGCGGGCGATCACGCCGTCATCATCTGGCCGCTGCTGTGCGGATTGGCCAAGGCGCGCTATCACCTATTGACCAATAAATCCCTGTCGGGCGCCGAAGCGGAGCGCATCGGACTCGTTGCCGTGGCCGTACCCGACGCGGATGTCATCAAAACCGCCTTCGATATTGCGCGCACCTTAAGCGCCGGTAGCGCCACCGCGATGCGCTGGACCAAGCACGCCCTCAACAACTGGCTGCGCCTGGCCGGCCCGAGCTTCGATACCTCGCTCGCCCTGGAATTCTTAGGGTTCAGGCTGAAGGATGTGCGCGAAGGCTTGGCCGCCGCGCGCGACAAACGCCGTCCGAGCTTCGGGCCGGCCGAGTAGTCGTGGCCGATACTCGAGCATGGGCCGAAGCGGAGCCGATCTTGGGCGCCAGCCGCGCGCAGCTCGACTCCTTGCAGCTGGAGCGATTGCAAGCGACGCTGCGCCACGCTTACGCCAATAATCCCTGCTATCGAAAAAAGTTCGACGGCGCAGGCGTCAGTCCTAAGGACCTGCGCGCTCTCAACGATCTGGCGCGTTTTCCCTTCACGACCAAATCAGATTTGCGGGACGCCTATCCCTTTGGCTTCCTAGCCGTGCCCATGGGGCGGGTCGCGCGAATTCATGCCTCCTCCGGCACCACCGGCAAGCCGACGGTGGTGGGCTACACCAAGACCGATCTTCTCACCTGGAGCAATCTCGTTGCGCGCTCCATCCGCGCGGCGGGCGGCCGCGCCGGAATGAAAGTGCACATCGCCTATGGCTATGGTTTGTTTACCGGCGGCCTGGGCGCACACTACGGCGCCGAAGCGGCGGGATGCACTGTCATTCCGATGTCTGGCGGACAGACCGAAAAACAGGTGCAGTTGATCCGCGATTTCGCGCCCGAGATCATCATGGTGACGCCGAGCTACATGCTCGCCATTCTCGATGAGTTCAGGCGCCAGGGTGTGGACCCGCGTTCGACCAACCTAAAGGTGGGCATCTTCGGCGCCGAGCCTTGGGGCGAAGGCATGCGCACTGAAATCGAAAGCGCCTTCGGCATCGACGCCTGCGATATCTACGGCCTGTCGGAAGTGATGGGGCCGGGCGTCGCGCAGGAGTTCGCGGCCACCAAGGACGGCCCGACCATTTGGGAGGATCACTTCATTCCCGAAATTGTGAATCCACGCACGGGCGAGCCCGTGGCGGATGGCGAGGAAGGCGAATTGGTGTTCACGTCGCTGACCAAAGAAGCGATGCCGGTGATCCGTTACCGCACGCGTGACTTAACAAGGCTGCTGCCGGGAAACGTCACGGCGATGCGGCGCATGGCGAAGATCAGCGGCCGCTCGGACGACATGCTCATCGTGCGCGGCGTCAATGTTTTTCCGACGCAAATAGAAGAAATGATCATGCGCTGCGCTGGCCTCGCGCCGCACTATGAAATTGAACTCACCCGGCCGAATCGGCTCGACGAGATGCGCATTCTGGTCGAGGCGCGGGTCGAACTGACGCCCGAAGCGCAATCTCGCGAAGTTGAATCGCTGTGCAAGAAACTGAAGGGGCTCATCGGCATTTCGGCCGACGTGCAGATCTTGCCGTGTGGCTCGCTGGCGCGTTCGGCCGGCAAGGCAAAACACGTTCGCGATCTGCGCTAAGCCGCGGCGTTCATTTCGGTGCAAGCGGGCAAAGGCCTGTGACCGGGCCGAAAGCCTCCTCGCCGCGCATCACTTTGACGACCTTGTAATAGTCCCAGGGGTATTTGGATTCCTGCGGAGATTTGACCTGCATGACATACATGTCGTGGATCATGAGGCCATCGGCGCGGATGTATCCGCCCTTGGTGAACATGTCATCGATCCTGGTCCTTTTGAGTTCCGCCATCACTTTGACGCCGTCCGTAGTACCGGCGGCCTTGACGGCATTCAAGTAAGTAAGCGTTGCGGAGTAGTCTCCTGCCTGGGTCATCGACGGATATTTTTTCATTTTTTCGAAGTAACGCCGGCCGAAGGCACGCGTTTCTGCATTCAAGTCCCAATACCATGCGGTCGTTAGGTAGAGACCCTGGGCGGTCTTCAGGCCGAGACTGTCAATATTATTCACGAAGACCAGAAGTCCCGCGGGCTTCATGGTCTGGGTGAGGCCGAATTCGTTCGCGGACTTG
>DASYIN010000032.1:0-4036 GCA_035997505.1 Steroidobacteraceae bacterium | reverse complement strand
GTAGGGAATTCCCAGCACCACCGGCCGCCGCTCGTCCTTGGCAATGTGGAAGGCCTCGCGCACGTAGTCCATCATGCGCGGCACGCTATGCGCGGCGATGTAATGCGCCCCGGTCGCCGTCACCAGCGGCGCCTGGTCGATGTGCTGATTGTAGAATTTGGCGTTGATCGGCGCCTCGCCGGCGAACACCACCATCGGCAGCCGGCCGCGGACCGCGGCCGGCAGCGCCGTCATCAACTGGGTCACGCCAGGGCCGCACGTGACGGACGCAACAGCGACCTTGCCGGTGGCGACGTTGTATGCTGTCGCCGCCGCCACGGTGGCGTGCTCGTGCCTGACGTGGACGGTATGGACGCCCGGCAGTTTGGCAAAGGCGGTGGACCAGTGCATGTTGCCGTCCCCCATCAGGACGAACTGCGTGTCGACTCCCTCCGCAAGGAACGCTTCTGCGAGGGCTTCGTAGAGTTTGGGCATGGACGCGGTCCCCTTGGGTGAAGGTCTGCCGATGGCGGCTCCAAGGAAACGCTACATTAGGCTTGCGCGCAGGCGGAAGGGGGCATGATCTTTTTTTCTTGCCGGACAAGAGTCCACTCCTGGCACTAACCGGACCATCGCCCCATGAAGCGCCCCCGATGTGCGGGCGCGCACGGCGCTGAGCCAATTGAGCGTCAATGCTTGGCTGTAGTGGGCTCCATCCATGCCGATTGGCCGCGGGCATCCGTCACTTCAGCCCACGCCGCTTCGATCATTTGGACAACGTCTTTGGGCATCGGCACGTACTGCAACTCATCTGCCAATTTGGCGCCGGCGCGATATGACCAGTCGAAGAATTTCAGCATCTCGATTGCCGTGAGCCGCCTTTGCTGTTGCTTGTAGATAAGCGCAAAGGTTGCGCCGGTGATCGGCCAAGTCTGCTTGCCGGGCTGGTGAGCAAGCGGCGCATAGAACGCGGGCGCGGCTGCCCAATCGGCGTTTGCGACGGCAGACTGAAACGCCTGTCTGCCTGGCGTAACGAATTCTCCGTCCCGGTTTTTCAATGAAACGTAGGCAAGCTTGCTCCGGATCGCGTAGGCGTGTTCGACATAGCCGATGGCGCCTTTAGTCCGAGCTGTGAAGCCGGCAACTCCTTCATTGCCTTTGCCCCCGATCCCGGTTGGAAACTCGACCGCGGTGTTCACTCCAATCTCATCTCTCCACTTGGCGCTGACCCGCGCTAGATAGTCCGCGAGGACGAAAGTGGTACCAGACCCATCGGCGCGATGGATCGGAATGATGGCCTGATTGGGCAGTGCAAGGTCCGGATTGAGATCACCTATCGCTTCAGCGTTCCATTTGGTAATCTTGCCGAGATAAATGTCCGCAAGCACGGATCCGGTCAATCGAAGCTGTCCTGGGCCGATACCTTCGACGTTCACCACTGGCACCACGCCTCCGACGACAATTGGAAACTGCATGAGGCCCGCGGCGGCCAGTTCTTGCGGTCGGAGTGGCGCATCGGAAGCTCCAAAATCCACAGTCCTGCTCTTTATCTGCCGGATGCCGGCGCCCGATCCGACGGCCTGGTAGTCAATCTTTACCCCGGTCACGGCCTCGTAGGCTTCCGCCCATTTGGCCAAGACCGGATACACAAACGTCGAACCAGCTCCCAGCACACCTTCCGCGAGGGCCGGCATACACATGCTCGCCCAACACAACACCGCGACGACTATCAGAGAGGGGAAGGGCTGGCGCACGAAGGTCTCCGTACTATTCGACATGTCCAGGATTGTTGGTCTCTTGCGTTAGCGTGCAGTCGGGTTCTTAGCCGCAGATCGGATGAAAGGCTTGGAGCCGAACTTCAGCCCTGATGGAAACTCTTTGGAGATTTTCTGAAGAATTTCCTCATGCGGTATCTTTCAACCGCGCAAATAGCCGATAGCTATTTGACAGTTGGTCGCTCGCCCTCCGATTCTGCGCGGGGCGAAGCCTGCCGACATTGCAGTCGAGCAGCCGACCAAGTTCGATCTCATTGTCAATCTGACGGCCGCCAGGGCGGCTCGGTCTCGAGATCCAGCCCACCCTGCTCGCTCGCCCCGACGAGGTGATCAGTAGGCGAAGTGGGTTGCTGCGGTGCTTGAGTCCGGTTGGCACGAACCTGCCGATCCGGCATGTAAAGCGGACATTCCTAAGTGCCGACGCGAGGTCTGCTTTTGACCCACAGCAGACCTCACGGGCCGCCTCTTAGGCGATCCATGCTCGCACACGGCCTGGGCGCGATGTGGTATGTTTGCGCCAGACAGCCTGCTTCTGAGCATTTCGTGGGAAATAGATGAAACGGCGCGAGTTCATCACGCTTCTCGGTGGCGCGGCGGCGGGCATTATGGCCTTTCGCGGCCCGCGCGCAGCAGTCGGATCGTGTGCGGCTGGTCGGCGCCCTCATGGGCATCGCGGAAGGCGACCCGGAAGGGCGCGTCTGGATATCCGCATTTCGAAAGGGACTCGAGGGAGCCGGCTGGGTCGAAGGCCGAAATCTTCGTCTCGACCTGCGGTGGCCGTCCGGCGACACCAGTATCATGCGCGCGCAGGCCGCCGAGTTGGTCAATCAGCATCCGGATGTGATCGTGACGCATGCGACTCCCGCGACCATTGCGCTGCGGCACGAGACACGCGCGGTGCCGAATGTCTTCGTTGTTGTCGCCGATCCCGTTGGCAGCGGATTTGTCGAAAGCTTTCCCCGCCCAGGAGGCAACTCGACCGGCTTCACGAATTTCGAACCGACGATCGGCGGCAAATGGCTCGAGTTGCTGAAAGAAATTGCGCCCGCGATGACGCGGGTCGCGATGGTGCTCAATCCGGAAACATTCCCTGGCGGCATCAATGGGGTGCAGTTGCGCTCGATCGAATCCGCCGCGGTGGCCTCCGGGATAGCTCTGCGCATGATGCCCTTTCGCAGCGCAGCCGAGATCGAGAGCGGTTTCAGCACGGTTGAACGCGATCGCATCGACGGGCTCATCGTGCTGCCGGACACCTCCACCACGAGACACAGCGACCTCATTGTCGCGTTGGCTGCACGGCATCGCCTGCCCGCGATGTACCCGTATCGTGATTTCGTCAATTCCGGCGGCTTGTTGTGTTACGGCGTGGATCGCGGCGATCTCTACCGACGCGCGGCATCGTATGTCGATCGCATCTTGCGCGGCGCAAAGCCATCGGACCTTCCAGTGCAAGCGCCGACCAAATACGAGCTCTCAATCAATCTCAAGACCGCCAAGGCGCTCGGCCTCGAAGTGCCGCCGATGCTGCTCACCCGCGCCGACGAGGTGATTCAATGAGGCTGGCATTTGAGGACGGCACGAAGCAGCGAAGAGGCGAGTCCATCTCGGAACGCTTGTTACTATCAGTATGGGCAAGATTTCTCGGATGATATGCCGTCACTAGCGATCCTGGGTCGAGGTTGATCCGCCCAGCGACTTACGCCAGCACAGCGTCTGCAGCACTTTCCGGGGCATGTGGATCAGTAGACCTTGCTCGCGCGGGCGAACCAGCCCGCCTCCTCGGCCGTGAACGGTTTCACGGCGGGGCTCGTGGTCGGGTAGCGCTGCTGGAATTCAGCCGGTGGCGCTCGGCCGCGTTGAGCGGCGCGGTGACGGCTTTGAGCCGTGACCTCCGACACGAAGGCGAGGACGAGCAGCGTGGCGAGAGCGATCCTGGTCGCGGCACGCATTCTGTTCTCCTTGTGAGTTGCGGGCCTGGGCCACCGGATCATCGGAGGCTTGGCCCATCAAAACGCCTATGCGCCGCATCCGTTCGCGCTGCTGCGCCCGCGCCGCCGCCGCGCGGCCGAGCAGGGTTATGAACTCGCGTCGTTTCCATTGACGGAATGCATCCGATCCCTCTCGGGCCAAGACTGCAAGCATGATATCCAGTCGGTGAAGGTCAGTCAGGAGGCAAGTGAACGAATTTACAACCGGCCAGCGACTCCAAGGTCCGGTCCGGGTCACTCGCTACAGGTTCGGCCGAGACCACTTGTCCACCAATGTCCGCTTTCCGTCCAATA
>DASYIN010000031.1:0-9922 GCA_035997505.1 Steroidobacteraceae bacterium | reverse complement strand
GTTAATCACAGCCTTTGGACATCGATACAGCCCGTCGGTCGAACCCACGACATAAACAAAGTTCGACGACGCCGCGCAGCGGCGGCGATCGCCCTTTAGGGCGACCCGAAGGGCGAGGCGCGTAGCGCCGAGTAATCCCGCCGGGCGCGCCAACTTCAAAAAAAATGTTAATCACAGCCTTTGGACATCGATACAGCCCGTCGGTCGAACCCACGACATAAACAAAGTTCGACGACGCCGCGCAGCGGCGGCGATCGCCCTTTAGGGCGACCCGAAGGGCGAGGCGCATAGCGCCGAGTAATCCCGCCGGGCGCGCCAACTTCAAAAAAAATGTTCACCACAGCCTTTGGACATCGATACAGCCCCGCGGTCGAACCCACGACATAGACAAAGTTCGACGACGCCGCGCGGCGGCGGCGATCGCCCGGTCCATTCTGCACACATGGGTGACGGTTTGTACCGGACACATAGGTAACACGTTGGCGCCGAAGGGATTGGCGGCGCATTCGACGCCAGTTTTGCTACCCTATCGCCGTGAAGATTATCGGCATAGTACTTCTCGGAATTCTCGTGTTGGTGGCGGCCGTAATCGGATTCTCGCTGACACGCGCCGCGAAGGCTCGGGATGCGGATCAGGCGTATCACGCAACCCTCCCCAAGACCGTTATCTTGCATAGCATCAGCTTCAGCGCGGGCGGCGACATTCCCGCCTCCTATACCTGCAAAGGCGAGGGCGTTTCGCCGGAGATTTCCTGGGAAGGGGTACCGGACAATGCGCGCTCCTTCGTGCTGATCGCGACAGACTGGGATGGACCATCACCGCGTTTTCGGCTCGGCACCTTCACGCATTGGATCCTGTACAACATCCCCCACGACGTGCATCAGATCAAGAGCGCGGTCATGACGGCGGAATTGAATCAAGAAAAAATCGACGTCGGCAACAACTCATCCGACGCCGCTGCCTACAAACCCCCGTGTCCGCCGCTCGGCAAGCATCGGTATCTATTTCGTCTTTACGTGCTCGATGTCGCGCAGATTCATGCGACGTCCCGTGATCGAGACTCGGTGATGGAAGCCATGAGAGACCACGTGCTGGCATTCGGCGAGATCGTGGGATTGTTTGGCGGCTGAGCGAAGCTGATCGACTGGCCGGCATCATGCCTGTCCAATCCAAAACTCGACCTGGGATTTCCGCACGCGCGGGACAGCCGGAAATCCTCGATGCGCCGCTGGTTCGCAGCGTACAACGAAAACAGCTTGCAGCAGCGCTTCCGTGGGCGATTCGCGCCCTGCAGTTGAGCGATCCATTTAGGTAGCGCCTGCTAGAACAACGACTCGGCGCGGTATAATCTACGAACCGCTCACAATAAAAACCCGAGGAATTTCAAGATGACGCGAAGATCACCGGCACTGTTGTTACTCATCGTCGCTTGCACGGCGCAGGCCGCGCCCAATTTCGACGGCAAGTCCTGGTGGGACACAGTGAAGGAGATCTCCGACGATAAGTACGAAGGTCGCGACACCGGCAGCAAGGGCGAACATCAGGCACAGGAATACATCGTCGGCAAACTCAAGGCGCTGGGCGTTGAACCGGCTGGCTCCAAGGGGTATTTCCAGAGCGTGAAGCTGCGAACCGTGGAGATCGATGAAGCGCACTGCCAACTGGCGCTGGTTCAAGGGGGGCAAGCCCAAACCCTGAAGTTAGGAGAGGAGGCGTACTTCTCCACGCGATATCCACTAGCCCCGAAGGTTAATGCAGCTCTGGTATTCGTGGGCTACGGTCTCAACATCCCGGAGAAGAACTACAACGATTTTGCCGGTCTCGACCTGAAGAACAAGGTGGCCGTGATTCTCACAGGTTCCCCCGCCGACGTGCCATCGGCGTTGAGCGCGCACTATCAATCACGCGCCGAACGCTGGAAGGCGCTGAAAGCCGCCGGCGCCATCGGCGTCATCCAGATACAGAATCCCGCCTCCATGGACCTCCCCTGGGCGAGATCGTCGCTGAACCGCAATCACCCGAGCATGGACTTGATCGGGCCTGAGTTCGACGAGACTTCCGGCTCAAAGCTCGCAGTCGCGTTCAATCCCGCGCATGCCGACCTGCTCCTGCAAGGAACCGGGCATACGTTCGAGGAGCTCGCCGCCTTGGGCAAAGACCGCAAACCGCTGCCGCACTTTGCCTTGAAGGTGTCCGTGAGCGCCACGACGGCGACGCATTCGAGAGAGGTCGACTCGACCAATATCGTCGCGCGCATCCCTGGAACCGACCGCACACTCAAGAGTGAAAACGTCGTGCTTTCCGCTCACATCGATCACGTCGGCATTGGCGAGCCGATCAACGGCGATCGCATTTACAACGGCGCGATGGACAATGGCTCGGGCAGCGCGCTGCTTCTCGACATCGCGAGATCGCTCAAGCAACCCATCACCCAGCTCAAGCGCTCGGTGCTGCTGGTATGGGTCACGGGCGAGGAGAAGGGCCTGTTGGGATCCAAGTATTTTGCGGAGCATCCGACGGTCCCGGCAAAATCCATGATTGCCGACATCAATACCGACATGTTTCTGCCCATCGTGCCGCTCAAGGTCCTCACCGTCTACGGCCTTGCCGAGTCCGATTTGGGCGACCGCGCGGCGCAGGTCGGCGAGCAGCTGAAAGTGGCCATCCAGGCCGACCCGTTGCCGCTTCTCAACGTGTTCATTCGCAGCGATCAATATAATTTTGTGCGGCATGGCGTTCCGTCCGTCATGATCGACGTGGGCGCCGTGCCCGGCTCGCCCGAGGCTGCCGCTCTGAAGTCGTGGCGCACCGAGCGCTATCACGCACCCTCGGACGATGCCAATCAGCCGGTCGACTTGGCTACTGCCGCAGGCTACGAAGAAATCATCCGGGCGCTGACCATCGAAGTGGCCAATGATGCCAAACGGCCGCAATGGAAGCAGGACAGCTTTTTCCGCCGCTACACCGCAGCGGTCCTCGCCCCGTAAGCGTCAGCGCTTTCGCGCCTACTGGGTCTTGAGGGAGGCGCTCAAGTCCGCCGGCTTGCTCGCCGCGAATGTGCCGGTTTGCCGCGGCACATTACCGCGGGAGCCGCCGCTGCGCGGCGACACGGTGAGAAAGCGGTCGAATAATCCCCTCGAGGCCACATCGCGGTGCATCCACGGCGTGCTCCACTGCAAGGAGGGCATGCCGTGCTTGCCCGCTTGCAGGGACACGGAACTCACGCTGCTGCGCCACAGCGTCAACAAGCGCACCCGATCCTGAGATTTGGATTCCCGCCATTGGCGTGCAACCGATGTGTCCATCATCGGCGCGTCGATGAAGGAAGTCTCGTGTCTGGCCGGGTCAGCGCCGCTCAGGCTCTGCCTTCGCGGCCGAAATTCCGTCGCAGAGAACGCACGAGGTTCATCGATAGGTGCCACCATCAACGAAAATGCCCGGGGCTCATCGACAAGTACCACCGTCGCCGAAAACGCCCGCGGCTCATTGATCGGTACCGGCAAAGCAAAGAACGCCGAGGATTCCGCGCCTGGTTTGAAAGGCCCTTCAGAGCCGGGAGTCCGATCTTTGGCGAGCGCCTCACCGCCGCACACGCAGCTGATGAACGTGAATGCCATCAGCGTATGTTCGCGAAGGCCGCCGCAACGAGGCTGCGTTTGCGGGCAGATCGTGCCGATGACCGGTTCCACTTCTGGCATGCCTGAATGATCCTTCATCACACGCATAGTTTTGCGCGTGAAGGATCGGCGTGTGGCGGGTCACAACATAACGCGGCCAGATTTCTCCGTTATGTCGCGAACGCGCTGCGATGTGTAAAGCATTATTCGCCGTCAGGCGGACGGTATTGCGCGAGGCCCGTTTCCCACTCGCGTCCGTTGAACGGTCTCACGGACATGGATTCGATGCTGCCGTCGTCGATGCAGCGCGCGTTGACGCTGATGCCATCAGGGTGCGAACGCGGCACGTAAAACGATTTCACTCCGCAGTTGGCGCAAAAGTAGTGCTTCGCCACCCCCGTATTGAACGCATACGTGGTCAGCGCCTCTTTTCCGCTCAACAATTTGAAGCGCTCGGCAGGCACGATCAGATGTAAGAATCCGAATTTGCGGCACATCGAGCAATCGCATTCATCCACGACGATCGCAGCCGGCGCGGTGACTTCAAAGCGTACCCGCCCGCAATGGCAGCCGCCGGTATGGGTGCGCATCATTTTTCGATCCTCCGGTCGGGAATGATCCACATGATCGCCGCAAGAACGTAAATTGTCACGGCCAGCCACGAGTGCCACAGCGACAGCACGATGCCGGCCACGTATAGCGCAATGGATATTCGGCCTTTGAGGTCCCTGCCGAATGCCTGCGCCAATTTGGAGTCCGGACCGTTATCCCGGATCAAGACGCGCGCCAGAATGAAATACGCAATCCCCGCCATCAACAGCACCATTCCATAGAGCGCGACGGGTGCCGGCAACCAGAGGTTTTCGTCCATCCAAGCGGTGACGAATGGGATCAGCGACAACCAGAACAACAGATGCAGATTCGCCCAGAGGCCTGCGCCGCTGACCCGCTCGGCCGCGTGCAGCATATGGTGGTGATTGTTCCAGTAAATCCCCACATAGACGAAGCTGAGCACATAGCTCAAAAAAACCGGAATCGTGGTGAGCAGCGCCTCAAATCCGGCGCCATGGGGCGCTTTGAGCTCCAGCACCATGATGGTGATGATGATCGCGATGACGCCATCGCTGAATGCTTCGAGGCGTCCGGTGCCCATCTGGGCAGGCTAGTGTTTGTGCTCTTGCGCGGCCAGATCGCCGATCAGCGATATCAGTTTATCGGGGCTGCCGCCCGCCATGCTCAAGTCGGTGACGTACTTGCCGTTGATCACGAACGAGGGAACCCCGGTAATGCGATAGCGTTGCCCCAGTTGATCAGCCCGCTGCATCGCCGTTTCGACGTTCATGTCGTGATACGCCTTGCCGAAGTCCGCTTCGGAGAGGCCCAGCTTTTTGATGAATGCCACTTGCAGGCGCTCCGCGGTGGCCACGTTGTTGGGATCAGCTCCGATCAGCGGATCGCCGTTCACCTGAATTTCCTTGAATATTTCGTTGTGCTCGTCGTTCAGCTTGCCCATGCCTTCGAGCGCGTAATAAAGCCGCGCCAAGGATCGGTGGCCTTCGTTCCACTCCACCGGCACGCGCGTGAACGTGACGTAGGCCGGCTTGGACTTGAGCCACGCCGCGACGGTGGGCTCGAGCGCATAGCAATGCGGGCATGCATACCAGAAAAATTCCAGCACCTCGACCTGCCCGGCGGCGACATTGGTGGGCTGCGCCGGAACCACGCGGGTGTAATTCACACCTTCCTGCCATTGGGCGCCCGCCGCTGCAGCCGGCGTGCTGGATGTCGCTGCGGCCACGGTCGATGCCACTGCCGCCAGCAATTTATTCTGCGATTTGGTGTCGCCCGGGAGTTCCTCGACCGATTCGGAGCCGTCTTCGTTGAGACGTGTCATGGTCAGGGGCTTGGAGGCGTCCGCGGCCGTCTTACCGGGAACCGCAGCGGCCGTGGTGTTCACGGCCGGTGGAGTCGCCGGCGCAGGAGCTTTTGCGGGCGCAAGTCCCGAAGGCTCCTGGCGGCCGCAAGCCGTCAACGCCAGCGCAATGCCAAGTCCCAATAGCAACGGCAGCGCGCGAACTTGCATCAGCGTATTCCTTGGAGGTACGACGCGAGGTTGCGAATGTCGTCGGGAGACAGGCGCTTGGCGATGGTTTGCATGATGCCGTTCGGCCCCGTCGTGCGAGTGCCCGACGCATAGTCATTCAATTGCTTTACGACATAGCCCGATTGCTGGCCGCGCAGAGCTGGAAATTTTGCAGGCTCGTTGCCTTTGCCGGTCGCACCGTGGCAGGCCCCGCACGCGGGAATGGCGCGCACCTGATCGCCGCCTCGGTACAGCTTCTCTCCCGCTGCCCAGAAGGACGGGTCGGCTTCCAGACCGGTGTTGGTCAGGCTGTCGAAATATGCGCCCAAATCCGCCATATCGTTGGTCGTCAAATTCGCCGTCATGGGCATCATGACCGGGCTCGCACGCTTGCCGGTCTTGAAGTTATTCAGCTGATCGGCGATGTAGTCGGCGCCAAGACCGGCGAGGCTGGGCCATTCCGCGTTCGTGCTGTTGCCGTTGGCTCCGTGACAGGCTTGGCAGGTTGCCGCCTTCGTGGCACCCGCTTCAACGCTGGGCTCCGGGAGTGCCGCAGTCGAGACCAGAATGCCGGAAATTGTCGCCGCGAGAATCCAAAGCCGCTTCATGACGCCCTGATACCCCATTTTAATGTGACCCGCTGTCAACCCTAAATTGTACACTAGAGTCAATAATTTGCGTCCCGCCGGCGGCCATGACGACCTATTCGAACGTGAAATTCATGACCAGCGCGGCAGAAGCGCATCAGCTTGCCGTGGATTCCGGCCGGGAAATCGCCTTCGCGGGACGCTCCAACTCGGGCAAGTCCACGGCCATCAATTCCATCACCCAGCGCGCCGGGCTCGCTCGCGTCAGTCGCACGCCCGGCCGCACCCAGCTCATTAACTTCTTCGAGCTGGCACCCGAACGGCGCCTGGTGGACCTGCCGGGATACGGGTTCGCCAAGGTGCCCGAGCGTGTGCGCCTGAAGTGGCTGGCCTTGATGGAACACTATTTCAACGTGCGCGAATCGCTGGTGGGATTGATGCTGATCGTCGACAGCCGGCGCGGCCTCGGTGCTCAAGACGTCGCGATGCTCGAGTGGATACTTGCAAGAAACCGCTTTGCACATGTCTTGTTGACAAAAGCAGACAAACTGAACAGGCAAGATTCACTGCGAGTGTTGCGGGAAACTGTGGCCGCTGGAGCGGACGCTGCGGTATCCGCGCAACTCTTCTCGGCGCATAACAACCAAGGCATCGAGGAGGCGCGCGAGGTGATGGATCACTGGTTGAACGGCGCATAAAAAAGCCCCGATGGACGCTTGTGGCAACCATCGGGGCAGACCAACCCGGCATGGGGATGACAAACCGGGTCATGCTCGCTCAGGGAGAAGAGCGAGGAGCGTCTTAAACGCTCAATTGGTTAGATGGGGACAGTGCGCGAAAGTTCCAGTCCTTTGAGAGCCATTTTTTTATCGGCTGCGTTCCGCAGCGGAACAACGTTCGTTATTCGAATATTGCGCCTATTTTTGCGCTAGCGCACGCGGTTTAATGCGCCTCGTCCCAATTGCGGCCAACCCCTACATCCACCTTCAGCGGGATGGATAAATCCGCTGCGCGGATCATGTGTGTCCGTATTTGTCCTACAAGTGTCTCGATCGCGTCATCGGAAACCTCGAGTACCAGCTCGTCGTGCACCTGCATGATTAGGCGAGCCGCGACCCGCGAGCTTTGTAGCCAAGAGTCCACCTCGATCATGGCGCGCTTGATGATGTCGGCGGCGGTGCCCTGCATGGGCGCGTTGATGGCGCTCCGTTCTGCGTATTGGCGCAGTGCAGCGTTGCGAGATTGAATTTCCGGCAAATAAAGCCTGCGGCCAAACACAGTTTCCACATAGCCCTTTTCGCGGGCTTGGCGGCGCGTTTCTTCCATATAGCGTCTTACGCCGGGATAGCGTTCGAAATAAAGATCCATGTATTTTTGGGCATCGCCGCGGCCGATCCCCAATTGACGGGCCAATCCGAATGCGGACATGCCGTACATGAGTCCGAAATTGATGGCTTTCGCGGAGCGCCGCTGATCGGCGGTGACTTGATCCAACGGCGTGCTGAACACTTCCGCGGCGGTCGCCTGGTGCACATCGCGATCCTCGGCGAAGGCGCGGAGCAGGGCCGGATCGCCCGATAGATGCGCCATGATGCGCAATTCGATCTGCGAGTAGTCCGCCGCAACGAGCGAGTGGCCGGGCGGCGCGATGAACGCCTGGCGAATCCGCCGTCCTTCCTGCGTGCGGATCGGAATGTTTTGCAGATTGGGATCCTGCGACGAGAGCCTGCCGGTGGCCGCCACCGCTTGGTGATAAGAAGTATGAATGCGTCCGCTCGACTCATTGATCTGCAGCGGAAGATTGTCGGTGTAAGTCGACTTGAGCTTCGCCATGCCGCGATATTCCAGAATCAACTTCGGCAGCGGGTAGGTCTCGGCGAGCTCCTCGAGCACGTCCTCCGCGGTCGAAGGTTGGCCGGTCGGCGTCTTGCGCATCACGGGAATCCCGAGCTTGCCGAACAGGATTTCCTGCAGCTGCTTGGGTGATTCCAAATTGAAAGCGCCGCCGGCCTCCTTGTGCGCCAGCGCCTGAATTTCCATCATGCGCGCCGCCAGCTCCGCGCTCTGTGCCTTGAGCAGGGCGCGGTCCACGAGCACGCCCGCGCGCTCCATGCGGAACAGCACCGGCACCAGCGGCTGCTCGATGTTCTCGTAGACAAATTTCAAGGTCGGGACGGTCTCTATTTGCGGCCAAATGGCCTGATGCAGCTGCAGCGTGATGTCCGCATCCTCGGCCGAATATTCCGCGGCCCGATCGACGTCCACTTGATTGAAAGAAATTCTCTTCGCGCCCTTGCCGGTAAGATCTTCGAAGTGAATTGTTTTGACGCCGAGATATCTCATGGCGCTCGCATCCATGTCGTGGCGCGTCGCGACGCTGTTCAGCACGTAGGATTCCAGCATGGAATCGAAGCGCTGGCCGTTGAGCGCGATGTCATAGTTCGCCAGCACGTGCGCATCGAACTTCAAATGATGACCGAGCTTGGCCTTGGTCAAGTCCTCGAGCACGGGCTTGAGCGCGGCCAGCACTTTGGCGCGATCGAGCTGATGCGGCGCGCCCGCGTAGTCGTGGCCCACCGGCACGTACGCCGCTTCCCCCGGGGCGACCGCGAACGAAACGCCCACGATCTGCGCGCGCATGTAGTCCAGGCTGTCGGTTTCGGTATCGAATGAAATGAGCGGCGCCAATTTAAGTTTATCGAGCCATATGTCGAGCTCTTGTTCCGACATGACCCGGTGGTAGTCGCGCGGCGCGGGTGTACTGACCAATGCAACCGCAGCGATCTCGGCGCCGCTTGGGCTCGTCGTCTCGGCAATGACGACGTCGATTTCTGCAGCGCCGCCAGCGGCGGTTTCGGCTTCCGCACCCAGGGATTTCAGCAGCGCGCGCAGTTCCAGCCGCGTGTATAGCTCGCGCAGCCGCGGCACGTCGGGCGCGCCGGGACTCAACTGTTCCGCAGTCACCTCGAGCCCCAAACCGGTATCGATGGTCGCAAGCTTGCGCGACAGCTCCAGCATCGTCAGTTCGTTGCGCAAATTTTCGCCGACCTTGCCGCTGATGTCGGCCGCATGCGCGACCAAGGCGTCGAGCGTCTGATACTGATTCAGCCACTTCGCCGCGGTCTTCGGACCCACACTGGTGATGCCGGGAATATTGTCGGAGGTGTCGCCGACCAGCGCGAGGTAGTCGACGATCTGTTCCGGAAACACATCGAACTTCGCCTTGACGCCGATGCGATCGAGCCGAGTGTTGCTCATGGTGTTGAGCAACTCAACATTCGGGCCCACCAATTGCGCCATGTCCTTGTCGCCTGTGGAGATCAGCACCTTGAAGCCCGCATCCGCGCCTTGCTTTGCAAGCGTGCCGATCACGTCATCCGCTTCAACACCCGCGACGCGCAGCAGCGGCACGCCCATGGCGCTCACCACATCGTACAGAGGCTGAATTTGCGCTCGAAGGTCGTCCGGCATCGGCGTGCGGTGGGCTTTGTACTGCTCGAACAGATCGTCTCGAAAGGTGCGGCCGGGTGCGTCGAACACCACGGCGATACGCTCGGGAGCTTCTTCCTTGATCATTTTATTGAGCATGTTGAGCACGCCCAATACCGCCCCGGTTGGCTCTCCGCGTGAATTG
>DASYIN010000030.1:0-6316 GCA_035997505.1 Steroidobacteraceae bacterium | reverse complement strand
TCGAGGAAATCAGCCGTCTGCTGTCAGATGCCGGCGTCATTTCCAAGCAAAACCAGTTCCGCGAACTCTCCATGGAGTATTCGCGGCTGGAGGATTTGGTCGGCCGCTACCGCCGTTTCCTGGCGCTCGAGGGCGATGCGGCAACCGCCCGGGAATTGGCGGCCGACAAGGACCCTGCTACCCGCACCATGGGGGAAGAAGAACTGTCGGACTTGACTCCGCGCCTTCTGGGCGAGGAACTCGAGCTGCAGCACCTGCTGGTGCCGAAGGATCCGCACGACGACAACAACATCTTCCTGGAAGTCCGCGCCGGTACCGGGGGCGACGAAGCCGCCATCTTTGCCGGCGATCTGTTTCGCATGTACGCCCGCTACGCCGAGTCAAAGGGCTGGGGTGTCGAGGTCTTGAGCGAAAGCCCCGGCGAACACGGCGGCTACAAGGAGATCATCAGCCGCGTGATCGGGCGCGGCGCCTATTCGCTGCTCAAATTTGAATCCGGCACGCACCGCGTACAGCGCGTGCCGGCCACCGAAGCGCAGGGCCGTATTCACACCTCGGCGTGCACCGTCGCGATCCTGCCGGAACTGGAAGAAGTCGAGGCGGTGGATTTGAATCCGGCGGAGCTGCGCGTCGATACCTATCGTTCCTCCGGCGCCGGCGGTCAGCACGTTAACAAGACGGACTCGGCCATTCGCATCACGCATCTGCCGACCGGCATCGTCGTGGAATGCCAGGATGAGCGTTCGCAGCACAAGAATCGATCGCGCGCCATGTCCCTGCTCAAGGCCAAGCTGCTTTCCGCGGAGCGCGAGAAGCAGCAAAGCGCCCAGGCGCAGTCGCGCAAGCTCCAGGTTGGCTCGGGCGATCGATCCGAGCGCATACGCACCTACAATTTTCCTCAAGGGCGCGTGACCGACCATCGCATCAATCTCACCCTGTACAAGCTCGATGACGTCATGAACGGCAACCTCGACGAGTTGGTGCGCGCGCTCAATCAGGAGCACCAAGCCGAGGAGCTGGCGCACCAAGTCGAATGAGTACGCAGGCCACGATTGCAGACATCGTCAAGAGCGCCGCGCTAAGACTCGACGCGCACAGCGACTCGCCGCGCCTCGATGCGGAAATTCTCCTCTCGACCGTGCTGGGGCTGCCCCGCTCCGCTCTGATCGCGCGCGCCAACGAACCGCTTGAGTCCTACCAACAAAGCGCCTACGCGGACCTCATCCGGCAGCGTGCCGGCGGCACACCGGTGGCATATCTCACGGGCCGCCGCGAATTTTGGTCCTTGCCGCTTCGCGTGTCGCCAGCGGTGCTGATTCCCAGGCCGGAAACCGAAACCCTGCTCGAGCAGGCCTTGGCCTTGTTGCCCCGCGACGAAGCCTGCTCGGTGCTCGACTTGGGCACCGGCAGCGGCGCCATCGCATTAGGGCTGGCTCACGAGCGGCCGCGGTGGGCGATTACCGCCGTGGATCTCTCGCCGGGCGCTCTTGAGGTTGCCCGGCACAATGCGCAGGCTTTACAGCTGCCACGCATTCAATGGCGCCTGGGCAGCTGGTTTGACGCCGTGCCCGGCGAGCGATTTCATTTGATCGCCGCCAATCCGCCGTACGTTTCGGCGACCGATCCCGCGCTTAAGTCTCTGTCCGCGGAACCCGTCATGGCGTTGAGCCCGGGACCCACCGGCCTCGAGGCCCTCACCGCCATCATTGCGCAGGCGCCGGAACACCTTCACCCGCAGGGCTGGCTGGCGCTCGAGCATGGATTAACGCAAGCGCGGGAAGTCGCGCAGATGCTCGAACGGCACGGCTTCACGTCGATTCGCACGTTTCCCGACTTTTCAGGCAGACCCCGCGTTACGCTGGGCGTTCATACACAACACTAGGAACCTCCATGATCCGCTTCGAAACCACCCTGGGCGACTTCACCATTGAGCTGTTCGAGAAGGAGGCGCCGGAATCGGTCGCCAATTTCACCCGCTACATCGACGAGGGCTTCTTCGACGGCACCATCTTTCACCGCATCGTTCCGGGATTCGTCATCCAGGGCGGCGGGTTTACGGAAGACATGTCGCAAAAGAAAACCAAGGCGCCGGTCAAAAACGAGGCCGACAACGGTTTGAAGAACAAGCGCGGAACTCTGTCGATGGCGCGCACCAACGACATCAACAGCGCCACATCGCAGTTTTTCGTCAATCTGAAGGACAATGATTTTCTCGACCACTCGCGCGGCAACTTCGGCTATGCGGTATTTGCGAAGGTGACCGAGGGCATGGATGTCGTCGACAAAATCGCGGCGGTGGAGACCGGGAAGAAGCGCGGATTCGATGATGTGCCGGTGGAGGCGGTAACCATGAAAAGCGTGCGACACGTTAAGAAATAACGCACGTGGCGCAGAAGAAATCATTCCTACGGCGGCTCGTATGGTCGCTATTTGGATTGATAGTACTGTGTGTTGCGCTCAGCGCCGGCACGGTGGCGCTGCTGCGCTGGGTGAACCCGCCGTTCAGCGCCTACATGGCCGAGACTCAAATGGCGGCGTGGTCGAAGCACGACAAGAGCTACGTGTCCCGCCATCGTTGGGCGGACCTGAACAAGATTTCGCCGAACCTGCCGCTGGCCGTCGTCGCATCGGAAGATCAGAAATTTCCCGAGCACTGGGGATTTGATGTCGAGGCCATCGAGAAGGCCTACGAGATGAATCAGCACAGTCACCGCATCCACGGCGCGAGCACGATCAGCCAGCAGGTTGCGAAGAATATGTTCCTGTGGTCGGGCCGCAGCTATTTTCGCAAGGGGTTGGAAGCCTACTTTACGGTGCTGATCGAGGCGTGCTTGCCCAAGCGGCGCATCCTGGAGATCTACTTGAACATCGCCGAATTCGGTTATGGCACGTACGGCGCCGAGGTCGCTGCGGAGCGCTTTTTCCACAAATCCGCCGCTGACCTGACCCGCAGCGACTCCGCCGTGCTGGCGGCCGTCCTGCCCAATCCGCAGCGGCTCTTAGCCGCAGCGCCGTCCGCCTACGTGGAGCAGCGGCGCGATTGGATCCTAGGACAAATGCAGGCTCTCGGAGGATCGGAGATGCTGGGAGAGATCGACGCCAACCCTAGCCGGCGCCGCTAGTATTCGCTCCAGAATATCTGGAATTTCAAACACGGCGCGATTCTGGATGCGCCTGACGCTGGCGCGGTACAGTTCGATGTGATCCTCGACCTGCGCGACGCCTGAGCGAATGCTCTTGAAGGAATCCAGCACGACGCCCGCGGCATTTTCCTCCACCCAATCGGTGTTGTAGCGCTCCTGGGGCATGGTCCAGGCATTGCGCACCACGATGACGGGCAATCCCTGTTGAATGGCTTCGCTGATGCTGCCGGGACCCGGCTTGCCGACAAAGAAATCGCAAAGCTGCATGAGAGAGCTTATTTTCGACGTGAAACCCACCACGACGCGCGGTGCCGAGGCGCGCATCGCGCGCAGTTGCTCGGCCAGGACGACGTTGTGACCGCACGCCAAAATGAGCTGCACATCATCGAGCCGCTTGCAAATTGCGCGCATCACCCGCGATCCATGGCCTCCGAACATCACCATGCCGGTGGGGCGATCCGGGTCGAGCTGCAATTTGCGCATTTCGGCGCACCGGTCCAGCTTCAAGTCGCGGTAGAAATTCGGACTGATGATCATCCCCGAGGTTTCGTGAACGGTTGCGTCCGGGCTCATCACGGCATGCGCCTGCGCGACCGCGCGCGGCGTGCCGCAGATGAAGTGCTGCGCTTGGCTGGGCTCGATCCAAAAGTGCGGCGGGAAGTCCGCCAGATCGGTGAGGATGGTCGCGTACGGGGTCAGCGGGCACGCCATGCCCAACGCCTGATACATGGCGCGATTGAAGTTCGGCACCAGCGATACCACCAAATCGGGGCTGCTTCCCTGCCAATGGCGGCGCAACTGCGCGACCAAGGATTTATGACTCAGGCGGATCAGCATCTGCAGAATGCGCAGTTCCTGCGCTAGACCCAAGGTCCAGCCGCGCGCCAGACGCACGTTATAGTAATCTTCCGGTTTGACGCCGGTGGTTCTGCGAAAGACGTCTTGCGGATCGAGGACTTCGAACAAATTGACCAGCCTGACCTGCCAGTCTCGGCATTGCTCGCGAATCGCCATCTCGAGGGCGACGGCCGCCGAGCGATGCCCGCCTCCCGCATTGACGTACACGAGGTCAATCGTAGTCATTCGCGTTCATTTTGAGCGGCAAGTGTGACCAACCGATGAAATCTTTCCTTTTTGTGACGGCATTAACGCTGTTCGGCGAAATGGCAGCAGCGGATCCTCTGCACTTGAGCCATGGCCGTTTCAAGGATCTCGTGGTCTACAGCCCCGCGGCACAAGCTACGAGCTTCGCGTTATTGCTGTCCGGCGACGAGGGCTGGAATCGCCGCGCCGACGCGCTCGCTGCCCGACTCGCTCAAGATGGCGCCATGGTGGTCGGCATCGACTTGAAGAAATTCAAAGCCGTGCTCGAGGCGGACGGCAGCGACTGCGTTTTCCCCGACGGGGACCTCGAGAATTTGAGCCACTTCGTGCAAGCCTATTCGCACAACTCAACTTACCTTGCGCCGCTTCTTGTCGGGGTCGGTTCCGGCGGCAGCATGGCCTATGCGGTGTTGGCGCAGGCGCCCAAGGACACCTTCGCCGGCGCACTGAGCGTAGGTTTCTGCCCGCACTTGAATATGGACAAGCCGCTTTGCAAGGGATCCGGCCCCGAGATGACGCACGCCGGCCGAGGCTTGGGCCTTGACCTCAAGCCGCTCAAATCCTTGAGCAACCCCTGGGTGACGCTGCAAGCTTCCGAGGATTCGACCTGCCCCGCCGCGGCCGCCCGCGATTTTGTTTCCCGAGTGCATGGCGCGGCCATCGCGACGCTGCCGCAGGTGAGCGATCAATCCATCAGCGCCGCATTTGCCAAGCTGGCAACGGCAAATTCGAATCGCGCCATCGCGCCGCCCGCTGAGTTGGGCGATCTGCCTGTGGTCGAGGTCGCCGCGAAGCCCGGCACTGCGCCTTCCGATGCCTTCGCCATCATGATGTCGGGCGATGGCGGCTGGGCCGGGATCGATCAAGACATTGCTGCTGCCTTGACCGCGAAGGGTATCGCGGTCGTGGGTTTGGATTCCCTGCGCTACTACTGGACGGCGCGCACGCCGCAGGGAGTGGCAACCGACACGGATCGTCTCATTCGGTACTACCTGGCACACTTCGGCAAGAAACGCGTGCTGCTGATCGGCTACTCACAGGGCGCCGATGTGTTGCCCTTTGCCGTGAATCGGCTGCCGGCGCCGACCAAGGCCGTCGTGTCCCTGATGGCTGTCTTGGGGATGTCCGAGCACGCCCTATTTGAGTTTCATGTCAGCAGCTGGATTGCGGATGATAACTCCGGTCCTGAAACGCTGCCTGAAGTGAACAATATCAGCGGCATGCCCGTGCTCTGCATCTACGGAGAAGACGAGCACGACTCGCTGTGTCCGAAATTGGATCCCAATAAATTCAAAATCGTGAAGGTCAAGGGCGGCCATCATTTCGACGGCAACTACGCGGATCTCGCGGATCACATCGTATCCGCCGCCAAACCCTAGCCGCGGCTGGATATCTGTGAGATTAGACTCGATTGGACGGGAACTGGCAGACGTTCGCCCCATGCACTAGTATCCAGCGCGGAGCTGCTTCTGCTTGGAAATTCGCAAATTTCATCGGTCGCGAGGAAAGCATGAGTCGTCTCGTTGCGTGCTGTGTCGCTTACTTGCTGCCATTACTCGCCTTCGCGAGTCCGGTAAGCAGAAATGATCCCGCTCCTGAGATTATCGGACGTGCCTTAGGTTCGACATCGGTTCTTAGCGACCTTGAGGAGCTAACTGATGATGTTGGTGGCCGTCCGTCTGGTTCCGCAGCGCTCAGTCAAGCAATCGTTTGGGGCATCGATAAATTTCGGGCAGCAGGACTGGTAAACGTCCGCAGCGAACCGTACACCGTCCCGATTCTCTGGCTGCCTGGCGCCGAGCTCGGTGCAGTCATTCGACCAAACAGTCGAAAGCTCGCAGTCGCCGCAATGCCATTTACTTCCGGAACCGGCGCTGCCGGTATCGAAGCGGAAGTTGCGTCGGTTGGGGTAGGCGAGGATTCTGATTTCGCCAGATTCAAGGACAAGCTACCCGGACGGTGGGTGCTCATTGAGACGGCACCGATGCGGAGCAACGACGATCTCGACGCCGAATACCTCAATGCGCCGCGAATATTCTCGACGGCGCGCAACGCAGGCGCTGTCGGTG
>DASYIN010000029.1:0-4049 GCA_035997505.1 Steroidobacteraceae bacterium | reverse complement strand
ATTGGCGGCGTTGCGGGCGTGTATTTGTCCAATCCGACCCGCCCCAAATACGGCGACATTGTACATTGCGGCTCCACAACCATGATCCTGCGGTTCTGGAAGTATAATGAATCACCCCCTTTACGTTGCGAGAGATCTTGCCGCTCCCGGATAACACCATTGATCTGATTGCCATTGGCCGCTCGAGCGTGGACTTGTACGGCGAGCAGATTGGCGGGCGGCTCGAAGATATGGGTTCATTCGCGAAGTATGTAGGCGGCAGTCCGGCGAACGCCGCCATCGCCGCGGCACGGCTCGGTTTGCGATCGGGCCTGGTGACGCGGGTCGGCGCCGATCATATGGGACGCTTCATCCGCGACGAGCTGACGCGCGAAGGCATGGATGTGCGCGGCGTGCACACCGATCCCAATCGTTTGACGGCCCTCGTGGTGCTCGGGATCCGCGATCGCGAGACATTCCCACTTATTTTTTATCGCGAAAACTGCGCCGACATGGCGCTCTGCGAGCAGGATCTCGATCCGGCGTTGCTGGCTGCCGCGCGAGCGGTGCTGATTAACGGTACTCACCTGTCCACCCCGAGCGTATTCGCCGCCAGCATGGCGGCAGCGCGGCAGGTGAAGGCCCATGGCGGGCGGGTGGTGTTCGACATCGACTATCGTCCGGTGTTGTGGGGGCTGACCTCCAAGGATCTCGGCGAAAACCGCTTCGTGTCCGATGCGAGGGTGACCGAATGCCTGCAGAGCGTGCTGCGCTCGTGCGATTTGGTGATCGGTACCGAGGAAGAGTTTTGCATCCTAGGCGGATCCGTGGACACCATGGCTGCGATCCGCAACGTAAGAATGCGAACTGCGGCAATCCTGATTTGCAAGCGCGGGGACCGAGGCTGCGTGGCCTTCGCGGGCGAGATCCCTGACTCGATTGAGCAAGGCCTGGTCGTGCCCGGATTTAAAGTCGACGTGCTGAATGTTCTCGGCGCGGGCGATGCGTTCATGGGCGGCTTCCTGCGCGGCTGGCTGCGCGGTGAAGCGCTCGCAGAATGCTGCCGATTTGGCAACGCCTGCGGCGCCATCGTGGTTACCCGCCATGGCTGCGCACCCGCGATGCCGACTTGGGCTGAATTGCAGCTCTTCTTGTCGGCTGAAGATCGCCGCGCCGACGCTTTTGTTCACCATTTGGACCATGTGCACTGGGCGTCGACGCGCCGGCGCCAGTATCCAGAGTTGACGGTGTTGGCGATCGATCACCGCAGCCAGTTTGAAGAGCTGGCAAGCTCCCTCGCCCAGGCGCGCAAGCGCATTTCCCAGTTCAAGACCTTGGGCTTGCGCGCTTTGGATGCCGCCGCCGGCCGAGACGGGCGCTTCGGTGTGCTGCTCGACGGGCGCTACGGTTTCGAGGCGCTCACCGAGGCCGCGGACTTACCCTATTGGATCGGTCGACCCATCGAAATTCCGCAATCACGACCGCTCGAATTCGAGGGTTCCGCCGACGTCGCGGCCGAGATAGCGACCTGGCCGCTCAATCAGGTGGTCAAATGTCTCGTGATCTATCATCCGGACGATGCGTCGGAGTTGCGCGAGCGACAAGAGCGCCAGCTTATGCGCCTCTCCGATGCCTGCCGCAAGACGCGCCACGAATGGCTGCTCGAAATCATCCTGCCGACAGGGATGCCGGCCGATTCAAATACAACCGCTCGCGCGCTAGAGCGCCTGTACGCGCTGGGCATGCGTCCCGACTGGTGGAAACTCGCCCCAAGCGGCAGCGCCGCCCATTGGCGTGCCATTCAAGCTACGATTACCCAACAGGATCCGCTGTGCCGCGGCGTGCTGCTGTTGGGACAGGCGGCGTCCGAGGCCGAGCTCATCGCCTGCTTCACAGCCGCCGCACCGTTTGAAGTTGTGAAGGGTTTCGCAATCGGTCGAAGCGTTTTCCACGATGTGGCGCGCGCGTGGCTGGCGGATTCGATGAGCGACAGCGCAGCCATCGAGGCGATGGCGGCCAGATTCTCGACGTTGGTAAACGCGTGGCGTGGCGCGCGCGCGGTGGTTGCAACATGAAAACGGTTCGGTGCTCGGCCGCGCAAGCGGCGATTCGATACCTGGCGAGCCAGTATGTCGCCGCGCCTGCCACAGAAGTCCGATATTTTGCGGGCGCTTGGGCCATTTTCGGCCACGGCAATGTCGCCGCCCTCGGCGAAGCGCTGCATGCGGCGCAGGATCAAATACCCACGTATAGAGCCCACAACGAACAGGCCATGGCCCACGCTGCCATCGCCTTTGCAAAACAGACTCGACGGCAGCGCGCGATGATTTGCACCAGTTCCATAGGACCCGGCGCCACCAACATGGTGACCGCGGCTGCGCTGGCGCATGCCAATCGACTGCCCGTGTTATTTCTCCCGGGAGATGTCTTTGCCACGCGCGGCCCGGACCCGGTGCTGCAGCAGATCGAGAGTTTTGCCGACGGCACAGTCTCGGCCAATGATTGCTTTAAGCCCGTTTCGCGCTTTTTCGACCGCATCACGCGGCCCGAGCAACTCATCGACTCGCTGCCGCACGCGATGAACACGTTGCTGGATCCCGCTTCCTGCGGGCCGGTCACAGTGGCCTTTTGCCAGGACGTGCAGGCAGAGTCTTTTGACTATCCGGAAGCTTGGTTTCGCCGCCGGGTGTGGAACATTCGCAGGCCGCGCGCCGATCCCCGAGAAATGGATCAGCTCGTGGCCCTGCTGAAAGCGGCCCGCGCTCCGCTGATCGTCGCGGGCGGAGGGGTGCATTACAGCGGGGCGGAAAAGCTACTCGCGAAATTCGCGGCTGGCTCGCATATTCCGGTGGCCGAAACTCAAGCCGGGAAGGGCTGCCTGCCGTGGGACCATCCTTTCAATCTCGGCGCGATTGGCGTCACGGGAACCAGTGCGGCGAATGCGGCGGCGGCCCGGGCGGATCTCGTGATCGGCATCGGCACGCGCTTGCAGGACTTTACGACCGGTTCGCGAGCCTTGTTTACCGCGCCGAACCGCCGCTTGGTGCAGGTCAACATGGCGGCCTATGACGCCGGCAAGCACGAAGCCGCGGCCGTGGTGGGCGATGCCGCAGCGGTACTCGCTGAACTCATTGAGCGTCTTGGCTCCTGGCGCAGTGACACCGACGAGGCAATCGTCAAAGCCGATGTGGCACGCTGGAATAGCGCCTGGCACGAGGTGACCGCCGCGCCCGCCTCAGGCCTGCCGTCCGACGCGCAGGTGATAGGCGCGCTGTGGCGCAATTCTTCGTCAAATGCAGTGGTCGTCTGCGCTGCCGGCGGACTGCCCGGCGAGCTGCACAAACTCTGGCTGTCGCGCCGCCCGGATGACTATCACGTTGAATATGGCTACTCCTGCATGGGATACGAAATTGCTGGCGGCCTGGGCGTGAAAATGGCGCAGCCGCATCGAGACGTTTATGTCCTCGTCGGCGACGGCAGCTATTTGATGCTCAATTCCGAGTTGGCTACCTCGATTGCCCTGGGGTACAAGCTTTTAGTGATCGTGGTCAACAATCGAGGATTCGGCTGCATCAATCGCCTGCAAAAGAGCACAGGTGCGGCAGCGTTCAAGACCATGTGGACGGATACGCAAACCGCGGCAGCGCCGGACATTGATTTCGTGGCTCACGCACGCAGCCTCGGAGCCGTCGCAGAAAAAGTTGATTCAATTCAGGCCTTGGAACAGGCGCTGGGGAGCGCCGCACAATCCGACCGGACGCATGTGATCGTGATCGACACCAATCCTGCCATTGCGACCGAGCAGGGAGGTGCGTGGTGGGATGTTGCAATCCCGGAAGTATCTTCCCGCAGCGAGGTCGACGCGGCGAGGGCCGCCTCCGTGGCCCGGCGCAAGCAGCGGCGGTTGGGAGACTAGAATGAGCGTCCGCTTTGGAGTCAGTCCCATTGCGTGGATCAATGATGATCTGCCAGCGCTTGGCGGCGGTACGCCGCTGGAGACCGTTCTCACCGATGCTCAGGAGCTGGGGTTTTCCGGAATCGAGCTCGGTGGAAAGTTTCCCCGCGAGCCG
>DASYIN010000028.1:0-58706 GCA_035997505.1 Steroidobacteraceae bacterium | reverse complement strand
AGCAGCCCGAACACCGCGACTGCGTTGGTGGTACCCACGAAGACTTTCCCGTCGGCGACCGTCGGCGTGATGTACTTGTTTCCCGCGCCGAACTGATCTCGATTGCCGGCCGCTTGATTGCTGTTGTAGATCTCGTGGGCCAGGTTCGCCGCGTCGTAGGCATGCAGCACCGCCGGGGCCGTGTTCTCATGCGCCCAGACGATGGCGTTGGCGGTGCCATTGGCCGACACGCTGGGCGCGGTTCCCGGATAGGTGAATGACGTCGCCGACTGGGATTGCGGCGTGGCGGAGAGCTTGGCGCTGGCAACCGTAAATGCCTTCAACGTGCCGGACACCGGGCCGTAGTACACGGTGCCATTGAAGTACGCAGGCGTCGACCAAATGCCGCCCGACAGTGCGTTATTCAATGTCTGGTAATTCTTGTTGCTGCTCGCGTTGAACTTCCCCATGGAGTCCCGATCCACGACGTAGATATTTCCGTCTTTACCTGCGCCCACCATGAGATGCCGGACTGTGCTGGTGGAATCCATCAAATCCGGCAGCAACATGCCGCCGCCGGAACCCAAATCCTGGTCGGCGTTCGATTCGGCCACTTCATTCGACATGGTGAAAAAGTCCAGGACACTCAAGCCTGCGCCCGCAGTCGAGATTTTGAGGAAGGAATTGCCGAAATCCTGGTTGCTGGGGAAACCCTTCGCGTCCATCGTGGTCTCGAACGCGCCATTCGCTGAGAGCAAATAAATATTGCCCGCGGCATCCACCGCCGGACCGCCGCCGGCCATCCAAATCGCCGGCCCGGCGGAGCTGTGGGCCGCAATGTTGAGAACACCGTTGCGCGCCAGCGTGCTTTGCGCATAGCTGATGATCCAGCCGCCGTAGGGCGTGTTGTCGCAATGCGACGTCCAGCTGGTATAGATCGTGCCGTTCGAAAGCAGCAGCGCGGCGCGCTCTTCGTAGCTCTTGGCGTCGAACGAGGATGTCGCCGTTCCGGTGGGTGGAAACGAGGCGGCGATCTCAATGGGGCCGCTCTGCAGCTCCGCACCCGTGGCGACATCGAGCGCGTGCAGGCGTTGATGATACTTGGAGCTGCCGTCGATGGACATTGCGACCACATAGATCGTGCCGTTCGGTCCGGCACTGCGATCGATCACCGGCGTGGATGTGATGCCGATTTCGGGAACGACCTGATTGCAGCCGCGTGCGTCGCTCGGCGTCTCACCAGTGCCGAGAAGCGACACGTGCCACAGGATGACGCCCGAGTCGGAATCGAAGGCGTAGACCGAGTCGTGCTCAGTGGCCACGAACACCGTGTTAAAAGTGCCGCCCGCGATGTTCAGTGCCGATAGGTACAGCGGCTGTGCGTCGACCCGGCCATCCACGGGCAGCAGGCGCAGCAGACCGAATGTTGCGGATGCCACATTCGTGAGCGTCAACGCTGTTTCCGACAGGTTCTGAGCGCTGCGGTTCAGGTCGTTCTTGTACGTGGTCACGTCGATTCCGCGCGCATGCGTGGTACCGGCGGCCACTGCCAGTTTCACGCTGTTGCTGGTCGCGCTGCCGGCCGAATTGGTTACGACGACCTGAAAGGAGGCGGCATCGTCGGCGAGTGTCGTTGCCGGCGTGGTGTAGCTCGCATTGATCGCGCCGGAGATCGCTATCCCGCCTTTTTGCCATTGGTACGTGAGAGGTACCGTGCCGTTTGCGGAGACGGTAAAAGTCGCCGCTTGTCCCACGATCACGCTTTGGTCGGTGGGCTGTGCCGTGATGGATGGAGCGACAGCAGCCCCGCCGCCGCCGGCACTACCCCCGCTGCCTCCGCCGCCTCCGCCACCACAACCGAGCAGCAGCAGAAACACCTGCATGACGAGCGCGGGCGCAATTCTCGACTTCATAAGGAGCATCCCGGCGAAACGATGTCAGAGGCTTATAGCCCGGCCCTGCAGCGCCATCAAGAGTCGGCGGTACGCGACGAATCGTGGGATATCACCGACATATCGCCAAATCGCGCCTGCAAGACCGCGATTGCCGCAATTGCAGCCGTCTCCGTGCGCAACACACGAGGACCCATTCCCAAGCGCCCGAATGCGGATAGGTCAAATGCCTCGAGTTCTTCCAGCGCGAAGCCGCCTTCGGGTCCGATGGCGATTTGCGCGCCGGTTGCCGCGGAGTCAGCGATGTCGATCGTCCGGGCGGAGGGCGAAGCCTGGCCGGCGCGCTCCGGTTCTAAAACCAGGCGCATGAATTCGCCGGACGGGTCCGGGGATTCCAGGGCGCCCAAGTAGCTGAGCAGCGGCTGCGGCGCTTCCACCACCGGCAGCCGATTGCGGCCGCACTGCTCGCAGGCGCTGACCGCGACCGCGTGCCAGTGCGCTTGTTTCGATGCAGCTTGCTCGGCGTCGAGCCGCACTACGCTGCGCTGGCTCAACACCGGTACGATGCGCGCGACGCCGAGCTCGGTGGCCTTTTGCACGATGAAATCCATGCGATCGCCGCGCGGCACGCATTGCACCAGGGTCAGCTTAAAGGGCGATTCCCGATCGGACGAGCGTGCCGCACCGATCGATGCCGAAACGCGAGAGCCGCGCACGGCTTCGATGGTGCCGCTGAACTCGCGGCCGTCGCCATTGAACAGCACGAGCTCATCGCCGCTGCGCGCGCGCAATACCTTCACCAAATGCGCGGCGGTGTCGCGCGTAAGCTCGACCAGGCTGCCGGCGTTGAGCGCACCGTCGATGAAAACGCGGGTCAAACGCATCGAATGCGCTCGTGGCTGCGTGTGGCATTCATATGCGCGCAATTGTCGCATATGCTAACGGCATGCAAGTCGACCTCCAGAGCGGGCTGATGCGAGGCGCCAGACAAGTCGCTTCGCCAAACTTCGATGCGCGTCCGCCCGGCGTGGATGCGGAGCTGATCGTCGTGCACGGCATCAGCCTGCCGCCGGGGGAATTTGGTGGACCGTGGATTGACCGTCTGTTCATGAACACGCTGCCGCTCGACATGCACCCTTATTTTGCCGAGATCGGGGAATTGCGGGTCTCCTCGCACCTGCTGGTGGCACGCGACGGCGAACTGACGCAATTTGTCAAATTCACCGATCGCGCCTGGCATGCGGGTCAGTCGAATTACAATGGCCGCGCGGCTTGCAATGACTTCTCCATCGGCGTGGAGCTCGAAGGGTCCGATACCCTGCCATACGAAGCCGCCCAATACGAGACCCTGGCGAATGTCGTGGCCGCCCTCTGTGACGCCTACCCTCGACTGACTCCGCAGCGGCTGGTAGGGCACAGCGATATCTCGCCCGGGCGCAAGACGGATCCCGGTCCGGCGTTCGATTGGCAACGCGCAAGAGACTGTATTTCCGCGGCTTGCCGCGCCTCTTCGAGCCGCTAGGGTAAACCCCGCCTCTGGGTACAACGTGAACCCGTTCACGTTCGCTTTCAGCAGATTTTCAACCCCTAGCCGACACTAAGGTGAGGTTGTAATCCATACCATGCAGGTGAGGGGGAGGGCTATTGTTTCGTTGGTTCACGGACCTCCCGATCGAGCGCAAGCTCCGCGTGGTGATAACGGTTCCCGCGATGGCGGCATTCGCCATAGCGATGGTGATGAACGTCGCGACGAACTTGCTGCATCTACGGGCGGATATGCAGCAACGCGCGGCGGGTATCGCACGCGCGGCCGGCGCCAGCACGATAGAGGCGCTTCGCCGCGGTGAGACCGCGGCCGCCATCAGCGCGCTGGGCAGCCTGCGCGACGAACCGATGGTGGCTGTCGCCGAAGTCTATCTGCCCGACGGGCGGAAAATCGCCGCCTATGATCGCGTGGCGAACGGTGTGCTCTTGAATCCCAGCAGTGCGGCCGCGCCTGTGCACGCCGATCAATTTCAAATCACATCGTCCGCGACGCGCGAGGGTGCGGTACTCGGCCACGTGCGCATTCTGGTGCCGCTTGCGGCGCTGTATCCGGACTGGCGCGCCTATGCGCTGATCGGCCTGGCAGCGATCGCGGCGGCCATACTGATTTCGTACTGGCTCGCTGCCCGGTTGCAGAAGCAGATCTCCGGACCCATCGTCAATCTGGCGCACACGATGCAGCGGGTTTCCGTGGAGGAGAACTACAGCCTGCGGGTGGAGCGCAGTTCGGATGACGAGATCGGGACACTCATCGATGGATTCAATCAGATGCTCGCGCAGATCCGGCATCGCGACTCGCGTCTGGAGAAATATCGTCAATATCTCGAGCAGCAGGTTGCCGAGCGCACGGAGAATCTGGGCAACGCCAATCGCGAGCTGCAGGTGGTGATCGACGAGGCCACACAGGCCAAGGAAGCGGCGGAACGCGCCAGCAGCGCCAAAAGCGAATTTCTCGCGCGCATGAGCCACGAGATTCGCACTCCGATGAACGGCGTCATGGGCATGTCGGAGCTTCTGCAGGCGACCGAGCTCACGCCGCGGCAAAGGCATCTATCCCAGACCATCTACCATTCCGCCGGCGCGCTGCTGCAGATCATCAACGACATCCTGGATTTCTCGAAGGTCGAAGCCGGCAAGCTCGAGCTCGAATGCATCGAGTTTGGTCTGCGCGAGACGGTGGAGCAAGCGATCGAGATTTGCGCCGCACGCGCTCATGCCAAGGGGCTCGAGCTGGCGTGCGACGTGGGTCTCGACGTACCGGCCAAGGTGCGCAGCGATCCGATGCGGTTGCGCCAGATCCTGATCAATCTGGTCGGCAATGCCATCAAGTTCACCGACGCCGGCGAAGTGATCGTGCGGGTCAAACTCATCCATGTCGATCTGCTGAGATTCGAGGTAAGCGATACCGGCATCGGCATCTCTCCGGAAGCCCAGGCGGACATCTTCAACGCCTTCAGCCAGGCCGACTCATTCACCACGCGCAAATACGGCGGCACGGGCCTGGGGTTGGCCATCTGCCGCGAATTGGCAACCCTGATGGGCGGCCAGATCGGCGTCGACAGCGTGGTCGGCCGCGGCTCAATATTCTGGTTCGAGGTGCGCCTCGCGGCGGTCGTGGAGGCGTCACCGACGTTTACCCGCCTGCCGAGGATGAGGCTGGTCGGCCTGCACGCGCTCATCGTCGACGACAACGCCAGCACTCGGGGCATTCTGGCGCGGCATCTGAATTCGTGGGGCGTCGAGGTGGTGGCCGCCGAATCCAGCGCGGACGCGCTTGCCGTGCTCGATACCGACGAAGGTTCGCACTTCGACTTCGCACTGCTGGACGATCAAATGCCGGGCATGGACGGCATCGAGCTCGCGAAACGCATTCGCGAGGACACGCGTCTGGCGGCGATGCGGCTCATCATGCTGACGACGCGCGACAACCATGAGAGCAACTCCGATACCGTGCAGTTGTTCGCTGCGATCCTCACCAAACCCCTGCGCCGTTCGCAGCTCCTGAATTGCGTGACCCGCGCAATGACCTCGGCACCGGACATGGGCGTGGAGGAAACCGCCATTCGCGCGGCGCTGCCGGCCGCCGCGGCGGCGCGCACCTTCGTGCCGAAGATTCTGTTGGTCGAGGACAATCCCGTGAACCGGGAAGTGGCCGTCGGAATGCTGGAGAGCCTGGGCTGCGTGGCGCATGCGGCGGAAAACGGCTGGATCGCTCTCGAGGCGATGAACAACGTAGCCTACGATGCCGTGCTGATGGATTGCCAGATGCCGGTGATGGACGGCCTGACGGCGACGGCTGAGCTGCGCCGGCGTGAACAGAACGCCGGAGGCGCGCGCCTGCCCATCATTGCATTGACCGCCAACACCATGGAAGGAGATCGCGAACGATGTCTTGCGGCAGGCATGGACGACTTTCTGAGCAAACCCTTTTCCCAGCAACAGCTGGCGGCAATGCTCCGGCGCTGGCTGGCGCTCCATGTTCTGCCGGAGTCGGAGCGGCGCGAGGGCTCGCGATTGCCCTTGGTCGATCCCGCCGTGTTGCGCAACATTGCCGCGCTGGCGCGTCCGGCCCTGCTCGATTCCATGATCGAGCTGTACCTGCAGCATTCGCCGCCCATCATCACGGCCATCGAACTGGCGGCGGCGAGCGGCCAGGTCGAGGCGCTGCAGGTGGCGCTCCACACTTTCAAGTCCAGTACCGCCAATCTCGGCGGCGTGCGGCTCGCGACGCTCACCAAGGAATGCGAGGGTCTGGTGCGCGAGGGCGGCATCGCCAAGGCGGCGCCCGCCGTTCAGAGGATTCGCAAAGAGTATCAAGACTTCTGCAGCGCGTTGATGCAGGAACGATCGCCGAGCGCGGCGTAAGGGTTTAGAGATTCCGATGAACCAATCCGACAATCAGATCCCTGGCGCAGCGACCGTACTCGTCGTCGACGACGATCCCGGTGCGAGGCTGCTCGTCGGCAGTGCGCTGGAGGTCGCGGGCTTTCGCGTCATCACCGCCGTCGACGGAAAGAGCGCGATTGCCGAATTTCATGCGCACCCGGCCGACTGCGTGGTTCTCGATGTGGTCATGCCGGGAATGAGCGGTTTTGACGTCTGCCGCGCCCTGCGTGCATTGCCGAATGCGCGTCATGTGCCGATTCTGATGCAGACCAGCCTGGACGACATGCAGTCGGTGCAACGCGCCTACAACGCCGGTGCCACCGACTTCTCCTCGAAGGGCATCAATCCCATGTTGCTGGCGGAGCGCGTCAAATTCCTGGTGCGCGCCAAGGAGACGCAGGATCAGCTGCGCGAAAGCGAGGCTCGGGTTCGCTACCTTGCCTATTATGATCCGCTGACCGGATTGCCCAATCGGCAAAGGCTGCTGCAGATCCTCGAGCAGCAGGTGGAGTGGGCCAACCCACGGCAGCGTGGCCTCGCCGTGCTGATGCTCGATGTCGACAATTTCTCGCGCATCAACGATACCCAGGGGCAGGCGGTCGGCGACAGTCTTCTCAAGGAGATTGCGCATCGCCTGCAGCTTTGCCTGCGCGACAGCGAGCGCACGCTGCAGGACGACGGCTCGTTGAATGATATCAACGATTGGGTGGCGCGCACCGGCGGCGACGAATTTGCGCTGGCATTGCCGGGCATTTCCACCACCGACAGTGTCCAGGTCGTGGCACAGCGCGTGCAACTCGCCTTGGCGAGGCCCTTCGTGTTCGCGCAGCAGGAAATTCCGCTGTCGGCGACGATGGGCGTGAGCATGTACCCCGGCGATGCGCCGAGCGCGGAGGCGCTCATCAAGAACGCCGACGCCGCCATGCATCACGGCAAGAAGGCCGGTCATGGCCGGTTGGAATTCTTCAAGAAGTCGATCAGCACCCGGGCGGCCAAGCACCTGTCGATGGAAGCGGATCTGCGCAAGGCCCTGGAGCGCAGTGAGTTCACGCTGAACTATCAGCCCCGTCTGGCAGTCGAAGGCATGCGTGTGGAGGCTGTGGAGGCGCTGCTGCGCTGGGTGCATCCGCAGCGGGGTTTCGTGTCGCCGGACGAGTTCATCCCGCTGGCCGAGCAGAGCGGCTTGATCGTGGAGATCGGCGATTGGGTGTTGCGCGAAGCGTGTGCGCAGGCGCGGCGCTGGCGCGACGCGGGCAATCATGGCTGGCAGGTTGCGGTGAACGTTTCCGGCGTGCAGTTTCGCGACGGCAGCCTGGTGGAGCGCGTATCGCGCGCCATCAACGCGGCCGGCATCGAGCCGCGCATGATCGAGCTGGAATTCACGGAAGGCGCCCTCATCGAATATTCCGCGATGGTGAGCAAGGCGGTCAAATCGCTGAAGGAATTGGGCGTCGCCACCGCGCTGGATGATTTCGGTACCGGCTACAGCTCGCTGTCGTACCTGCGGCACTTTCCCATCGACACGCTGAAAATCGATCGCGTATTCGTGCGCGACATCGTCTCGAAGAGCGGTGGGAACGCGCCGCTGGTCGACGCCATCATCGCGATGGCCAAGAGCCTGGGCTTGGAGACGGTGGCGGAGGGTGTGGAAACCGAAGCGCAGTGGCATTACTTGAAATCACGTCATGCCAGTCAGGTTCAGGGGTTTCTATTCTGCCGGCCGCTGGCGATCGAGGACCTGGAGCGCTGGCACGGCGAGTGGCTGCACTCTCATCAGCAGTCGGCCGCGAACGCGGGCTAAAGATTCACCCCTTCGGCAGAGCGGTTCGACGCCAGACCACCTCGCCGCCGGCGCCGCGCGCCAGCACCCGCGCCATGACGAACAGAAGGTCCGATAGACGGTTCAAATATTTGAGTGCATCGGCGGAAACATTTTCAACGCGCGCCAGGGACCAGCAGCGCCGCTCGGCGCGGCGGCAGATGGCGCGTGCAAGATGACAGGCCGCCGCGGCCGGGCCGCCGCCGGGCAGAATGAACTCCTTGAGCGGAGGCAGGCCTTCGTTGAATCCATCCAACGCCTTTTCGAGCCGATCGACATGCGCCGCGCCGATCATGATGTGACCGGGAATGCACAGTTCTCCGCCGAGGTCGAACAGGTCATGCTGGATCTCGGTCAGGACTCGCTGAATTTCGGCGGGGAGGGCCGGGTTGCCCAAGATCACGCCCACGGCGCTGTTGGTCTCATCAACGGTGCCATAGGCCTCGACGCGCAGGTTCTCTTTGGCGACGCGCGTTCCATCGCCAAGACCCGTGCTGCCGTCATCGCCGGTGCGCGTATAGATTTTGCTGAGCCGATTACCCATGATTCATCACCATTTCGAGGATGCGACGGTAGGACTAGGTTTTGCTATCGTGGCGTGCCATGAAACATTCCCCAGAATTGCAGGCGGCGCTGGACGCCGCGGAAAAAGCGGCGGATATCGCCCGCTCATTGTACCAGCGCAATATTGAAATCCGCATCAAGGCGGACAAATCGCCGGTCACCGAAGCCGATGTACGGTGTGAAATGGCGATTCGCGAAATAATCGAGGCACGATTTCCCGCGCACGGCTTTTATGGCGAGGAAACCGGAATGCATCGCCAGGACGCGGAATACCTGTGGATAGTGGATCCCATCGACGGCACCAAAGCCTTCGTGCGCGAGTACCCGATGTTTTCCACGCAAATAGCGCTGATGCGCGCAGGCGAGATTGTGCTGGGCGTGTCGAGCGCACCGATCTACGGCGAAGTGGCGTATGCGGAGCGCGGACACGGCGCATTCCTCAACGGCAAGTCCATCGCCGTCAGCAACGTGTCCGCCATCGAGTCGGCACATCTATCCTGCGGCAACATGAAGAGCCTGGCCACAGGCCCGCAATGGACGCGCTATGGCGCGATGATCGCGCGGGCCAACCGTATTCGCGGCTACGGCGATTTTTTGCACTACCATCTGCTCGCGGCGGGCAAGATCGACGCGGTCATTGAAACCGACATCAATATTCTCGATGTCGCCGCATGCGCGGCCATCATCAACGAGGCCGGAGGCCGCTTTACCGAGCTTGACGGCGCGCCGCTCACGCTCAAATCAACGAGCGTGCTCGCCACCAATGGGGCCATGCATGGTCCGGTGTTGGAGGCTCTGGCTTAACGGGCGTGCTGCGGCCAGCGGATCTCCAGCGCCGTTGCGGGACCGATGACCACTTCCTCGAGCGTTTCGGCCTGCTGCCACCGATCGGCGCTCAGCATGCGCCGTCCCGCCATGATCTCCGCGGTGCGCTGCGGATAGAGCGGCACCTGGCCCGGATCGCCGAAGCCGTCGGGAAACCGGGGTGCATCGCTGCCGGGCAGGTACTTGTCGCCGGCCCCCACCGTGTGCAGCAATTCGTGGGCGATCACCACGTTATTTGCGCCGTTCATTTCAGGGGCCGCGAACGCATAGACCACGCCAATCAGGCCCTTGGTCAGACCCAATGAGTGCGGCACCTCCGGCGTCAGCGCAGGATCGTGATACAACACGAAGATGCGGATGTCCTCCGGTTCGTTGACGTGGCCGCTCACGCGCCATGCCCAATAGCGCAAATTCAGGCTCCACCATGCGGTCGCAAGCACTCCCGCATCCGGGGCATGCCGCGGCGGCCGATCGTGCAATTCGGCTCTCAGGCGGGTCTTGACGGGCTCGCTCTCTGCGAGGCCGTGACGCCGCGCCTCGCGCACAAAAAAATCATCGATCGCCTTGAAGCGGTCCGCATCAAGTCCCGACACGTAGCGCAAGGTGACCGCACTGTCGTCCGCCGCGATGGGATAGATGGCGACGTACAACGGTTCACGCCAGCGCGTGCTGCGATAGCGGTCCTGCCAGGTGGTCAGCGCCACCACCAGCAAAATCAACAGCAAGATGAGAATCCGCAACATCTTGAATCCGCCGCGGGACGGCGGATCGCGGCGCGGTTTCAATCCGAGGCCTCGACGTTGAATTCGACCACTTCACCGTTACTTGAGCTGTAAGAGACGATCAACGGCTTGCAGCACACCGGACAGTCTTCGATATAGGATTGCTCGGGAACCGACAGATCCAGCGTCAGCGTGATCGCTTCCCAACAGTGCGGGCAGGTGGCGTTATGCCCTTGAACGAGGATCATGTTGCGCTACGTTCATTGAAATATTCATCGATTTCAATAGGTTATATTGACGACGGGCCATCGTTCCAGTCTATCGGTCGCTACCATCTCGTGCAAGCCAGCGCCGCGCGGCAACATGGCCCGACCGCTATACTTCTTTATTGACCTTTGGGGATAGAATTACGAGGAAACATGGAGCCGACCGATACTTCCAAACCTGATTACTTCCATCGGGTTGTAGATTGCCAGTGGGCGTGTCCAGCGCACACGGACGTTCCAGAATACATTCGCTTGATCGCGCAAGGCGAATTCACCGAAGCGTACATGGTGAACCGGGAATCGAATGTGTTTCCGGGCATATTGGGGCGGGTGTGCGACCGGCCTTGCGAACCGGCCTGCCGCCGCGGCCGCATCGAAGAAAAACCGGTCGCGATTTGCAGGCTGAAACGCGTTGCCTCCGACAATCGCGATGACATCACCGAGCGATTGCCCAAGGCGCCCCGCGAAAAAAACGGCAAGCGCATCGCATGCATCGGCGCGGGTCCGGCTTCGCTGACGGTTGCCAATGATTTGCTGCCCTTGGGGTACGAGGTCACCATTTTCGAGCAGTACGGCGTGCCGGGCGGACTGATGCGCACCAATATTCCAGCATTCAGACTTCCTGCGAAGGTGCTCGACGAGGAAATCGGCTACATCGTGAATATGGGCGCCGACCTGCGCTTGAACGCGCCGATCAAGAGCATGAAGCAATTGCTCGATGCCGAGGAATTCGACGCAGTGTTCGTCGGTTCGGGGGCGCCCAAGGGCAAGGAACTGGAGTTGCCCGGCCGCCACGATACCGATCGCATTCATATCGGCATCACCTGGCTCGAGTCGATCGCATTTGGCCATATTGAAAAGGTCGGTGAGCGGGTGCTGATCATCGGCGTGGGCAACACCGCCATGGATTGCTGCCGCAGCTCGCTGCGGCTCGGCGCGAAGAATGTAAAAGTCATGGCGCGCAAACCGCGGCAGTTCTTCAAGGCCTCAGAATGGGAGCTCGAGGACGCGGAGGCGGAAAAAGTCGAAATCGTCATCAATCATGCGCCGAAGTCCTTTGTCATCGAAGGCGGCAAGCTGACGGGCATGATGTTCGAAAAACTGGAATACGACATCGAAAACGGCGACATCAAGGCGACGCGTTCCCTCGGCGACGTGTTCTTTCCCTGTGATGACGTCATTCTTGCGATCGGCCAGGAAAACGCCTTCCCCTGGATCGAAAAGGGCATCGGCATCGAACTGGACAAGTGGCACGTGCCCAAGGTCAATGGGCGCACGTTTCAGTCGACCCGGTCAGAGGTGTTTTTCGGCGGCGACGCCGCGTTTGGCCCGAAGAACATCATTTGGTCGGTCGAGCACGGCCATCAGGCTGCGATTTCCATCCACAAGTTCTGTCACGATGAATCGCTCGACGAGCGGATGCCGCGCGGGGTGACCCTGTCGAGCCGCAAGATGGGCATGCACGAGTGGGCGTACAAGAATGAATATAACGGCGTCGAACGCCGCCTGGTGCCGCACGTCGGGCTGGTCGAACGCTTCAAGAAAATCAACATCGAGGTAGAGCTGGGATTTACCGCCGAAGAAGCGGCGCTCGAGGTGCAGCGCTGCTTGAATTGCGACGTCCAGACGGTCTTTTCGGCCAAGTTGTGCATTGAATGTGATGCATGTATCGACATTTGCCCGGTGGATTGCCTCACCATTGCGCCCAATGGTCCGGAATCGGAGTTGCGCGCACGCTTGACCGCGCCGGCCACGAATCCGACCCAGTTGCTGTACGTGTCGGCGGCTCTTCCCCAAACTGCACGCGTCATGGTGAAGGACGAGGATGTTTGCGTGCATTGCGGACTGTGCGCGGAGCGCTGTCCGACGGCTGCATGGGACATGCAGAAGTCGACCATTCGAATTCCGCTCGCCGTCGATGAGGAGGTTCGCGCATGCCCAGCCTGATTGCCGAGGTAAACCGCGTAAACGATTTCGTGGTGAAGTTCGCCAATGTCAACGGCACGGGCTCGGCCAGCGCCAATTCGCTGATCATGAAGGCGATCTTCCGCATGGGAGTGCCGGTCACCGGCAAGAATTATTTTCCGTCGAATATCCAAGGGCTGCCGACGTGGTACGAAATCCGGGTGACCCGCGACGGCTATGCCGCCCGGGCGAGCCACGTCGACATCATGGTCGCCATGAACGCCGAAACATACTCCAAGGATATTCGGGAATTGCGCTCCGGCGGGTATTTGATCTATGACTCGACCTGGCCGCGAAGCGCGCTGCTGCAGCGGGGCGATATCACGGTGATTCCCGTGCCGCTCGCGCAGCTCGTAAATGAGAATTTCGACGGCGTGCGCAATCGCATTCTGTTGAAGAACATCGCCTATGCCGGCGTTCTGGCCGCCCTCCTCGACGTCGACCTCGATGTGATCAGCGGACTTTTGAGCGAGAGCTACGGCAAGAAGCCGAAGCTGCTCGACTCGAACACCAAGGCGCTGCGGCTGGGATACGACTACGTCAAGAAAAATTTGACCTCGCCGCTGCCGCTGCGGGTCGAGCACATGGAAAAGACCCGCGGCCACATCATGATCGACGGCAACACGGCCGCAGGCTTGGGCTGCGTCTACGCCGGTGCGACGGTGGGTGCGTGGTACCCCATCACCCCTTCGACATCGTTGATGGATGCCTTCAAGGGATTTTGCGAGCGCTATCGCGTCGATGCGCAGACGGGGGAACGAAATTTCGCCATTCTGCAGGCGGAGGACGAACTCGCGGCGGTGGGCATGGTACTGGGCGCGTCGTGGAACGGCGCCCGCGCCTTTACGCCGACCAGCGGTCCCGGCATTTCACTGATGAACGAATTTATCGGGCTGGGCTACTACGCCGAAGTGCCCTGCGTCATTTTCGACGTGCAACGCGTGGGTCCTTCCACCGGCATGCCGACGCGTACGCAGCAGGGAGACGTGCTGCTGTGCGCCTACGCATCGCATGGCGATACGCGTCACGTGCTGCTATTTCCCGCCAACCCCGAAGAATGCTTCTACATGGCCGTGCAGGCCTTCGACCTTGCCGAACGCCTGCAGACGCCCGTCTTCGTGCTCTCGGATCTGGATATCGGCATGAATGACTGGATGTGCCCGGACCTGAAATGGGACGACGCCTACCAGCCGGATCGGGGCAAGGTTTTGTCGAAGCAAGAGATCGACGGCCTCGAGAAGTTCTATCGCTATCTGGATCGCGATGATGATGCGATTCCCTACCGGACCCTGCCGGGAGTCAGTCCCAAGGGCGCGTATTTCACGCGCGGATCCGGCCATAACCAGTACGGCGGCTACACCGAGGATTCCGCCGAATACCAGGTTGTGCTTGATCGCCTGAAGCGTAAATTCGCAAACGCCTCGAAGTACGTGCCGAAGCCCGCCATGATCGGCAAGGGCAACAACGCCGTGGGCATCATCAGCATCGGCAGCTGCGATGGCGCAATCCGCGAGGCGCTCGATGTCCTCGAGCATCAAAAGATCGAAGTGGATTATCTGCGCGTCAAGGCGTTTCCGTTCAACAGCGACGTCGAGGCGTTCTTGAAATCGCATTCGACCATCTTCGTCGTGGAGCAGAATCGCGATGCGCAATTGAAATCCCTGCTGACGCTCGAGACGGCGGTTGAGAAATCGAAACTGTTCTCGATCTTGAGCTACAGCGGACTGCCGATTTCGGCCCAGCCGATAGTCGATGAAATCCGCGCCAAGCTCGCCGAGGCGCCGCGATTGAGCGCGGTGCCGCGCTAACCCTCAAGAGTCACTCATGTCATACATCAACAAGCCCAAAGTCGCCCACCCGTCGCTGCCCACGAATGAGTTGGGGCTCACACGGCGCCAATACGAGGGCAGCATGTCGACGCTGTGCGCGGGATGCGGCCACGACTCGGTGACCGCGGCCATCGTGGAGGCATGCTGGGGTTTGTCCCTGCAGCCGGAACAATTGGTCAAGCTGTCCGGCATCGGTTGTTCATCGAAGACCACCGCCTATTTCGTCAGCGGCTCGCATGGATTCAATTCGGTTCATGGACGAATGCCGTCCATCGCCAGCGGCGCCAATGCCGCCAATCGCGGATTGACCTATGTGGGCATTTCAGGCGACGGCGATTCCCTGTCCATCGGCGTGGGTCAGCTGGTGCATGTCATCCGCCGCAACGTCAACATGCTGTATCTGATTGAGAACAACGGCGTATACGGTCTTACCAAGGGGCAGTTCTCGGCATCCGCCGATATCGGCAGCAAGGCGAAACGCGGAGAGATGAATTCGTCGCCGCCGATCGATCCCGTTCTGTTGGCGCTGTCCTTGGGGGCCACCTTCGTTGCGCGCAGCTTTTCAGGCGACAAAGCGCAACTCGTGCCGCACATCCAGGCCGGCATGCGCCACAATGGTTTTGCCTTGATCGATATTCTTTCCCCCTGCGTCACCTTCAATGACCATGAAGGCTCGACCAAGAGCTACGGATTTACCCGCGAGCACTATCATGCGGCGGTCGAAGCCGACTTCGTGCCGCGCGCCGAGGAAATTTCAGTCGATTACCCGGCGGGCGAAGCGATTCCGGTCAGTTTGCATGACGGCAGCCGGGTGGTGCTGCGCAAGCTCGATCCCACCTATGACCCGCGGGACCGGACGGCCGCGTACAACTATATCGAGAACAAGCTCAAGCAGAATGAATACGTGACCGGGCTCATTCATATCAACGAATCCGACAGCACCGAGTTTCACAACCTGAACCGCACCGCCAAGGTGCCGCTCAACAGCATTCCTTTCGCTAAACTGTCGCCCGGAAGCGCGGCGCTCGATAAGTTGATGGGACGCTACCGCTAGCCAGCGGCTCAAGGACCCGACCCGGACCGCGCTTTACTGACGCCGCAGGTGGGTTGCGGCGAGAAAGAGGCGCACGGGCTCACCGACCATTTCATAAATTGCCGCGTGAGATCGCAGCAGCGCGTCCGGATTCGGGACAAAACGCAGCACGCCGAAATCCTGGGGCGCGACCATTCCAGCCGGCGCCGGACGGACCTCGAATCCGGCTGACGTGAATTCTTCCACCGAGCGCCCCATGTGCGTGGCTCGCGTCACCAGGATGATCCGGCGCACACCGTCCGCCTGCAGCAGCTGCGCCGTGTTGCGCGCGTTTTGGAAGGTGTCGTAGGCCTGGTCGTCGATCCAATGCGTCTCGACGCCGAAATTTCTTTGCAGCGAGTCGTGCATCGCACGTGCCTCGAGAGAAAATCCCGTGACCAGAACGGGGAGGCCGGTTTTCTTAGCGAGGTATGCCCCGTAGCTGAGTCTTTCGAGCATCAAGGGTTCCGCGGCAGGTCCTCCATACTCTGGAGCAAGGGCTCGCTGACCGCCGCCGCCCAAAATGACGATTGCCTGCGCGTCGGCGGCGCCCTTGAGGTCCAGAGGCGGGTAACGCTCCACCCAACCCGTCAGCAGATCAGAGATGACCGGAGTCGACAGCAGCCACAGGGACGCAAAACTGGCGATGAGACAGGCGCGCGCCAGCGCCGGTCGCCGTTTGAGCAGCAGCAGGCCTATCAATGCCAGCAAAAGAAAGCCGCCTGGCGGCAGCAGCGCATTCTTGAGGAACGTTTTCAGTTGAAGCAGATGGATCAAGGGCGAAGGACTCTCGAATGAGGGGTGCATTCCGCACCGATGTTGAGAGTATCGCAGCGCACAGCGAGGTCGGGGCGCAAATACAATTTAACATAATGTAAATCCACCTGCGAGCCGAATCACGGCGCCTGTGTTTGAGCTCGGACATCATCGGACGTAGCTGCCACTGCCCAAAGAGCAGCCCTTGAATCGCACTTGGGGGGAGTCCGTCGTTGCGCGAGCCACGACGGACTCCCCCGTCTTCACCGCACCGTAGATAAGAGTCCTGGCGCGCAACTCCCTGCCAACCTGAGTTTGTTAGAGTGCCGCGCACAGGTTCTCAATCAAGGGCTGGTGATGAAAAAATATTCCTGCGCGTTGCTGCTGCCCGTGCTGTTCGGGGCCCATGCACTTGCTCAAGCTCCCAAGATGCAGACCTGCGAGTCCACGCCGCAGCCCGCCTTTTGCGGCGCGGTGCGCGGCGCGCGAGCCGAGGGGTGGCCGGCACAGAGCCGCTCGGAGGTGATGGCGCAGCACGGGATGGTCGTCACCAGCCAGCCGCTTGCGGCACAGGCCGGATTACAAATACTCCAGCACGGCGGAAATGCCATCGATGCGGCCGTGGCCACGGCCGCGGTGCTCAATGTGACCGAACCCATGATGGTAGGCGTGGGCGGAGATCTATTCGCGATCGTCTATGTCGCCAAGGAACACAAAGTCTATGTGCTCAACGCCAGTGGCATGGCGCCGACAGGCGCGAACGTGGAGCGATTCAATAAACTCGGATATGCCTGGAATCCAAAAAATTGGGGCCCGGGATCGGGCATGCCCGCCGGGGGGATACTGCCGGTCACCGTACCGGGCGCAGTGTGGGGCTGGCAGGCGGTGCTCAAGCGCTTCGGCAAGCTGACTTTCAGACAAGTGCTGGAGACTGCGGTGGGATATGCGCAAAACGGGTTTCCGATATCCGAGCGCATCGCGCATGACTGGCACCTGCCCAATGCGCTGCCCTTGCAGGGTTGCTGTACGTCGCAGGATCCTGATTCGATCAAAACGTGGTATGTGAATGGCGCGCAGCCGCTGCCCGGACAGATCTTCAAGAATCCCGAGCTCGCTAAAACCTTGCGAATATTGCAGGCGAAGGGGGGCGAGGCTTTCTACAAGGGCGAGATCGCTGAAGCCATTGTCGCGAAGTCGCACAGCCTCGGCGGCTCAATGACGCTCGAGGATCTGGCCAACTACAAGGGCGAATGGGTCGAGCCTGCTCGCATTCAGTACCATGGTTACGACGTCCTCGAGCTGCCGCCGCCGGCGCAAGCGTGGGCCACCGGTGAACTGCTCAATATCCTGCAAGCCTGTGTGCCGCAGTGGACGACCGGGCAGACGCTGGCATCCCTGGGTCCCACGAATCCCGAATACTGGCACCTGCTGATCGAGGCGAAGAAACTCGCCTACGCCGATTTGTACCAGTACAACGCGGATCCGAATTTCGCCTCCGTGCCGCTCGCCAAACTGCTTTCGGAGTCTTATGCCGCGTCCCTGTGCGGAAAAGTCGATCCGCAGCATGCTTCCACACCCGGTCCGCAGGGGAATTTCGCGATGGGCGGCGACACCATCGTGCTCTCGACCGCGGATGAAGAGGGCAACATGGTCTCCTGGGTGAACAGCAATTTCTCAGCTTTCGGCTCAGGTGTGACGGTGCCGGGTTACGGCTTCATCCTGCACAACCGCGGGGCACTGTTCACTCTCAATCCGAAGAGTCCGAACGTCATTGAGCCGCACAAGCGACCGTTCAACACGCTGTCTGCCGGCTTCGTGATGCGCAACGATCAACCGTTGATGACGGTGACGTTGATGGGCGGCGACATGCAGGCGCAGGGGCATGCGCAATTGTTGGTCAACATCCTTGACCTTGGCGCCAATCTGCAGGCGGGCGCCGATATGGCGAGATTCCGGCACTCCCAGGTGTCGAACGCGTTGAGTTTGGAGACTCCTCTTTATGAATTGGTGGGCTCAAAGCTGGCGGCGATGGGTCACACCGTGAGATCCGTCAACGGCGATGAGATGGGCGGCGTGCAAATACTCATGCACGCCGACGGCATCTATCGCTCCGGATCGGATTTCCGCAAGGACGGCGAAGCGGTGGGTTGGTGACGACTCGCGCTCAAGCGCGCTTGTGCAGGTACATGTGGGTCGCGCGTTCGCCGGCGACAGTCTTCGTGCATTCGTAGCCCAACGCGCGCAGGTCGATGCCCTGCATGAGATGCTCGCCGGATCCTAACAGCATGGGCCGTAGGGCGAGATGCAGCTCGTCAATCAGCTTCAAGCGCAGGTACTGCCGAATCGTCGCCACGCCGCCTCCTAGTCGAACGTCGCGCCCGCCGGCCGCCGCAGTGGCCAGCCTCAATGCGGTGTCGATGCCCCCAGTGATAAAGTGGAACTCCGTACCGCCCGCCATGCGCAGCGACGGACGTGGGTGATGCGTCAGCACGAACACCGGAACGTGGTATGGCGGCTCCTCGCCCCACCAGCCCTTCCAACTATCGTCCGGCCACGGACCTCGGACAGGACCGAACATGTTGCGGCCGAGTATCCAGGCGCCGATACCGTCGAAACCCTGCTCGGCAATGCCGTTGTCGACTCCGGCCTCGCCGCCATCCTCGCCCTGCATTTTCCGAAACATACGCGTCGCAAAAAACCATTCCATCAACTCAGGCCCCCGAACTCCAAGCGGATTATTCAAATCCTGGTCCGGCCCGGCGCCGTAACCGTCGAGGGATAGGGAAAAGCATTTGACGAGGAGTTTGGACATGGCGACCCGCTGGATTTCTCGCAATGATACTAAAGCGGGCTAGGGTGGAACCAGCCTGCGCTTGCCGTCCGCCGACAGCATGACGCCGGGCTCGTCCAGACCGCTTCTATCCCACAGTTCGCAGGTCACCTCGCGGTGACGCTGATCCAGCGCTTCGCAGTAATTCGTATATATGCAAAGCCGGACCTTGTCGCCTCGGCCGGTTCGGACCTTCAGAAACCAATCGGGATCCGCGAGCGCCTGACGGGCGAATCCGACAATGTCCGCGGCGCCGCTGGTCAACGCCTCTTCAGCTTGGGCAAAGTGATGGATGCCGCCGGAAAGCACGACGGGTGTGTTGAATCCCGCCTGCCGGATCTTCGCGCGAATGCGCAACGACGCGTCAACATTGCGGCCGAAGGGGCCTTTCGCGTCCGAATAATAGGAGGGCATGCATTCGTAGCCGCTGCGGCCGGTGTAGGGGTAAGCGGCCTCGCCGACCTTGGGCTGCGAGGCGTCCTCGAATTTACCGCCCCGCGACAGCGAGATGAAATCCATACCGGCGCCCGCGAGCCGCGCCCCGAAGTACTCCGTATCCTCGACGGTGCTGCCGGACTCGATGCAGTCCTCCGCGAGCATCCGGCAACCCACGGGAAATTCCGGCCCGACCCGCGCGCGCACGGCGGAAAGCACTTCCAAAGGCAGTCGAATTCGTTGCTCACGCGCGCCGCCGTAGCCGTCGTCGCGGGTATTCAGCGCGGAGAGAAATGATGCCATGGTGTAGGCATGCGCGTAGTGCAGCTCAACGCCGTCGAAGCCGGCGCTTTGGGCGCGGGTCGCGGCGGCTGCGAATACGTCCGGCAGAGTCGCGGGCAGATCCCGGACCGCAGGAACATCGACATCGGTCACCCGTTCTCGAAATCCTTGACGCAACGACTCGAGTTCACGGGCGGTAAGGGCAATTTGCAATTGCGCCTCGTTCAGGGCGGCCAAGCGGTTTCGCACGCTGGACTCATCGCTATCGGGCATTCGCAGAAATTCCCGGTGCCGCGGCGTCACTTTCAAAAAGCGCTCGAAGTATTTCTGCGGCGTGGGGCGCCGCCGGATGCTCAGGAAGTCGATGATCTGAATGAAGAGCTTGGTCTCCCCGCCGCTGGCGCGGCGCACGCATTCCGCCAGGCGCTCAAGGCCGGGGAGAAAGCGATCATCGCTGATGCGCAGCAGCGGGCCGCTCGCGATGTCGCGCACGCCGGTGGCTTCGACCACGAGCGCTCCGGGTCGGCCACGGGCAAACCGTTCGTACCAGGCAAGAACCGCGGGGGTGACATCGCCGTCTTCGGACGCGCGCCACGGAACCATCGCCGGAACCCAGGTGCGCGATGCCAAGCGCAGCGATCCCACCCTGATCGGCTGGAAGAGTTGCGAGCGCCCTATTTCAGATGCGCTGGGCCACGGCGCCGCGAGCGGCGCGTACTTGATGCGTTCAGGCGGACGCCAAGCGGCCATGGGCTTCGTCGTCTGGTACCACGGCAGTCGCTTCGATTTCAACCAACGCCTGCTGTTCGACCAATCCTCGCACCTCGACAACCGACATGGTCGGAAAATGTTTGCCCAGCACCTCTCGGTAGGCGGCACCGATGTCGCGTACGTCGCGCAAGTAGGCGTCGCGGCTCAAGACATACCAGGTCAGGCGCACCAAGTGGCGCGGCTCGGCGCCGCCTTCCTCGAGCACGCGAGCAATGTTGCTGAGGGCTTGCTTCACCTGCCCGGCCAAGGCGTCGCTGGTAAATTTCCCCTGCGCATCCCAGCCCACCTGGCCAGAAATGAAAATCATGCGCCCCTTGGCCGCCATGCCGTTGGAGTACCCTTTGGGCCGAGCCCATTCCGCCGGCTGCAAAATCTCGGTGCTCATGCACGCTCCTAGTTGCCTTTGAAAATGGGGCGCTGTTTGGCGGAAAATGCTTCGTAGGCGCGGCGAAAATCCTCGGTCTTCATGCATACCGCCTGCGCCTGCGCCTCGGACTCGAGCGCCTGCTCCAGCCCCATGTTCCACTCCTGGTTCAGCATGGTTTTGGTCATGCCATGGGCAAAAGTGGGTCCGTCAGCGAGCTCCTGGGCGAGCTGGGCCACGGCGGTGTTCATGTCCTCGGCGGGCAACAAGCGGCTGTAGAAGCCGCTCGCGACCGCTTCGTCGGCGCCCATATTGCGCCCAGTCAACAGCAGCTCGGCGGCCAGGCCCTGGCCGATGATGCGCGGCAAAATGGCGCAAGCGCCCATGTCGCAGCCCGCCAGGCCCACGCGTGTGAACAAGAATGCGGTCTTAGAGCGGGGCGTGCTCAGGCGAATGTCGGAGGACATGGCCAGAATTGCGCCCGCGCCGGCGCATACGCCGTCGACCGCCGCAATGATGGGCTGCGGGCAGGCACGCATGGCGCGCACCAAATCTCCCGTCATTCTCGTGAAGTTGAGCAGTTCAGGCATGCTCATGCGCGTCAGCGGGCCGATGATCTCCTGGACGTCGCCGCCGGAGCAGAAATTGCCGTCGGCGCCGGTGATCACGATCACCTTCACGTCGGAGGTGTAGGGCAGGCGGCGCATTAGATCTCGAAGTTCAGCGTAGCTGTCGAACGTCAAGGGGTTCTTTTTCTCGGGTCGATTCAAGGTGATCCAGCCGACGCGATTTCGCACCGACCAAAGAAAGTGCCGCGCCTGGTAGTCCGTCAAGGTGTCGTTCATAGTGTCTCCCGCGTCAGATGTGCACGCAGACGCGACAAGGATTCGTTCAATGTCCGCTGCTCGCGCTTAGGGATGCCCTCAAAGAGCTGCACAATCCAGGATTCGTGCTCAATCGCCATCTGTGCAAATTGCCGTCGGCCTTCTTTTGTGAGTTTGACCAGGTAGACGCGTCGATCGCCGGGGTCTTCCGTTCTCACGATAAGTCCCGCGCGCTCCAATTGGTCGACGATCCCCGTGATGTTGCCGCCGGTCACCAACATGCGGCGCGACAGCTCGCCCATTTGCAGCCCCTGTGGAGCGCGCTCGAGCTGCGCCATGAGATCGAAACGCGGCAGCGTGGTTTTAAATTGCGCCGCCAATGCTTTGCGCACGCGATTCTCGATGAGGTGCGTGCACGTGAGCAACCGCAGCCACAGGCGCAGCGATTCATGGGTGTCCTCGCTCAACCGCGTATCAAGGCCCACGGCGGCACTCACATCAGTTCTCCCCCGGCCACCAGTATGCTTTGGCCCGTGACCGATTCGCTGCCCGGCAGGCACAGCCACGCAACGGCGTTGGCAACCTCGTCGGGCCGGATCAGTCGTCCTTGCGGATTGGACTTGGTCATTGCCTGCAATGCCTCCTCGGGCTTGCGGCCGGTAACCGCTGATATTTTCGACGCCGCATCCCTGACAAGATCGGTATCCGTATACCCCGGACACACTGCGTTCACCGTAATGTGGCGCGTCGCCACCTCCCTCGCGACGGCCCGCGTCAATCCGATGACGCCGTGCTTCGCTGCGCAGTAGGCGGCGACATAGGGATAGCCGGTGAGTCCCGCGGTGCTGGCGATGTTCACGATACGTCCGAAGCCGCCTTGAAGCATGTCGGGCAACGCCGTCTGAATGCCGAAGTAAGTACCTGACAAATTGATGGCGATCAATCGGTCCCAGAGCGCATCGTCGCGCTTGGTGATCGGGGAGCTGATCGCCTGGCCTGCATTGTTGATCAAAATCTCGATCGGGCCGAACCGGGTGCGTGCCGCCGCGAAGGCCGCGGTCAGCGATTCGCGCTGGGCGACATCCGCCGTCGCGCAGAACGTCTGCGCACCGGTCGGATTCAATTCCGACGCCAACGCTTCGAGCGTGGCGGCCGTGCGTCCGAGCATGCTCACTTTTGCGCCCTGCGCGGCTAGAGCCCGCACGATGCTGGCGCCGATGCCCCGGCCGCCGCCGGTGACGAGCGCGTGCCGGCCTTGCAGAAGTCCGTTGCCGTTCATACGGCACCCGCGGCCGCAGCAGTTCGCTCAGCCGCGCGTTCGAGCTGGCTCTTTGCGGACAGGTAAGGTTCGGGCCACCACTGTTCGGCGTAGCCCTGCTCCGCCGCGGCAGCCAGTGTCCAGGAGGGATTTGCGAGATGCGGACGAGCAATCGCGCACAGATCCGCGCGTCCCGCCGCGATTATGGAATTGACGTGATCCGGCTCGAATATGTTTCCCACTGCGATGGTCGGGATCCCGGCCAGGTTTCGCACCATGTCGGCCAACGGCGTCTGCCACATACGGCCGTAAACGGGTCTTTGCCTCGACACCGTCTGGCCGCTCGATATGTCGAGAATGTCCGCACCCTCCGCCGCGAGCGCCTTGGCAATGACGATGACATCCGATTCGCTCAAGCCCCCTTCGGCCCAGTCGCAGGCCGAGAGGCGTACGCTCAATGGTTTGGCGGCGGGCCAGACCGCGCGCACCGCGCGCAAGACTTCGAGCGGAAATCGCAATCGATTCTGCACGGACCCGCCGTATTGGTCGTCCCGCACATTGGTGAGAGGCGACAGAAAACTCGCCAACAAATAGCCATGCGCCATGTGCAATTCGAGCATGTCGAAGCCGCCGGCGGCACCGAGTTCGGCCGCGCGCACAAAATTGTTTTTTACTGCGTCCATTTGGACGAGGGTCATCTCGCGGGGCACCTGGCTGATGCCCGGCAAGTAGGGCAGCGGCGAGGGCGCCCACAGCGGCCAATTGCCCGCCGTCAAGGGATGATCCGCCTCCTGCCACCCCAGCTGCGTCGAGCCCTTCCGGCCGGCGTGACCGAGTTGCAGGCAAATGCGCGCCGGTGTTTCCGTATGCACGAACTCCACGATGCGCCGCCAGGCTGCGCCCTGCGTCTCATTCCACAAGCCCGTGCAACCGGGGGATATGCGGGCGTCCGCGGACGTACAGGTCATTTCCGTGAACACAAGTCCCGCGCCGCCGGCCGCGCGCGCGCCATAGTGGACCAGGTGCCAATCATTGGGCACCCCGTGCTGCGCGCGATATTGGGCCATCGGCGAAACCACAACGCGATTTACGAGCTGCATGTCGCGCAGGCGGAAAGGCAGGAACATTGGCGGACGCGGCCGGGCCACGCCGCTGCACGCCGCCGCCAAATTGCTCTCGATCTTGTCGATGAAGCGCGCATCGCGCAGTTTCAGATTGGCATGCCCGATGCGCTGACTGCCGGACAATAGACTGTAGGCGAATTGCAGCGGCTCCATGTTTTCATAGCGCGCCACATTCTCAAACCACTCCATGCGGTTGCGCGCCGCGTTTTGCAGCCGTAGCGCATCGACGCTGCGTTCCGCCTGATAGGACTCGAGGCCGGAAGGGACATCTTTCGCGTGGCTCACGTGCCTGACGAGCGATATGGCATCCTCCATTGCGAGCTTGGTGCCGGAGCCGATCGAAAAGTGCGCCGTGTGTGCTGCATCGCCGATGAGGACGCAATTGCCGTCGTACCAATGCTTGCATACCACTCGATTGAAATTGAGCCACGCCGAGCCGCGCAAATGCCGCGCATTCGACAGCAGCGGCGCACTCCCGAGGTAGGCCGCAAACAGCTTTTCGCAAAACGCGATGGATTGGTCGACGTCGGCCTTGTCCAGGCCGTGCGCCGCCCAGGTCTCCTCGCGCGTTTCGACGATTACCGTGGAAAGATCCTTGCTGAACTGGTAGGCATGAATTTGGAACCAGCCGAATTCGGTCTTCTCGAAGGCAAAGGTAAACGCGGAGAATTTCTGCGTCGTGCCCAGCCAGATGTAGCGGCACTTCCGCACCTCGATGTCGGGACCGAATTTCTCGGCCTGCCGCGCGCGCGCCTTGCTATTGGCGCCCTCGGCGATCACCACCAGATCCGCATCGCTGAACTGCAGGGTGTCGTCGAGCTCGCGTTGAAAGGATTGCTTCACGCCCAGAGAAGCGGCGCGTTTCTGCAGAATGTTGAGCAGAGTACGGCGTGATATGCCGGCAAAACCATGTCCGCCGGAGCGGATGGTGTGGCCCTTGAAATGCACGTCGATATCGTCCCAATGGTAGAACTCTTCCGTGATGCGCGCGTGCGAGGGCGCGTCGGCGTCCAGAAAGTTCCCCATGGTCTTGTCCGAGAACACGACGCCCCAGCCGAACGTATCGTCGGGGCGATTGCGCTCGAAAATTTCCACGTCCGCGTCGGGCAACGCCTTCTTGAACAGAATCGCGGAATACAGGCCGGCGGGTCCGCCGCCCATGCAGACAATTCGCTTCATGTCTCATTATAGCATGCTTAAATAGTTTATATATAAAATAAACTCGCGAAAGAAAGCGGCGACCCAAATGGGCCGCCGCACGTGCTCCCCGCCCAATGCGCAGCTTAGAACTGGACGGTGAGCTGTCCGAAGATGAACCGGCCCAATGAATCGTAGACCTGCGGAAAGGTGTTGCCGTTGCCGGCGATGCCCGGCAAGTTTGTCCCGCCGATGATTGGAGGATCCTTGTCGAATACGTTGTTGACACCGACGCGGAAGGTCATCTTGTCCATGACTTTCACCGCCGCGCTCAAGTCCAGGTAGTTGTAGGCCTTGATTGCCGCGTCTGAACTGGAGATGCCGCCGTTCGCGACCGTGGCGGGCGCACCCGATAGATTCGACTGCGGACTCAGGGAATCGAGCTTCATGGCCGAGAAGTAGCGCCAGGCCGCGGTGATGTCGAGCCCCTGCCATGGCGTCGACCAGGTGGTACGCAGCGTATGGCGCCAGCGGAAGATCGGGTTGGCGGTCGCCGCGCCCGAGCTGCAAATGTCGCCGTACAGCCCGGCGCAATTGAACTTGGTGCTGGAATCGCTCGCGATCGGCGTGATGACGTACTCATCGACATAGGTGCCGATCAGGCTGGTGCGAATCCTGCCTGCGGGGCCGATATCGAAGCCGTAGGACAGGTCGAAATCCACGCCGCGGGTTTCCAGCTTGCCGACATTCGCCAGGGAGTCGATCACGTACGCCTGAGGCGAGAGCCACAGAGAGTTGTTGAGGTCGCGATGAATCTTGTCGCAGAAAAGGCCGCTCTGGATGCACTGCTGCAGAATCGCCGTGGCACCGATGGTGGTGATCACATTTTCGATCTTGATGTCAAAGTAGTCGACCTGCAGCCGCAAGCCGGGGACAAACGAGGGAGTCCAGCCGATGCCGAACGATGACGTCAGGGCCGTCTCCGGTCCCAGGGTCGGGTTGCCGCCGACCAAACCTTGGTATTGGTTTGCCTGGTTCGGTACGACGGTACCGAAGGCCGCCGCCGGCACACCGGCCGCGATACATTGCGCCTGGGTTACACCCCTGGCAGCCAGCTGCGCCGCGGTTCCAGCACAAGGATCGGCATTGCCGTCGAGCGCCACGGTTTGAGGCAGGAACAACTCGGTGACGTTCGGCGCGCGCACGGCGCGCTGGAAGCTGGCCCGCAGGCGGACATCCTTGATCGGCGAGTATTCGACGCCGAACTTGTAGGTGTTGGTCTTGAACCCCAGGTTGTAATCGGAATAGCGATAGCCGGTTTCCACGGCGAGTGATTGCGCCAGGAAATGGTCCTCGATCAGCGGCATGCGCGCCTCGATGAAGCCCTCGCGCGAAATGATGCCGCCATGGGTCGCGGGAACGATGCCGCCGGTACCGGCCAGATCGCCGGTGCGAAATTCCTCGTCAGGCGTCGTCTCTTCCGTGACATCGCGCCACTCGGCGCCGAAGTTGACCTTCAAACCCGATCCGGCGGTCGGCAATTGCACGCCGTACATGCCCAAGTCGCCGGTGAAGTTGGCAGCCACCACGGTCTGGATGATGTTGCCCGTCTGGATGCCGGGAACTTGCAGGTAATTGAGAGCCGCCGGCGTCACTTGGCCCAGGGAAAAGATGTTGTACGGCACGCAATTCGGTTGGGTGCCGTTAACCGCGCTAATGCACTGCGGGCCGGTCGGCGTTTGAATCACGTTCAATGCATTGTCGATCTTCGCGGTCGAGAAATAATTCTCCTGCGACTCGCTCAGGTTCACGATGCTGTGCTGCCAGCTTGCATCGTAATCCCAACCATCGACGATCTTGCCCTTGACCCCAAGGGATACGCGCCAGTCGGTGTGCTCGAGGTTATCGACGCGTCCGCCGCCTTCGACGTTTCTACGGCCGATGAACAGGTTCGTGGTCTCTCCTGCCGTCGAGCCGCCGCACCACGCCGCCAGTTCCTGGGTCGAAAGAAAGGGATTCGCGCAATTGACCGGGAAATTGGCGAAGAACGCACCGGAAGCGGCGATCTGCGCGAGCGACTTGTCGTCCATGAACATGGTGTTCGCATAAACTTGCGCGTGTTCATTGAAGTCGTAGTGCAGGAACGCACCGGCTGAATAACGCTCGTCCGGCCGCTGGAAGAAGTTGATGGCGCCGAAGTTGTAGAGATTCGCGTTTGTCCAGGGAATCAACGTTCCATTCGGTCCAATGGTGTTGTCGCTGGGCGGCGCGCCCGCGCCAACGGTCCTGAAGCGGCCGGGGAACGCCGTCGACGAACCGCCGCAAGAGAACTTGCCGGAATTCGACGTCGCATAACCCGAGTTCAGTGTACAAGCGCTATAGGAGTATTTGCCTTCCAAGATGGCAGCCACATTCCGGTACGTGGCATAAATCGTCGCGTTGCCCTTGCCATCGCTGGAGTTCAAGCCGGCGATGAAGGCGATTGATTTCTGCGCGCCGGTATTGACTGTCGAAGGCGCTTGTTGAAAGCCCGAAGCCGCGACGGCATCTTCGACGCCGTCGGTGTTCTTGTTGGAGTGATTGTATATGCCGGCATCGGCGACGATCTTTACCCCCTCGAAGTGATCGTTGAGCTTGAAGTTCACGACGCCGCCGACTGCGTCGGCGCCATAGGTGGACGAAGCGCCGCCCGTCAGCACTTCGATGCTGTCGATCATTTCCGCCGGAATCATGTTGAGGTCGGATGCGGCGCCGGTGCGCGGGTCGCCGGGACCCAGGCGCAATCCGTTCACGAGCACCAGTGTGCGCTTGGGGCCTAGTCCGCGCAGATCGATATCCGCTGTTCCCGTTGCGCCGTTCGAAATCATGGCGCCCTGCGCCGCAAAGACCTGCGGCAACTGATTGAGCAGATCCTCAATGCGGGTCGCGCCGGTTTGCGCCACATCCACGGCGGAAACAAAGGTAACGGGGCTGATCGAAACCTGGTTCGGCACTGAAATGCGCGAACCGGTGACCACGACCTCCTGCAATGCCTCGCTATTGGCAGGTGCCGCGGCTGCCGCCGGAGCCGTTTGCGCGTGAACAACACCGAATGTCGCGGCCATTGAGCTGCCGGTCAGCGCCAGGCGCACGGCTTTCCGCAGCCGAGAATTACCAAGATCGTTGTTTACCATTGAGCCGCTCTCCCGTTGGGTTCCCTTGAAATATTCGAGGTGCTCGCCGGGCGGAGAAGGAATTGACTTCCTGAAAAATGGAATTCCAGAAAATGATGCATGCCGTAATACGACGCCCGCAAGAAGGGCGTCACTGCTGGATCTCAGGCGACTCTTCGATTGCCGCTCAGCTGCATTCGTTGCATTTCCCCGACAGGGCTTTGACCTCTCGGGCAGCATAGGAACAGTGAGTGGCTCAATCAACATCCGCTTCGCGGCTATATTTGGGTACCACTATTTGCGGGTACTTCGCCGTCGAGGCAACGCGCGAAAAGTTCCACCGCCGTCTTCAGTTGTCCCACTGACAGGCCGGCGTAGCCGATGAGCAGTCCCGGCCGCGGCGGCGGCGCGCGATAATACGGGTGAATGGGATGCAAGCCCAAGCCCAACGATTTGGCGCGATCGATGAAGGCACCGAGCCGATCGAAGCGCATGTGGCGAAACCAAATGACAAGATGCATGCCGGCGTGATGCGGACCGATCTCGACGTGCCGGCTCGTCAGGCGCTGCAGCGCTTCGACGACGGTTCGGCGGCGATTGATGAGTTCCTTGACTGACTTGCGCAGATGCTTTTCGTACTGCCTGCTCTGAATAAAGGTGGCGAGAGCGGCCTGCTCCACCGAGGGTGAGCCCAGATCGTCCAGCAGCTTTGCCTTGTACAGCGCATCTCGCAGTGCCGCGGGGCACACGATGTAGCCCAGTCGTAACGATGGAAACAAAGTCTTCGAGAAACTGCCGACGTACAACACCCGGTCGGCGAGATCCAAGGAACGCAGCGCCGGCAGCGGCCTGTTGCCGGCGTGAAATTCGGTGTCGTAATCGTCTTCGAATATCCAACTGCCGGTGCGTGCGGCCCACTTCAGCAATTCCAGACGCCGGTTCAGGGTCATCACGACGCCGGAGGGAAATTGATGCGAGGGGGTGACGAATACCAGCCGTGTGGGGCGCTGCGGCAATTCGCTCACCACCAGTCCTTCCTCGTCGGTGCGGGCGCTTTTCACCCGCGCACCGTGCGCGAGCAAACTGTGCACGGCCAACTGGTAATGCGGATCCTCGACAATCACACGGTCGCCCGGGTCCAGCAACACCCGTTCGACCACCGTGAGCGCTTGTTGCGTGCCGGCCACGATCAAAATATCCGATGCATTGCAAAGCACGCCGCGCCGCCGCGCCAGATAGTCTGCGATGGCACGGCGCAACGGCATGTAACCGCCCGCGGCCGGATAAGTCGGCCCGGCGCGAAGCGCGGCTGCCGCCAATTTGCGCCGCCAGGAATGAAACAGCGCGGAATCGATGAGCGGCTCGCCGTACACCAAGTTATATCTTGGCCGACCGCTCACATGCGCGCCGGCCAGCGTGATGGGCGGCAGCAAACGCACCCGGGTGGCATAGCGGGAGGCGGGGGCGACGCGGGTCCGAACGGGCGGCCGCGCGGCGGGATTTACTTTCGCGACACGCGTACCCGAGCCGGCTCTGGCAATGGCCAGCTCCTCGGCGCACAGCAGGTCGTACGCTTGGAGCACGGATTTTCGTGCGACGCCCAAGGCGGTTGCCAGGGTGCGGGTCGAGGGCAGCTTGCTTCCCGCGAGCACACGCCCCTCGAGGATCTCCATTTTAATCGCCCTGGCGATTTGCTCGTACAGGGTGCCCTTTTTGTCCAGCGTGAGATACATGGGGATCTCGAGTGGTACCCTGAAATGGCAGTCAATGTGCACTTGATGCTACCACGCGCGGCCCGCTTCGATCGCGAGCGAAAGGCTGGTTGGACTTAAGCGGCGTCCAGTGCGTGGGCACGCAGTGAGGCGATGGCCCGTTCCAGTTGCGCACCCGTGTCGTCAGCCAGGGCGGCCTCGCGCAGAGTGCGAAGCTGCGCCGCGCCTTTGGGATGCCCGACCAGGTTTGGCAGCAGGGAAGAAATCTGACTGAACGAGGACCAGCCGCGCTCGTGCGTGTCGCCGTAGCCCTTGACCAGTGTCTGGCATTCAGCCAGTTCCACGGCGAGCTCATGGTTTCGCGCAGCGATCGCGGCGATCTGACCCAGCCACGCTTCGATGCGCTCGTTCTCGATCTCGAAGCGCAGGCTGGCGCGTCTGAAGTGCCTGAGGGCGGCAATGCTGCGCAGCAGAGCGAAGCCGCTGATCGTCGACGTCGAAATGCGCCGCCCGGCGGTGAATCGAGCGAGCATCCGATGCGCGCGCGGCGATGACAAGAGCCGCCGGCCCAATGCCGCTGGGAGCGTGCCGCAGATTTCCTCCACCCGTGGCTTGACGAATTCGCGCACCTGGACAAGATCGCCCGGGCCGGCCTTGACCTCGCGGCGGATGCGCTCGGCGCGGCCGCGCCGTGTTTTGACCTGTGCCACACGCATGACATCCTCGAAGCTCATCCACAAACCCAACGCGCGCGCGGTGGCGCGGGTCAACTGGGGGTCGTTCGGCGGGGCCACGTCATACACTGCAACTCGTTCGATTCGATCCAGAAACAAAGCCGCATAGGCGTCGTCTTGATAGTCCACCAACCTGGCCACGATCATGCCGAGCAATTCGCGCAGCGTTGGGGAAAACTCGCCCTCGATCCTTGTTCGCAGCGCCGGGGATACCGCGCTAAGCGTGTAGTCGGATGAGTCGATGGTGCCGTGATCGTCGGGCCAGGCAGCCGCGGTCAAGGGCTTGAGGGACGCGGCGACGACGGCCTGGCGGCCCGCTTCGAAGGCCGCAAGGCTTGCCTCCACGCCGACACCGGATTCTTTGATCGCGTGATGGTATACCTCGATTCCCCAGGGCAATACCGCGGCACCGGCAATGCTGCCGAGAAGGACGGCGCTGATGCGGCCTTCCGCCGCCTCGGCGACTTTGACCATGTCAAAGACGATCAGCTTGGCCGCCGCGGCCGACGCAATTTCAAATAGTTCGCGGGAACTTGCCCGACCCTCGCCAAGGGCGATCTTCTCGCCGATGGTGTAGTCGCGATGCGTCGAGGCGATCAGCGTGGTTCGATCCTTGGTCACCAAGCCGCGATTGATCGCGCGGCCGGCTTCCATCCATTCCGACGCGACCACAATGTCCACATCGCCTGGATTCGGCATCAGCGCCATCACCGGTTCGCGTCCCAACGGCGCGTCGCTGCGCGGAAAGAATTCCAGATAGTAGATCGTCGCACCGGTGCGCTGCGCGACCCCTGGAACCGAAGTTGCCTGGACGAAGTAACCTGCCCGGCGCGCCGCGATGACGAGCCAGTCGGTGACGACGCCGCCGCCCTGGCCTCCCAAGGCCGCGATCGTCAAAGTGATGGGCCGTGATCGCCTCAAGCCAGCAAGCGGATGACGGCTGAGCGCAGCCGAGCCTTGACCCGATCCCAGGCGGTTGGATTGACGATGACGTCGGCGCGGTAGAAGGACGGACACAGGACGGCGGCATGCGCCACCTCGCCGCAAACTCCGCAACCGACGCAACTATTATCAACATAGGCAACCGGATCGCGGCGCAGCGGATCCGGATTGGTTTTCACCGTGAGCGAGGGGCATCCGGAAAGGCGGATGCAGGAGTGATCGCCGGTGCAGACGTCCGCATCGATCCCGAAGCGCTCCCGCACGACGCGTTCGCCATCGGCAACCAATTTCCTGATCGCCGGAGCGACGCGCCGTTGACGGTTCAACTGGCACTCGCCTTCCGCGATCACGATTTTAGGTCCGGTGAATTTTGTCAGCAGCGCTTCTCTCAAGACGCCCATCGTCTGCTTCATGTCGTACGTGCGGATCGTACGCACCCACTCGACGCCCACGCCGCGGACCGCGGTTTCGATGCGGTTCTTCGCGCGCCGGCCTTTGATTTCCGCCGAGGATGAGGGAATGTACTGGCCGCCGGTGGCCGCGGAATAGCCGTTGTCGACAATAATGGTCACGCCGTCGTGACGATTGAACACCGCGTTGCCGATGCCGCTGGTCAGGCCGTTGTGCCAGAAACCCCCGTCGCCCATCATCGACAAGGCTCGCCGCGGGTTGGGTATATTGAAGGACGCGCCTCCGGCCGCGCCCAATCCATAGCCCATGATGGTACCGCCGAGATCGAATGGCGGCAGGGTGGAAAAGGAATGGCAGCCGATATCGGCGCTGACCTGCATCGGCCCCATTTCCCGGGCGAGCAGCTTCATCGATGCAAACAGCGGACGCTCGGGGCACCCAGTGCACAGGCCCGAAGGCCGCATGGGCACGTTGCGCGCCAGCATCGCCGCCGGCAGCAGCGGCACATCCGCGGCCGGCAGCCGTCCGAATTCGGACAAAAATTTGCGCAGGCCCGCGATGACCACCGCGCCGGTATATTCACCCGCCATGGGCAGCGGACCCTTGCCGACGATGCGGGTCTGGATGTCCGCCTGACGCAGAAACAGGCTCGCCGCCTGTTCGATGAATTCGGGCTGGCCTTCCTCGACGATGAGGATGGCTTTCTTGCCCTGTGCGAAGCGCGAGAATTCGTCCGGCACGAGCGGATAGGTCACGTTCAACACGTAGAGCGGGATCTTCGATTCGCCGAACACATCGGCCAACCTCAATCGCTCGAGTGCGCGCAACACGGTGTTGTACAAACCACCCTGCAGCACGATGCCGACGTCGCAGGCCTCGTCCGTGCCCAAAAATTCGTTGAGCTTGCGCTCCTTGATGAACTTGACCGCGGCGGGCCAGCGCTGCTCGATCTTGGCGCGTTCCTGTGCGTAGGTCGACGGCGGCAGAATGATCTTGTCGAAGGTGCGGCTGGGATTGTTCATCGCCTGCTGCAGCGTGAACGGTGGACGGCGATTGTCCTTGGCGCGAAATTGGCCCACCACATGACAGGCGCGGATTCGGAGCATCAGCATCACCGGCGTGTTGCTGGCCTCGGAGAGTTCGAAGCCTTGCTCCACGGCCTGCACGATGGACGGCAGACTCGGCCGCGGATCGAGCAGCCACATTTGCGATTTCATGGCGAAGGCATGCGTGCGCTCTTGCATGATGCTGGCGCCTTCGCCGTAATCCTCGCCCAACACGATGAGCGCGCCGCCGATGACGCCCGCGGAGGCGAGGTTCGACAGCGCATCCGACGCGACATTGGTGCCGACGGTCGATTTCCAGGTGACCGCGCCGCGAATCGGATAGTTCACCGACGCGGCCAGCATGGCCGCGGCCGTCGCCTCGCTCGCGGAGGACTCAAAACGAACGCCGAGTTCGCCCAGGATCGCGCTCGCGTCCGACAGCACGTCCATCAAGTGCGAGATGGGCGCGCCCTGGTAGCCGCCGACATAGCCGACGCCTGATTGCAGCAGCGCCTTGGTGACGGCCAGAATCCCTTCGCCTTCGAACTCGGCGCCTTCGGTCAGGCGCAGCGTCTGCACTTCCTTGGCGAATGAACGCTCAGCCATGGAAAGGGCTCAGAATGGGAACTGCCGCTGTCCGAGCTGAATGGTCACCCACTTGAGTTCGGTCATTTCTTCCATGGAATAACGGCCGCCCTCCCGGCCCATGCCGCTGTTCTTGATGCCGCCGAAAGGCACATGAGGCTCATCCGCCACGGTCGTATCGTTGATGTGCACCATGCCCGTCTCGAGGCGCAGCGCCAGATCCATGGCCTTTTGAATGTCGTTGGTAATGACGCCCGCGGCCAGGCCATAAGAAGTGTCGTTGGCAATTGCGAGGGCTTCTTCCGCGCTCTTGCACTTGATGACGGAGGTGATCGGCCCGAAAGACTCTTCGGTGTAAATGCGCATGCCGGAAGTGACCCCGGCCACGATGGTCGGCTGGTAGAAGTTGTCCTGATGGGTGCCGCCCGTCAGCACCTTTGCGCCCTTGCCAACGGCATCCTCGATTTGGCCGTCGATGAAGCCGCACTGGCTGCGGCGAATCAAGGGTCCGATGACGGTATGCGGGTCGTGCGGATCGCCCACTTTATAAGTCTTGGCGCGTGCAGTGATCTTGGCGCAAAACTCATCGTAGACCGCCTCTTCGACGATGAGCCGCGAGTTGGCCATGCAAACCTGGCCCTGATGGAAGAATATGCCGAAGCACGCCGCCCGAACCGCGTAATCGACATCGGCATCGCGCAGCACGATCAACGGATTCTTGCCGCCCATTTCCAGGGTGTATTTCTTGAGATGCTTGGCGGCTTCCACCGCGATTTTCCTGCCCGTGTTGGTCGACCCGGTGAAGGTCACCATGCGCACGCGCGGATCGCTCAGGAGCACATCGCCGACCTCTTGAGCCGGTCCCGGCACGACATTGAGCACGCCCGCGGGCAGCTTCGCTTCGTGAAAGATTTCCGCAATCTTGAGGCCGGTCACCGGCGTTTCTTCCGAGGGCTTCAATACGAACGTGTTGCCGGCGGCCAGTGCCAACGCGACCTTTTTCATCGCCAACAGGAAGGGCGCATTGAAAGGCGCGATGCCCGCAATGACGCCGAGCGGCTGGCGAATCGCCATGCCAATCTGTCCGGACATGGTGTGCGGCAGCGTGTCGCCGAAAATGTAGCGTGCATCGGCCGCCGCGCTGCGCAGCAATTCGATGCAGTAAAAGACCTCGAACATGGACTTTCCGAAGGTGGATCCGGATTCCTCGATCAGCACCTCGCGGATTTCATCGACCTTGGTGGCCAGAATATCGGCCGCGCGCAGCAGTATGCCGCTGCGCTCCGAAACGAGCATGCGCCCCCAGGCCTCGCGCGCGTTATGGGCGGCCTCGACGGCCTTGGTCGCGTCCGCACGGTTGCCTTGTGCGACGCGCGCGAACAGCGCACCGGTCGCCGGATTGAAGTCTTCCGCCACGGCCCCGGAGCCTTGCACCCACGCGCCGTTGATATAGAGGGAATACTCACGCACCTTCTCACGCGGTGAATCCGACCGAACCGCGTTGCTTGCACCTTGCGCCATAAAATTCCCCTGAAGTATTTCAGACCCAGATCTGCAAAACATAATCGAACGGCGCCTGCGCGTTCAGCAGGTCGACGCGCTGCAGGGCGATCTTGATCGCATCGCCATGCACCTCGAGGGTATGCCGATACGTTCCCGCAAAATGGCGCAAGTTGTCGCGGCGCAGTTCAATCATGTGAAAGCGCGAACGCACTGTAATCTCGCTCTCGCTCGCCGCCTCGATCACCACATTGCCGACCACGTGGCTGGTGCCCCAATTCGGCGCCTGGGACCACGCATTGGGATGCGTCACGCGTCCCATGCGAATCTGCATCATGCGCTTGTCCTCGGCGAAGATGGACGGCGAATCCAGCCACTCGGTTTGCTCGGGCGTAACCGGCATCCAGTATATTCCATCGTCTTCAAAAAGGTCGATGTAGGCGCCCCAGTGCTTGCCGTCGAGCAATTCGGACTGCTGGAACAACAGCTGTTCGACGCGTTGCTGCAAGGACGCGGAATGTACGCCCTGCGGCAGGACGCTCTGCTGCGGTAGTGGCCGCTCCTGGTGCGGCTGCCGCGGAGCATGATCCGGCGCAAGCGACTGGGCGCCGGTGGATTTGGCCTCCTGGTTCTCGAAAATGACCACTTCATCGAGAAGGCGGGCTTCCAGCGCGGATCGCGGCTTGGATTTTTGGGGTGAGTTGCTCATGGCCGCATGTACTCGACCCAGGCCTTGAACTGGCTGCGCATCACCGCCTCGGAAGTGCCGTTCTTCGAATAAGTCACATCGCCCTCCACGGTGTCCCCGCCGTGATTGCGGTGAAAGCTGACCCAGTCGCTTCCCGTCGACTCGAGACCCCACTGGCCCTTGGTCCAATTCTCCAAATCATCGGCGTTTATCATGGTGGCCGGCGAGTTCACCAAGTTGAAGTACCACAACGCGCGCCGGTAGATGGCATCGGAAACGCCCTTCAAGCGGAAATGCCAGATCTCGGACATGGTCTTGTTGGGCGCGACCGGCCGCAGGCAGCGCAGTTGCTGCAGCGGTGATTGCACCGACAGGTAAGGATAAACGAGCACGTGATGAATGCTGCGGCCCAGGAATTCCTCGGCTTTTTCCTGGCCATAAGCCTTGTACATCGCCGCCACGTATTCCTGCGTATCCGGATCATTGGGGCGCAGGCCCATGTAGCCCTTCAAGATGCCGTGGCCGCGCGGAAAGTTGACCGTCTGCACCGAGTCCCATTGATCGAACGACGAGGCAAAAGTCGATAAGTAATGATAGTAGAGCGGCGGGGTCTCGCCTTGGGCCTTGATGGCGCGTTCCGCGCGCCCGGCCGCGATGCCGGTCGATTGATGCGTGACGGAAGGGTGCAGGGCATCGAGCTGGTTTTCCATGAAGAATTTCCAATTCGAATGCTGCATGACGCGGTGACAGACCGGCACGATCTCGACTTCGCCCACCGGCGAGCGATCGCACATGTCGTCGAAGGCGATTTTCGCGTCGCCCAGGAATTCGATCAGTCCCGGGCCCTCCGGCCTCAGGCTGGCGAACACAAACCCCCGATAACTGTCGACGCGCGCCGCCGCCTTCATCGAACAATCCGGGTTCTGCGCGTTCATTCGCGTGCCGTCGTAACCGTGCGGCAGCGGAATGCCCTTGACGCGGCCGTCAAGATGGAAAGTCCACGCGTGATAGGAACAAACGAAAGTCGAGCCGGTGTTGCCTTGACGGCTGCCGCAGAGCTGCACACCTCGATGCGGGCAGCGATTGTAGAGCACGCGAATCTTCTGATCCGTGCCGCGCACCATGATCATCGGCTGGCGGCCGATCTGCACGGTGTAAAAGTCCCCGGGCTTTTTGACCTGCGACTCATGCCCGCAGTACACCCAGGTTTTCTCCCAAATATTTTCCATTTCCCGATCAAAAATCGCTTGATCGGTATAGACGGTTCTATGCACGCGGTCGGATTCAACCAATCGTTCGAGCGGCTGCAAGAGGGCCTCCTCGTTCATTAAATGCCGTGATTTTAGGCCTTCGAATCTATGTCGCTATTTGCGGGCTTTCCATCTACCATTCCGACCAATTGCATTCCTTCAGGTTATGGAATACAAGGAGCCGGCTTCATGTCCACCGATATCGATGTCCCGCGACTGCGCCAGCTGGCCTTGATCGTACGCCATCGATCGTTCTCCAAGGCGGCTGAATCCATGGGCATTTCACAACCGGCGCTGTCCAAAAACATCAGGAGCCTGGAACGCTCGCTCGGCGTGCAACTGCTCGAGCGCGGGCGCTTCGGCGCGATGCCGACGGCTTTTGGGCTTGCCTTGGTGCGTCACGCCGACTCCATCGATGCCGAACTGCGCAGTGCGTCCGAGGAAATCGAAGCGCTGCGCGAAGCGCGCGGCGGCCATACCTGCATCGGCTGCGGCCCTTCGGAAGCGACCAGGCTGTTGCCGACGGCATTGAGCCGCCTGCGCGACTCCTCGCCCGGAATACAGGTCACGATTCTCTACGGTCTCAATGCGGCGTTGATGCCCATGGTGAAGCACGGCGAGGTGGATTTTGCGCTCTCATCGATCCCGGCGCGCTGTCCCGATCCGGACCTGAAGCAGCTGCGGTTGCACGAAGATCGCGCCGCGGTCATTGCGCGCCGCGGCCATCCGCTGCTGGCGCGCCGCGAGGCGCTGACGGCCGCCGATTTGATCGATCAACATTGGATCCTGGCCACCAAAGTTGAGCTCGAAAGACTGGCGCTGGATCAGGTTTTCGTCGAAGCCGGGCTAGCCCCGCCGCAGAGCCCGATCGAGACGACCTCCGCCGTGCTCATGAAAACGCTGGTGATGCAAAGCGACTTCCTGACGTTCCTGCCGCGCGAGCTGGTCTACTGGGAAGAGCGCGGGGGATTCCTGGCGCCGCTGAATTTGATCGGGCCTTCCTGGCACCGCAACGTGGGCGTTACCATGCGCGCCCGCGCGGGCCTGAACCCGGCCGCGCAAGTGCTCATCAAGACGTTGCAGGAAGTAGGCAAGGAGTTTGAATCGTGAATCTTGATAACGGCTTCTTGGACAGGGAATACAATCCGCGCGCGCAAATACCGGACTTCGCGGATTTCTTCGTCCGCTGGAAGCAAGACGCGCAGAAGACCCGCGAATCGCTGCCGGCACGACTGGATCTGGCCTACGGTGCGGCGCCCACGGAGACACTCGACCTCTTTCCCGCCCCACGCGCTGGCGCACCGCTGTTGATTTTCATTCACGGCGGCTACTGGCGCGTGCTGGATAAGGCGGACTTCTCCTGGATTGCGCCGCCGTACGTGGCGGCCGGCATTTCCGTGGCTGTTTTGAACTATGGTCTCGTGCCGAAGACCTCCATGAACGAGATCGTGAACCAGGTGCGGCGCGCCTGCGCCTGGTTGTTCGGCAACGCGGGGAATCTTGGCATCGATCGCAACCGGTTATTTTGCTCGGGTCACTCCGCAGGCGGACATCTGACCGGAATGATGCTGGCCACCGACTGGCCGGCCCTGTCGCCCGCGCTGCCCAAACGCCTGTTGGCCGGCGCGCTCACCGTCAGCGGCGTGTTTGACCTGCAGCCGCTGACGCACGCGGAGTTCTTGCGCAAGGATCTGGGCCTCGACGAAGCGGCAGCGCGCGCGATCTCACCGGCGTTTTTGAATCTGCACAACGACGCGCCCCTTTGGCGCGCGGTCGGTGCACTCGAATCCGGCGAATTCCACCGGCAGTCCGAATCAATCGCCTCGCATTGGCCGAGCGCCGCGAAAACCACTCTCCTGGACGTGCCCGGCTGCAATCACTTTTCCGTCTGCGATGCCATGGCGATACCGGGCAATGTCTTGTTCGAGACCTTGCGCGCGGCGACGATCGACCCGGGCCACAGGCACCCGGGCTGACCGGGGGACTAGAAACTCGTCTTAAGCATTACGTACCACTGGCGGCCGCGATCCGGAATGATGCTGATCGGGCCGGATCCAGGGGTGAAATAAGCCGCGTCGATGAAGTCCTTGTTGAGCGCATTCTTTACGCCCACGGTGGCGGAGAACTTCGCATTCGCCGCCATCCATTGCAGCATACCGTTCAGCAGTCCGTAACCGGGCTGTTCTTCCGCCGCCGTGTTGAGCGAGTCGTTGAAATACGCCGTGCGATATTGCCATTCCACGCGCGGCGACAGCTTGCTGTTGTCCGGCAGATGAAATTCCTTCTGAGACGCGAAGAGGTACTGCCACTTCGAGACGAACGCGAATTTCGAGTTCAAATTGATGTCGGTTGCACTTGGAAGAATGGATGTGTAGTAGGCGTCGGTGAGACCCGCGTTGGCCTCGAAGTACCAGCCGGCTCCCGGCGCAATCTGCGTCTCGAATTCCAATCCCCTGATCCGTCCGGTGCCGCCGTTCGCGGTGATCGGCGCAATGGCTTGGAAAATCGAGACCTGAATGTCGTCGTAGTTGGTGAGGTACGCGGCGGCGTTGAAATGCAGCTTGTCCTCCCAGGTGCTGGTCTTGAACCCGACTTCGTATGAAGTGACCGTCTCGGGATCGAAAGTCGGCGTGGCGGCCAGCGGCGGGAATACGCGCTGTGTGAACCCGCCGGACTTGAAGCCCTGACTGTAGGTCGCATACACCATGGTTTCCGGCAGGATGTGATACGAGAGATTCACCAACGGTGTGGCCTTGGAGAAGGTCCGATTCACCGGAGTCGAGGGCAGCACCGGCAATCCGTCCGGGAACGGACCGCCCTTGCTGTTCACCACGAATTCATTGGGCGTGAAGGATTTCTTGTCCCGCGTGTAGCGCAGCCCCGCCGTCAGCGCCAACTGCTGCGTGATGTTGTAGGTCGCCTGCGCGAATGCCGCGTAACTCTTGGTCGATGAAGATCCGCCCGATTGCACGGTGATCGGCGAGAAGTCCACGAGGTTCGGATTCACGGCGCTATCATCGAAGTAGTACAAGCCGGCAACCCATTTCAGCGCGTTCGCCAGAGCGTCGCCGTCCAGCTGGATTTCCTCGCTGAACTGCTTCTCCGACAGCTCGTCTGTCAGATGGTAGATCGTCAAAGGCGATTCGTCTCCATCGCGCTGAAAATTACTTTGCAGGTGACGATAGGCAGTGATCGACTTGAAGCGCAGATTGTCGGAAATGCTCCAATCGAAGGTCAGGTGCGTGCCCCAGATGTTGTCGTCGGTGATGCTGGGCAGGGTGCCTTGGCTGAAGTTCTGGCCATTGGAATAGTATTGCGGACCGTAGCAGGCTTTGTTCGTTTGATCGCCGGCGGGGTTGTACGTCGGCGAGCCCAATCCTAAGCAGTTGCCGGCGTTGGCGACCAGCGTCGCGATGTAATTGTTGAACAGCGAAAAATTATCGACCGGCACGTCGGCCGGTGGGTTGATCACGTACTTGCCCGGCGTCGGCGGGGAACCCGGCGGCAACAGCGGCAGCCCGGCGGTATTGAATATCGCTGAATTGAAATTCACGCTTTTCAAAATGAACGCAGGGCCGTTTTCACGGGTGCGTGTCCCATCGACGGTGAAATTCAGTTCCGTCCGCTCGCCCTGCCAGCGCAGCGCAAATTTGCCCACCAAGTTATTGGTGTCGCCGAGTTGCTGTCCCGTTCCGACATCGTTTACGTAGCCATCCTGCTTGACCAGCGCGCCGGCGAGGCTCGCCGAAACGGTGGCGCTCAAGGGCAGATTGATCTTGGCTTTGATCTCCCGGTCATTGTCGGTGCCGTAGAGAATGCTGGCGTTGCCGGCGAAAGCCTTGGTGGAGGGCTTATCGCTGGTGACGCTGACAGCGCCGCCGATGGTATTGCGTCCGAACAGCGTTCCTTGCGGGCCGCGCAGCACCTCGACGCGCTCGACGTCGTTCAGTTCCATCAAACCGCCGACGGAGCTGGCGATATAGACGCCGTCGATGTACAAGCCGACGCCCGGTTCCACGGTCGGGATGAAATCCGATTGACCCACGCCGCGAATGAATACCGCCGCATTGGAGCTGGAACCGCCTGCACCCGGACTGGTTTGGTACACGAAGTTCGGCACCATCTTCGCAAGGTCTTCGGTGCGCTCGATGCCGCGCGCCTCCAGAGCGGAACCCGAGAATGCGGTGATCGAAATCGGCGTGTCGAGAATACTTTCCTCGCGCCGCCGCGCCGTGACCGTGATCTCTTGCATGAGATCACTGCTCTCAGAGGCGGTCGCCGTGTCGGCACTGAGGGCCGGCGCGCTGAAGCCCGCCCCCACGCACAGACAAACAATCATCAGCCGCCCGGGTAATTTGAGTGGTTGCACGTGACATCCCTACTTATTCGATTGTTGTATCGATCCGCTCAGAAACTATGCCGCGACCTGCGATCTTTCCATCTACCGCATCGGCCAGTTGTATTCCCTGGAGTTATGGAAAACGCACGATGGCGACTGAACCGTTTGAGAATGAAGGAGGAGGGGTCCGTCGAGAGCGGACGAGCGAGGGAAAGTAGCCGCGATCGACGCCAGGTGCGTGGACACCTGGGAGCTTCCGGCGCTCGGGGCGGTCGCTGCTCCCAAGGCCGTGTTGATTCGGCCCGACGGATATGTGGCGTGGGTGGGAGACGCGACTCAGTTGGGGCTCGTCGACGCGCTGACGACTTGGTTCGGCGCGCCGCAACAGTCCTTAGGGTTGTAGCCGGGTCGCGGTCCAAACGTCGCCGGGGCGGCCGGTGCCAGCGGTGCCAGTGGTTCCGGTGGCTTGCACCAGAGTGCGGGTCCAGCGCGCTCGGTCGTGAATACGGTATTCGCCTTCGACCCAGAGCTCCACCGCATCGATCCAGAGGCGGTAGCCACCCCAATTAGGCGGGCGCGGCACCTCGGTCGAAATCTGATCCGGCTCCGTCGAACCCGGACCCTCATAGGGGATGCCAAAGCGGCGAGCCTCGCGCGCCACCGCCGCCACCAGTACCTCGCGCGACGCCACCGGCTGGCTTTGCTGACTCGCCCAAGCGCCAAGCTGCTTTTGCCAACCGCGCGAGCGGAAATAGGCGTCGTTCTCCACGTCCGAGAGGAGTTCCACCCTGCCTTCGGCGCGTACCTGACGGTGCAGATGATCCCAGTGGAACACCACTGCGGCGCGTGGGTTCTGCGCCAGATCACTGCCTTTACGGGAGCGGTAGTTGGTGTAGAACAGGATGAATCCCTGCTGCGCCGCGATTTCCTTACACAGCACCACCCGCGCCGAGGGGTGGCCGCGGGCGTCGACGGTCGCCAAGATCATGGAGTTCGGATTCGGCTGGGCGGCCTCGCGCTGCGCCTGGACCAGCCACTGCGCGGCGATTTCGAGCGGATTGGCCGGCAGGGGGTCAGGTAAGGTTTCGGTCCAAAATGTCTTTTTGCTGCTGCTCATTAGAGAATGGTAGCCGTGCCGATAGAAACATGGGGCTTTCTTTAAATATGAATCTGGACGAACTCAGAACGGCACTGACCGACCTGGATGGCCAGTTATTGGAATTGGTGGCGCGGCGCCAGGCGCTCAGCGAGCAAGTGGCCGCCGTCAAGCGGGCCACCGGGCGACCGACCCGGGACTTCGGCCGGGAACGCGAAGTCATCTTGCGGGGCCGCACCACGGCGGACCGCCTGAAAATCTCGCCCGATCTGGCCGAATCGCTGTTGCGGCAACTGATTCAATCCTCTCTTGCCACGCAGGAACAAGCCCGCGTGGCTGCGCAGGCGCACGGCAGCGGCAAGCGCGCGCTGGTCATCGGCGGCCACGGCAAGATGGGCGGCTGGTTTGCCGACTTTCTGGCCTCGCAGGGTTTCCGGGTTGCCATCGCGGATCCCAAAGGGGGCCTCGCCGGCTTTGATGCCGTGGACGATTGGCAGACGGACGCCCTGGATTTCGACCTCATTGTTCTCGCCACGCCGTTGTCGGTCACCACGGCACTGCTCAAGACATTGGCCACGCGGGCCCCGCGGGCGCTGATTTTCGACTTAGGCTCCCTTAAAACGCCCTTGCGGGCGGGGTTGGAGGCGCTGGTCAAGGCAGGCTGCCGCGTCACGTCGGTGCATCCCATGTTCGGGCCGGACACGGACCTGCTGTCGGGGCGCCATGTGATTTTCATCGACCTGGGGAACCAGGAGGCGCTGGCAGAGGCGCAGGAACTGTTCGCGCCCACCATGGCAGAACGCGTGGTTATGGACCTGGACGAGCATGATCGCTTGATCGCCTACGTTCTGGGGTTGTCGCACGCGCTGAATATCGCCTTCTTCACGGCGCTGGCGGACAGCGGCGAGGCGGCGCCGCGACTGGCCAGGTTGTCGAGCACGACCTTCGATTCACAGCTGGAGGTGGCGAGCCGCGTCGCGAGCGAAAGTCCCGACCTGTATTTCGAGATCCAGAGTTCGAATGATTACGGCAACGAATCCTTGTTTGCGTTGCAAAAAGCGGTGGAACGTCTGGTTGAAGCGGTGAAGACCAAGAATGCGCAGGAGTTCACGGCGCTCATGACCCGCGGCAGGGCTTACTTGGAAGTGCGCGCCGCCGCGCGTGCAGGCTGAAGGAATTGGCAATGCCGGAATTGCGTGACATGGATAGGGAGATCGAGGATCTCAAGAAGCGCCTGGCGGAAATGACGGCGGAGGCCTCCAACAACGAGACCATCATGAAGCGTACGCAGGCGCGCGAATTGACGCTGCTGCGCGCCGACAGCCTGTCGCAGCTGCTGCACGCCATGGTCGGCGGATTGCGCGAGTCGTATTCGCTCGACGCCGTGAGCGTAGTGCTGCTCGATCCCCAGCATGAAGTACGGCATTTGTTGGTCGCGGGCGGCGAGCGGCCGGAGGAGTTCAAGCAGATTTTTTTCGTCGATTCCCTGGTCGGGCTCGCGCCGCAGCTTGCGGCCCTGCACAAACCCTGGCTCGGACCCTATGTGGGCGCCGACCATCACCTGTTGTTTCCGAGCGTACCGAATCTCAAGAGCGCGGCGCTGGTGCCGCTGCCGCGCAAGGATCGCGCCACCGGCGCACTGTGCTTCGGCAGCCGCGATCAGACGCGCTTCACGCGCCACCACGGGACGGATTTCCTAGCGCACTTGGGCGCGGTGGCCGCCGTGTGCATCGAGAACGCCGTGAACCGCGCACGCCTGCTGCGTGCCGGGATCACCGATTTCCTGACCGGCTGGCACAACAGGCGCTACCTGCAGCAGCGTTTGAAGGAGGAGTTGGCGCGCGCGCAGCGCCGCGGCGGAACCATTGCGTGCCTGATGATCGACATCGACAGATTCAAGGGCATCAACGACGGTTACGGGCACTTGGCGGGCGACAGTGCGCTCAAAGAGGTCGCGCATCGGATTGAGGCGCAAATTCGCAGCATGGATACGGCGGCACGATTCGGCGGCGATGAGCTTGCGATCCTGCTGCCCGAAGCCACCGCAGCCGAGGCGGCCACCTTGGCGGAGCGCATCCGTGAGGTCATTGCGGGCATGCCCTTCGCGCTTAATTCGCAGATCTCGCGCAGTCTGACCGTGTCGGTGGGCGTTGCTTCCGTCTCGCCCGGGCGGGACGAAGGCGACTTGAAAGCCGTGGCCGATCGCTTGATCGCGGATGCCGATGCGGCGCTGTATCGCGCCAAGGCGCTCGGCAGGAATCGCGTGCAAGTCGGGGCCGGATAGCCATGTCGGCGCAACCTGCCACTGATTACATCGATAAGGACGGATTTCGCGCCAATGTGGGCATTGTCCTGACGAGCGGGTCCGGCGAAGTCTTTTTGGGCGGACGCGTCGGCGGCCGCGGCTGGCAGTTTCCGCAGGGCGGCGTGAATCGCGGCGAGCAGGTCGAAGATGCACTGTATCGCGAGCTCAGGGAAGAAATCGGGTTGGAGCGCGCGGATGTCGCGATGCTGGGATCGACTCAAGGCTGGCTGCGCTACCGCCTACCGCGCCAGTACGTGCGCGACCGCTGCATCGGGCAGAAGCAACGCTGGTTCCTGCTGCGGCTCACCGCGGAGGAATCCAAATTGCGATTCGATCTGACCGAGCAGCCGGAATTCGACCGCTGGCGCTGGACGGATTATTGGACGCCGGTGCGCGAGGTGGTGTACTTCAAGCGGCGCGTCTATGTGCGCGCGCTGCACGATTTGGGAAAATTCATGTTTCCCGGCGGGCTGCCCCCATATCCGGATTGGTGGCCGGAAATCCAGGCGGCCTCTTCAGCGGTCAGAACGGTTTGACCACCGCGAGAATGACGATGACGATCAGCAGCAGCGACGGCAGCTCGTTGAAGACGCGCAGCCACTTGGCGGTGCGCGTGTTGCGCTGCGCGGCGAGATCCCGCATCAGCTTGTGGCAGTAGGCATGGTAGGCAATGAGCAACGCCACGAACAGCAACTTGACCTTGAGCCACAGCATCTGCAAATACCCGGGAGACGTGATCAGCATCAGAAGTCCGAAGGCAATGCTGAGTGCGGCACCGATGCTCATGATGGCGAACAGGCGCCGCTCCATCATTTCGAAGCGTTGCGTGCTGATCGGATCCTTCGCGTCCACGTGATAGATGAAGAGGCGCGGCAAATAGAAAAGGCCCGCGAACCAGGTGACCACGAAGATGACGTGCAGTGCTTTGAGCCAGGGCATGGTGTTCCATTGTGCGTGAGAATAGATGATAACGTGAGGCCTATAATGGCTCCAGGCTGCAGAGGAGAGGAATAGCAACCAGATGGCCGATTCGTTCAGCAAGCTGGTCGTGCGAAGCTACACGCCGAAGCGTCGCGCGACGCTGTGGACGCTTGCCGTGCTGTTCACCGTGGGAGTCCTCTACTCGGCGTTCGAACTTGGCCGATACGATGCGGGATTTCGCGTGGTCGATTCGGTGCGCGGCGCGTTGTCGGCAAGCCGGCGCATCCGCTCGCTCGAATCGGAAAATGAAAACCAACGCCGCCAGCTCGAGGCGGCGGAGACAGCCAGGCGTGTCGACCGCGAGGGGTACGCACAGGTCGAGCGAAGTCTCGGCGACATGCAAAGCCAGATTGCGCGCCTCAATCAGGATCTGTCCTTCTACCGAGGTTTGGTGCAGCCCGAGTCGCTGATCCACGTCAAGGTGCAACAGATGCAAATCGTTCCGGATGGACCGCCCGGGCAGTACCACTTGAAATTCGTGCTCATGCAGACCGGCAAGCCGGACAAGGAAGTCGTCGGCAACGCGGCCGTCACGCTCGATGGGTTGATCGGCGGCAAGCCTCTGAGCTTGAGCTACGCGCAAGTCTCGCCTAATCACCGCGTCAGCCTGGCATACTCCTTCAAGTATTTTCAGGAATACAACGAACCCGTCGAGTTGCCCAAGGGCTTCGAGCCGACGCGGGTGGGCATCGAGATACATAGCGGCCGCGACGCCAATCATAGTTTCCGGCAGGCCTTCGTGTGGAAGGCTCAGGGCATGTCGGTTGAAACCGAAGCGAACGGCGACATTCCGGGCAAAGGTGAGGCAGATGTTCAAACCGAAACCGAGTAAGAAGGCGGAAATCGACACGCTGATCGGCGCGAAGACCCGGATCAACGGCGACGTCGAGTTCGTCGGCGGATTTCATCTAGACGGCTACATCAACGGCAATGTAAAAGGCGCAGCGGGCGGCGCCCTGTCGGTGAGCGAGCAGGGATGCATCGAGGGCTCGGTGATCGTCACGAACATTGTCCTGAACGGCATCGTCAAGGGCGATATCGAAGCCGGCGACCGCGTCGAGATGGGGCCGAAAGCGCGCGTTCTCGGGAGTGTTCACTACACGACCATTGAAACGGCCGTTGGCGCCCAAATAAATGGGAAATTGATTCATCGGACGAAAGCAGGGCCCGGGTCGGGCGATTCGCCCACCGGCGGAGCGAACGGAAGTCCCAAAGACGGCTCTTAACTTTGATTGGCCGCGGTGCGCCGAGTAGAATGGTTCCATGAGCACAACTTCAGAATCGACCCTGTCCTCGGATCTGGCCCCGGCACCACCGGATGTGCTGATCTTTACCGATGCGGCGGCCGGCAAGGTCGGCGAGCTCATCCGCGAAGAGGCGAACCCGAACCTCAAATTGCGCGTGTTCGTCTCGGGCGGCGGCTGCTCGGGATTTCAATACGGATTCACCTTCGACGAGAAAATTGAAGAGGGTGATTTTTGCGTCGAGAAACGCGGCGTCCAGCTGCTGGTAGATCCGATGAGCGCGCAATACCTGATGGGCGCGGAAATCGACTACAAAGAGGATTTGCAGGGCGCGCAATTCGTGATTCGCAACCCAAACGCAAAAACCACCTGCGGCTGCGGGTCTTCTTTCGCGGCATAAGAATGTTGAAAGTGTAGATGAGCGCCGGTAGGGTGGTCGTGCCCGACGTGCTCGCCGCCGTCGATTTGGGTTCCAACAGTTTTCACATGGTCGTCGCGCGCTACTCGCACGGCCAACTCGTCATCCTCGATCGATTGCGCGAAATGGTGCGCTTGGCGGCCGGCTTGGGCGACAGCGGGCGGCTGGACGATACGGCGACGGACCGAGCGCTGCGCTGCCTGGAGAGATTCGGGCAGCGGCTGCGCGCCATGCGCGCGGACAGCGTACGCGTGGTTGGCACCAACGCGTTGCGCCGTGCCAAGCGCAAGCGCTGGTTTTTGGAACGAGCCCGCGCAGCATTGGGCCACCCCATCGAAATCATCTCGGGATTGGAGGAGGCGCGGCTGATCTACTCAGGCGTTGCACACACCAGCCCCATGAGTCCGGACAAGCGCTTGGTGCTCGATATCGGCGGCGGATCGACTGAAGTCGTCATCGGTGAAGGCTTCAATCCGCTGTTGCTGGAGAGTTTTTCGGTGGGCTGCGTGGGTTTGAGCGCCAGTTTCTTCGACGACGGCCGAATCTCGGCGAAGCGCCTGGAGCGCGCGCGCACCGCCGTAAGGCTGGAACTCGAGCCGGTGCAAGAGGCTTATCGCAAAATGGGATGGCTGCAAGCCTTCGGCAGCTCCGGCACGGTGCGCGTCATCAGCGACGTGCTGCACAACCTGCATCCCGATTCGCCCCACATCACGCTGGATAACTTGAACAGCCTGGCCGACCGCGTCATTGCCGCGGGACATGTGGATGAGCTCGACCTTCCTGAAGTTGATGCGGAGCGGGCGCCGGTGTTTCCGGCGGGCCTGGCGATCCTCTTGGAGGTGGTCGAGAGCTTCGGCATCGATCGGGTGCGCGTGGCGGAAGGCGCCATGCGCGAGGGCCTGCTCTACGATCTCATGGGCCGATTCACCGACGAGGATGCGCGCGTGCGCAGCGTGCGCGCGATGGAAAAGCGCTACCACATCGATGAACTGCAGGCGGACCGCGTCGAGGCCACTGCCGTCGGCCTGCTGGAACAGGTCGAATCCGATTGGGGTCTGGAAGACCCGCTCGCGGAGTCCGTGCTGCGCTGGGCGTCGCGCCTGCACGAAACGGGTCTCGACATCGCGCACTCCAAATATCACCGCCATAGCGCCTATCTGCTCGAGCATGCCGACATGCCGGGCTTTCCCCGTGAGGAACAACTATTGCTGTCGGCGTTGGTCGGCGGTCACCGCCGTCAGTTGTCGTTCGAGTCGCTCGAGGATTTGCTGCCGCCCTGGGATCGGTTGGCCGAGTTTTTGATCGTGCTGCTGCGCCTGGCGGTACTCTTGCATCGCGGCCGCAGCCCGCAGCCGCTGCCGGAGGTCCACCTGACCGTCAAAAGCCGCAATATCACCCTGGAGCTGCCGCAACGCTGGATGAAGGAACATCCGCTGACCCTCGAGGACCTCGAGCAGGAGCGCGCCTATCTAAAAGAGGCCGGGTTCCGTCTGACGATTCTCTAGCCCTCCGTCAGGGCCACCCGCTCGTCGTACAAATTCATCAGGCGCGCCTGCGCCGAGAGTTTCTTGTCGGACTCGGCACGCGTATAGCGGCCGTCGGTATCGAGCACCCAGGCCTGCATGTCGTCTTCCAGGTAGAGCTTCAGATCGTCGGCGACGCGCGCCTTGAGCTCAGGGGCGTCGATCGGAAACGCGATCTCGATACGCCGGAACAGATTCCGGTCCATCCAGTCGGCGCTGCCGCAATAAACTTCCCGGTCTCCCGCATTCTCGAAATAGTAGACGCGCGAGTGCTCGAGGAAGCGCCCGACGATGGAGCGTACCTTGATGCGCTCGGACACGCCGTGAACCCCTGGCCGCAAGCAGCATACGCCGCGCACGATCAGGTCGATGTCGACGCCGGCACGTGAGGCGCGGTACAGGGCTTGGATGACGGTGGGTTCCGTGAGCGCATTGAGCTTGGCAATGATGCGGGCCGGCTTGCCGGCGCGGGCGTGTTCAGCCTCGCGATCGATCTTCGCCAGCAACGCCTGATGCAGGCTGAAGGGCGCATGCAGCAGCTTGCGCAGTTTCGGCACCTGCGTGAGCCCGGTGAGCTGCAGAAAGATTTCGTGAATGTCCTCGCCGATTGCCTCATCGGCGGTCAAGAGTCCGTAGTCGGTGTAGAGGCGCGCAGTCTTGGTGTGATAGTTGCCGGTGCCCAGGTGGCAGTAGCGGCGCAGTCCCTTTTCCTCGCGGCGCACCACCATGACCAGCTTGGCATGCGTCTTGAATCCGAACACGCCATACATGACGTGCGCACCGGCCTCCTGCAGTTTGGTCGCCAATTCGATATTCGCTTCCTCATCGAAGCGCGCGCGCAGCTCGATGATGACGGTGACGTCCTTGCCGGCCGCCGCGGCTTCGACCAGCGCCGCGACGATGGCGGAGTCGTTGCCGACCCGATACAGCGTCTGCTTGATCGCGAGCACCTGCGGATCGGTCGCCGCCTGCTTGATGAAATCAGTGACCGGCCCGAAGCCTTGGAACGGGTGGTGCAGCAGCACGTCGCCGGCTCGCAAGGTGGAGAACGGGTCGCCGCCCACCTTGAGTCGCTCCGGAATGCTGGGCGTGAAAGGCGAGTACTTGAGTTCGGCGCGATCCACCAGATCGTAGAGCGCCAGCAGGCGATTCACGTTCACCGGGCCCGAGACCTTGTAGAGGTCATCGGGAGTGAGTGCGAACTGCTCCAGCAGATAGGCGAGAATCTCCTCCGGACAGTCGTGTGCGGTTTCCAGCCGAACCGCATCGCCGTAACGGCGCGATGCCAATTCGCCCTCGACCGCACGCAGCAAGTCGTCGACTTCTTCCTGCTCGACGAACAGATCGCTATTTCGCGTGACGCGAAATTGATAGCAGCCGCGCATCTGCATGCCGGCAAAAAGCGTCGACACGAAGGCTTCGACGATGGTGCCCAGGAAAACGAAATTGCGGCTGCCGAGCTCATCGGGCAACCTGATCAGACGCGGCAGCGAGCGCGGCGCCTGCACCACGGCAAGCCCGCTGTTGCGTCCGAATCCATCCTCACCTTCCACGACGATCGCGAAGTTCAAGCTCTTATTGAGGATTTTTGGAAACGGCCGCGCCGGGTCGAGCGCCAAAGGGCTCAAAACCGGTTCCACTTCGCGGGTGAAATAATCCTTGATCCAGCGGGCCTGGGCCGGGGTCCAGGTCTCCGGCTCGACGAAGATCACGCCACTTTTGTTGAGCTCCGGCATGAGCATGTCGTTCAACACTTCATATTGTTCATCGACCAGGCGCACGGCGTGCAGGCGAATGGCTTTCAATTGTTCCGGCACCGACATTCCATCCGGGCCCGGCAGGACGGCGCCGGCTTCCAACAGCTCCTTCAGGCTGGCGACGCGAATCTCGAAGAACTCATCGAGTATGGCGCAGGAGATACATAAGAACTTGACCCGCTCGAGCAGCGGAATGCTCCGGTCCTTGGCTTGTTCCAGCACGCGCTGGTTGAATTCCAAAAACGACAGTTCGCGGTTGAAATACAGCTGCGGTACTTGTAGGTCAACGTCGTTCATGAGTAACGGTACACGCCTCCCAGGATGCGCCCACCCCGGGCGCCGGTAACGCTGCCCGCGCTGGAGGTCAAACCCTCGAGCGTGCGCTTGGCGAACCAAGCGAATGCCACGGCTTCAACGTAGTCGGGATCCAAACCGAGCGCTGCCGTGCTGGCGACGCGGCTCGGCGCAATCAGCGCCGCAATGGCATTCAACAGCCCGACATTGTGTGCGCCTCCGCCGCAAACATACAGCGATGCCCCCGGCGCATATTGGCGCACTGCGGCCGCAAGCGAGGACGCCGTGAATTGCTGCAGCGTCGCCTGCACATCGCGCGGTTGCCGCGAAAACAAGCCCAGTCTGTTTTGCAGCCAGTCCAGGTTGAACAGCTCGCGCCCTGTGCTCTTGGGTGGTGCAAGGCGCAGATAGGGCTCGTCCAGCAATTCGCGCAACAGGGTATCGTCAACCTGGCCCGATGCGGCCCAGGCGCCGGCGGCATCGAAGTCCTTGCCCTGGTGGAGCGCGATCCAGGCATCGAGCAGACGATTCGCGGGACCGGTATCAAAACCGGTGACGCTGCTGTCGTGTGTCAGGATGGTGATGTTGGCGATGCCGCCCAGATTGGCGATGACGCGATCTTCGCTGTCGCTGCGAAACACCTGATCGTGGAATACCGGCAGCAGCGGTGCGCCTTGGCCGCCGGCAGCCACGTCGCGCCGCCGAAAATCCGCCACCACCGAAATGCCGGTCATCTCCGCCAGGGTATTCGGATCGCCGATCTGCCAGGTGAAGGGCGCCGGCAGGTCCGGACGATGGCGCAGCGTTTGTCCGTGGCTGCCGATGGCGGTCACGCGGCTCGCGCCGATACCGGCACTTTTCATCAGGGACAGTGATGCCTGCGCAAAGGCGCGCGCCAATTCGACGTCGATCTGCCCCACCTCATCGAGCGCCACCCGGTCGGCGTGATCGATGAGCGCCGAGATCCTGCGCTTCAGGCCGGGATCGAAGGCCGTGGCGCTGGTCGCGATGATGCGCAGCGGCGCGGCGTCGAAATCGACCAGGGCCGCATCGATGGCGTCCATGCTCGTTCCGGAAATCAAGCCGAGGTAAATCCCCATCGGTCTAATTGACGCTGGGTGCGGCGCGCGGTTCGGGGGCGGTGCCGGCAGCGGCAGGTGCTCCCGGGACGGTGCCCGCCACCGCGGCCGGCGGGGCTGCGGGCGGCGGCGGGGACAGCGCGGCAATCATCGGCGCGGCGGCTGCGCGGAAGCGCTGCAACTCCTGCGCGCGCAGCGGCTCTGCGCCGGGCAACTGCACGGTCTGCGGATTTCTGTGCACGCCACCGATGAGGTATTCATAGTGCAGGTGTGGGCCGGTGGCGAGTCCGGTCATTCCCACATAACCGATGACATCGCCTTGCTGCACACGCGAACCCACATGAACATTTCGCGCAAAACGCGACATATGACCGTACAGCGTGGAGATGTTGGCGCCGTGAGCGAGGACGATGGCGTTGCCATAGCCGCCGCGCTGGCCTTCGAAGCTCACATGCCCGTCGCCGGCGGCGTGCACCGGAGTGCCGGTGGGCGCCGCGTAATCGGTGCCCATGTGACCCCGAATCAAATTCAAGATCGGGTGATGCCGATGCGGATTGAACGCTGAGCTCACCCGGGTGAATTCGACCGGGGCGCGCAGGAACGCCTTGCGCATCGCCAACCCGTTCGGCGAGTAGTAACCCACGCTGCCGGAGTCAGAGACAAACCGCACCGCGCGATACATTTTGCCGTTGTTGACGAATTCGGCCGCCAAGACCTCACCATCACGCAGATATTTTCCGTCCTGATAGACCTGCTCGTACACCGCGGTGAAGCGATCGCCTTCGCGGATGTCGAGCACGAAGTCGATGTCCCATGCGAAGACATTGGCGAGCTTCAGCGCCACCATGTCCGAGATGTCGGCGGCGCCCGCGGCCTGAAACAACGATGAGTCGATCGTGGCGCTTGCGCGGCGCACGCGGACTTCCACCGGATTGTTGATCATCTTCGCCTCGAAGCCGCTGTCCTGGCGCACGACATCGAGGGTTTGGGTCTCGCTCACCTTGCGCATGAGCTCTTTGATGTCGCCATCCGTGTGCGTGAGCTTGATTGCATCGCCCGGCTTCAAGAAGTCCAAACTCTGGCGTATACCGGGCAGACTGCGGATGGCGGCGAGGTCCGCCTTGTTGAGCGACATGCGGCGAAAGATCCCGTCGAGCGTGTCGTTCCGGCCGACGACCACTTCGATGATGGAGGCGACGCTCGCTTGTTGAGCCACGATGGGCGGGGGCATCGGCACGAGCGAGTTGGATGCCGTAGGGGCGCCGACCACGGGACGGGCGGGTGCCGGCGCCGTGTCGCCGGCAATTGAGGGCGGGGCCTGCAGCAGCCGCCAGCCCCAGATCGCTGCCCCGCCGAGGGCGCCGCATATCACGATGCCAGCCGCTAATATCCTGATTCGCGAAGGATTTTTCCAGGTTCCGAGAATGTTGCGTGGCACCAGCAATTCCTAGCGAAAGAGCCCCGTAGGCTATCTGTCGCTCTCCATGGGGTCAAATACCCCGACCTCTTGTCATTTTTTTGAAATGGTAGCCGCCTAATGTTCCCCGCCCTCCTATGGGACTCACCTCGCCCGTCGCCATTCGTTCAAGCCTGTTGGCCGCACTGATTGGGGTCGGCCAGAGCGCGACGGTGGTTGCACATGAAGCGGCGGTTGGGCATGAGGCGACGCCTGAAATCTGCCCGCGCCCGGCGGCCGGCGCCGTGGTCGAGGAGCCGGAGGATCTGCGCAGCGAAAACGGCGTGCTGAAAGTCGAGCTGACGGTGCGCAATGAAAAGGCCAGGGATGGATCGATGCGCTTCTGCTATCTCTTGGCGGATGGGGCCCAGTCACCGACCTTGCGTCTCAACCCCGGCGACTTGCTGATCTTGAGTCTCAAGAACTCGCTTGCCGACGTCGAGGGCTCGGCTAACGAGGCGCACGCGCATCTGCGTCCGAAGGGTGCGTCTGATCCGTGCAAGAGCGGCGTCATGACGATTACATCGGCGAACCTGCACTTCCATGGTCTGAGCATACCGGCGCTGTGTCACCAGGACGAAGTCCTGCAGACCTCGATCCAACCCAACGCGCCGTCGTTCGAATACCGGTTCCGCATCCCCGACAACGAGCCACCCGGCTTGTATTGGTATCACCCGCATATTCATGGGTTCAGCAGCCGACAGGTTTTGGGCGGAGCTTCCGGCGCCCTCGTTGTGGAAGGCATCGAGCGAGCTACGCCTGAAGTCGCGGGATTGCCGGAACGAATCCTGGTTATCCGCGACCAGGATCTGCTGAATCCAGACGCGCCTCCCTCACCGTCGGAGCCTGCGGCCCAAGCTCTCATCGATCGGGATGGCGACGCAGGCAACAACGGAACCGGTTGGGGGAAACCCGCGAAGGACCTGTCGGTCAATTTCGTGCCCGTGCCGTATCCTGAGTACCCGCGTGCATCCATCAATGTACGCCCCAGCGAACGACAACTCTGGCGCGTTCTCAACGCATCGTCAGTGACCTATCTCAATTTGACCGCTCTTTATAAACGCGGCTCACGCTTTCGGCCGGAATGGATAGGCGTGGCGGCGATCGACGGAGTACCCCTGTCGGTGAGCGGCAAGCAGGGTCACGCAATTTCATGGCGCGACGGCATCGTGGTTTCACCGGGATCGCGCGTTGAGTTCATTCTCACCGCGCCGCCGGCCGGCGTGCCCGCAATGCTGGTGACGCGCACGGTCAATACGGGGCAGGCCGGCGAAAACGACCCCAACCGCGCGCTGGTTTCCATCATCGCCACCGCGGAAGCGGCCGCTCCGCGCTCGAGCGTCCCCAAATCCACAGTTCCGCCGACCGCGCAGTCATTTCCGTGGCTGGGCGATGCGACGCCGGTACGCGTGCGCAAACTGTACTTTACGGAAGACCCGGCCGACCCGAAAAATCCGGGTGCCGCCAAGTTCTATCTCACCGTCGATGGACAAATGCCCGCAGCGTTCGATCCGGCGTCGACCGAACCCAATATCGTCGCAAAACAGGGTGATGTTGAGGATTGGGTCATCGAGAATCGCACCAACGAACTGCACGCCTTCCATATCCACCAGATCCACTTCCAAGTGCGGGACTGGGCGGGCCTTACGGTCAACGAGACTTACCTAAGAGACACCGTGAATGTGCCGTTCTTCGACAGCACCATGAAAGCCTATCCGAGCCTGACGCTGCGGATGGACTTTCGCGATCCGAATACCGTCGGCACTTTCATCTACCACTGTCATCTGCTGGATCACGAAGACGGCGGAATGATGGGGTTGATCCGCGTCGAACCCAACGACAGCGCCGCCGTTGCCGGCGCCGGCGCGCACGGTTCTCGATAAGGTTGGTCGCGTCACACGACCGTCATCAATCGTTCAAAGTCGCCTGCTAGATTCGGAAACAGTAGCGCTGGTCTGCGCGCAATCGCTATTGCCCTCACGAACGAATGACAACCCAGGGAGCCAATTTTCTATGAATCGTCTCAGCGCTTTCTCAGTCTGCTTGCTCGGCGCTTCGCTCGCCGGCACTGTCCTTGCGGGCGAAGGACACATTCCCAACGGCATGCCGCGCATGGATCATATTTTCGTGATCATGATGGAAAATCACAGCGCGAAGCAGATCGTCGGCAATCCGGCCATGCCCTTCATCAATTCCTTGGTCAACGGCAAAGCCAATGTGGCCAACAACTATTTCGCGGTCGGTCATCCCAGCCTCACCAACTACCTGGAGATCGTGGGCGGCTCGAATTTCAGCGTTCGCAGCGATAACTCGCCGGATTGGCATAACACGGGTTGCCTGCCGAACATTCGCACCGGTATTACCAACGCGGACAACGACAGCGGCAATGCCCCCTATCCGGTCGAGTCGGGAAATGTCTGCCCGATTGCCGGAACCGGCACCGACACCGTGACCGAGGCTGTCGACAACTGGAATGAGACCACACCACCGATCTTCAATTTTCTCGCCAACATTGACGGCGTGCAGTCGATCCCCGCGGCAAAGAACACTTCTGGCAAGACCATCGCGGACCAACTGGCGCACGCTGGACTGTCGTGGAAGACCTACCAGGAAAATCTACCGGTCACCGGCGCCGACTTGATCAATAACAGCAACGGCACGGCGTCAAACCTGACCACGTTCGATACGACCAAGCCGGTGTCGGCGACCAATTTACCGCCCCTGTCGAATGCCGGCGTATGTCCGCCAGGCGATCCGATACTGCCCTGTCCGGCGCTGCTGCAAGCCTACGCAGTGAAGCACAATCCTTTCGCTTACTTCGAGAGCGTGCAAGAAGGCACTCTGCCGCACAGCAGTCTGCGCAACATGATGGGCTTCGATGGCGATCGAGGCCTGTACGCCGATCTGGCGCGGGGCGAAGTCCCTTCGCTTGCCTACATCGTGCCGAATCAATGCGATGATCAGCACGGGCGCGGCAACGGCGACGCGTTTTGCCAGTTCGACCCGGGTACCGAAGCCTTCGGTGGACTGACCGACGGTACGCAAGTCGGACTCAATCCCGGGCTGTCTGCGCAGGCCGATGTCACGATGCGCCGCATCGTTGAAGGGATCAGGAAATCGCCGGCCTGGGAGCGGGGCAACAACGCCATCGTGATCGTATGGGACGAGAACGACTACAGCGGATTCGCCGACGCGCAACCCGCGCACAAACCCTTCCCGGACGCAAATACCAATCGCGTCGTGCTCACCGTGGAAACCAACAACCGCTTCAGCAGACATCTCGAGAGCAGGACGATGTACACGAGCTTCTCGTTGCTGAAGTCGATGGAAGGGGCGTTCCGATTGCCCTGCTTGAATCACGCTTGCGACAGCAACGTCAACGTGATGTCGGACTTGTTCGACGGCGAGAGAAATTGGTAGAGCGGATTGGCAAAGCTTTGGGCTTTGCGCATCGCTGCGTTTTAGGACCCCGGCGCAACGCCGGGGACCGCCGGGCACTGAAATTTCGCTGACGCCAAATCAATCACGGAATGATTCTGTCCCGAGTCTTAACTCTCCTTGACGATTCTTGTCCACGGTGAGGCGTGCAAAGCCGCTGATTGTCACTGCGTTGCAATAAATTCGTCACCATCCCCTCCAATAATCCGCGCAGGCAAAAGGGCGCGTGCCATTGCGGACGCGCGAGATTCACAAACAGAGGATGAACATGGCCACATTGCGGAAGCAGAAGCGGAGCAGATCGTCGAGAGTCGTTCGGAACACATCGGTGCTGGCGGCTGCGTCAGTGTTGGCCGCGTGCAGCGGCAGCGACACGTCCACCGTACCCAATTCGCCGCCCGCCCAGGTGCCGCCGCCGCCGTTGTCGGTCATGATCAAAGGCATCGTCACCGCAGCAGCGTTCACCCCGGGGAGCGCCGCGCAGCCCACGGTGACCGGAGGCTATTATCAGGGAGCCACCGTGTGCATCGACGCGAATGGCAATGGCAAGTGCGACGCGACCGAAAATCCGGTCACCACCGATTCCAAAGGCGCATTCACCCTGGCGGTCGCCGCGGCCGGGCCCATCATCGCCGACATCGGCACTACGGCCGTCAACACAGCCAATGGGGCCGCGACCCGTACGCGCAATGTGTTCCGCGCGCTGCTCGATCAGGTCAATGAACAAAGCGACAGCGTGATCGTGAGTCCGCTGTCCTCCGAAGTCGCCCGCCAGACCGAGGCCAATGGCTCGGACTATCAGACCGAGAAGCAGAATCTGGCGACGCGGCTGGGCGTCGATCTCGGGCAAATTCTGGCCGACGTCAACACGCAATCGGGCGCGGTGCAGGCCTCCATGCTGCGCGAATCCAATGTCCTGACCGGTCGATTCGCGTATGCCATCACCAAGCTGGATCGCGGCGATCTGTACCCCGATGCCCTGGCCGTTCAGGGCGGTGATCCGGAAATCACGGGCATGGCCGGTGTGACCGCGGCCACCGCCACGGCAGTCGAGGCGCGCAAGCCCATCACCTTCGCCCAAGCTCAGCAAGCCGCCTTCAATCTCGAAGGTATTCCGCGCTACGACCACATTTTCATCGTCATGCTCGAAAACAAGGCGACCTTGTCGCTCTTGAACTCGCCGTTCGCCCCGAAGATCAATGCATATCTGCACGCCGGCAACATGCTCACCAGCTACTACGCCACCGGCAATCCCAGCGAGCCGAATTACACGGCGCTCGGCGGCGCGGACGATTTTGGCATCACGGACGACAGTCAATGGAACTGCGATGCGACGGGACCCAACGCGCCGCAGGATCTGCCTCTGCCCACCGCGGATCAACCGGGCTTGGCGAGTTCGCCCTTTGCGGCCACCTGCACGCAGACTGCTGCCGTCAATCACAACATCACCGGCCGGCCGAATCTGTTCAATGCCATCAGCGCGGCGGGCATGACCTGGAGAACCTACAGCGAATCGCTCAATCCGGGACAGGATCTGCGTACCGACAGCGTGGCGGACCCCGCCGTCATCGCGCAGGATCATGTTTACCAGCCCGGCACGTTGGGCGGAAA
>DASYIN010000027.1:0-28626 GCA_035997505.1 Steroidobacteraceae bacterium | reverse complement strand
GGATCTTGTGCGGCGTCGGGGTGAGCGGCTCGCCGGCACGCGTTTGCGAAATGACCGGCGAATTGGTCGGCTCGACGGCCACGGTCAGGAGCGGTTTCCCACGGGTTTTCTTGATGTAGCGCGATACGCCGGTCAGCGTGCCGCCGGTGCCGACGCCGCTGACGAAGATGTCCACCTTGCCGTCCGTGTCGTCCCAGATCTCGGGACCCGTGGTCTTCTCGTGAATGCCCGGATTCGCCGGGTTGTCGAACTGCCTCACCCAGAGATATTTTTTGGGATCCGAGGAAGCCAACTCCTCGGCTTTCGCAATCGCACCCTTCATGCCCTTGGCGCCCGGCGTCAAAATCAGCTTCGCGCCCAGAGCGGCCACCACTTTGCGCCGCTCCATGGTCATGGTGTCGGGCATGGTCAGCACGCAGCCATAGCCGCGCGCGGCGGCCGCGTACGCCAGCGCGATGCCGGTGTTGCCGCTGGTGGCCTCGACGATCGACATTCCCGGCTTGAGCGCCCCGCGTTGTTCCGCGTCCCAGACCATCGCGGCGCCGATGCGGCACTTCACCGAATAAGCGGGGTTGCGTCCCTCGATTTTCGCCAGGATCGTCGCACCGTTGCCGGCGTTGAGGCGGTTGATGCGTATCAGCGGCGTACGGCCGATGGACTGGGTGTTGTCCTCGTAAACAGGCATTGACGACCTCGCGGCTAAATCTTAGGTATAGGAGCCGATTTTCCTCCTAAGGGAGGCCCAAATGCCATAGCAGTTTGGTTATGAGCGGCTGTCCGCGCGTTATAAGGCTTAGCCGGGTGTGGGAACCATCGACAGCGGCTGCGGCCGTCCGACCACGAAGCCCTGCACGAAGTCGATGCCCATGCCGGTGACGGTGTCGAGCGCGAGTTGATCCTCGACGTGCTCCGCGACCACCCGGAAATTCAGGCTGCGCGACAGATCGATCATGGCCGCTACCATGGCCTGGTTCACACTATCGCCCGCCAGATTCTTGATGAAGGAACCGTCGATTTTCAGGTAATCCATCGGCAGGGTTTTCAAGGTCGAGAAGGAGCTCAAGCCGCTGCCGAAATTGTCCAGCGCAAATTCGCAGCCCATGCCGTGCAGCACGGCGATGAAGCGCTGCGCATGATCCAGGTTCGCGACCACCGATGTTTCGGTGACTTCGAAGCAGATGTCGCCGGGAGTCGCGCCGGTGTGATCGAAACATTCGACCACGAATTCCAGGAATTCCGCATCGCCCAAGGTCTGGCCGGCAATGTTGATGGCGACGCTGCGGCCGGGAGGTAATTTCAAGCCGCCGCGGCCGAGCGCGGCTAGCACGGCCTGAACCACCCAGCGATCGACATGCGGCATCAGGCGATAGCGCTCAGCCGCGCGAATGAACTCCGCCGGCGGCGATGCCGGCTGACCATCCTCGCCCGCAAGGCGCACGAACACCTCGAGCGCCGGTCCGCTCACGCCGCCGGCACGCGCATGCACGATGGGCTGGAAATACAATTCGAATTTATTGTCGCGCAGCGCGCCTTGCAATTTCAGCAGCCAGTGAATCTCGCCGCTATGGCGCGCGCTCGCTTCCTCGCGGGCGGAATAGACGTGCACATGCAGACCGCCCTGCTTCTTCGCGACATAGCAGGCGGAATCGGCGGAATTCATGATGTCCTCGATGGTGCCGCTGTCGCGCCCGATCTCGACCAGGCCGATGCTCACGCCGACATTGAATATCTTGTCCTTCCAGACGAAGCGATAGTCATTCACCGAGCGCACGACGTTGTCGGCGATCTGCCGCGCCTTTTCCAGCGGACAGCCGACCAGCAACAATGCGAACTCATCGCCGCCGATGCGCCCCACCGTATCGGAGTCGCGCACAGCGTCTTTGATCAGCGAGGCGATTTCGCGCAGCATATTGTCGCCGGCGGTGTGGCCGCAGGTGTCGTTGACGACTTTGAAATGATCCAAGTCCAGGTAGCAAAGCGCGTGGCCGATGTCGCCGGTTTGCGCTGAGTCCAAAGCCTCCTGCAGACGCCTTTCGAATTCGCGCCGATTCACGAGGCCGGTAAGCGCATCGTGGCTGGCTTGATATGTCATCTGCCGGGTCAAGCCGCGAAGTTCGCTGGTGTCGTGCAGCACCAGCACCATCCCCGAACCGTCCTTGCCCTCGGACTGCAGCGGCGTGACGCTGATCTCGATGAAACGTTCGGGACTGCCGCTGCTCGGCACCAGCACCGCGCGCCTTCCCGCGGAGACGCGTGCCCCGCTGCTCATGGCCTTTTGGACAGGATCGCCGAGCGACCGGCGGTCGCTCTCGTCCACCAACGAGGCCACGTCCGCAAAGGTCTTGCCCAAGACTTGATCGACCGGCTGGCCCAGCAGGACTTCGGCCGCATGATTGATGTAGTCGATCTGCCCGTCCGCATCGACGGTGATCACGCTCTCGCCCATCGCATCGAGCGTCGCCATGGCCCGGGGCTTCTGCGAGATTTCCGTCTGGATCGCACCCGGCATCATTTCCAGCGCGGTGAGCAGCAACGCGGGCTCCCCGGAACTGTCGATCACCGTGCTCGAGAGCTCCACGCGCGTGACCTGCCCTCGCCCGTCCATCAGTTCGATCTCGTAGCGTTCGGCCGCCGATTCTCCCTCCAGCCGCCGCCGCAGATTATTTTCCACCAGCTCGACATATTCCGGAGCGACAAATTCGGTCAGGGGTCGGCCGACTACATCGGCGGCTTTCAATCCCAAGAGTGCGAGGAAGCGCGCGTTGGCGAATAGAATCGCTTTGCGGTGCACGAGCACCGCGTCGTGCACCGTTTCGACCAGGCGTTGAAACAGTTGCTCGCGATCCTGCAGCTGCGCGCCGCGGTGCTGCAGATCCTCGAGCAATTTATTGACCGCGGCGCCGAGCTTGCCCAGCGCGCCGGGCTCGGCGGCCAGCGCAATGCGTCCGGGGCTGCCGCCCTCATCAATCAGGAATTGAATTTGGCGCGAAAAATCGTTGACCGCGCGTTCCTGGCGCCGTTTCCAGACGAGCAGAACGACGACGCCCACCGCCAAGATGGCCGCGGTCACCAACCACAACGAGAGAGAAGACAGGAACAACGCTGACCTCAGTAACGACGAGTCTTAGCGACGCTTAATATTTGGGCGCCCTGCATGAGCTGTACACGTCGCGAACCATCGTGATGTAGAGAATAGCGCAAGGGACTCGCGTAGCCTGTTGAAATTGACCATAATCAGCGGCCTTAATCGCACGCGAGAAATCATGGATAACCTGGCCGCTCGGCAGCAAATGGTGGATCAGCAGATACGCACCTGGGAGGTACTCGACCCGCGCGTGCTCGACGTTTTTTCCATGGTGCCGCGAGAGGCATTCGTGCCGCCGGAATACCGTGAACTGGCTTTTGCCGATACGTCGATCCCCATCGGACAAGGCCAAACGATGCTCGCCCCAAAAATTCAGGGCAGGATTCTGCAAGCCCTGAGCGTGGCCCCGACCGACAGCGTGCTCGAGGTCGGCAGCGGCACCGGCTATCTCGCCGCCTGCCTTTGCCTGCTGGGAGCCACGACGCGATCCCTGGACATTCATGCCGAATTGACCGCCCTGGCCCGAACCAATTTGCGCGCCGTACCGGAAGCCCGTGTGGATTTCGAGACTCGCGACGCGTTCGCCGCGGCGCCACTGGGCGAATTCGATGCGATCGCCGTGACCGGTTCGCTGCCGGTGTACGACTCGCGCTTCGAGCGGTCGATGCGCGTCGGCGGACGCCTGTTCGCAATTGTCGGCGAGGCGCCGGTGATGGACGCCATCCTGGTGCGCCGGGTCGATAACGGCGAATGGATACGGGAAAGCCTGTTTGAAACCGTCGTTGAGCCGCTGATCAATGCCACTGCGGCGCAAAGGTTCGTGTTTTGAGCACCGTCGGCGAACTCACACCGCGGGAATTCCTCGATCGGCGCGAGGGCGGAGAGGACATGACGCTGCTCGATGTGCGCGAGGACTGGGAGGTCGCATTGGCGCCGGTGCCCACCAACACCATACATATCCCCATGGGGGAACTGTCCGACCGGCTCGCCGAGCTCGATCCCAAAAAGGAGACTGTGGTGATCTGCCGGTCCGGTGGCCGCAGCGCCCAGGTGGCGGATTTCCTGCAACGCCAGGGTTTCGGGAAAGTTTTTAACCTTTCCGGCGGAATTTTGGCGTGGTCCCGGGTTATAGACCCTAGGATTCCGCAGTATTGACCGGTCTTGCGTAGGTGATATAGTAGTATATAACACTATACTACCGGGCCCGGGATGCGCCAAAATGGGTAATTCATGAAGCGACTTGCGATTATCTGTAGCTTGTACCTCCTGGCGAGTGCCGCTCCGGGGGCGGATTTACTGGTCGTCTACCAGCGCGCCCTGCAAAACGATCCGCAGCTGCGGGAAGCCGAGGCGACCCGCCTGGCCGCCCTCGAGGCCAAGCCCCAAGCCCTTGCGGCGCTGCTCCCGCAGCTATCCGGCAACGGCAACATCTCACGCGAGCGCGATACGGGATCGCAGAACACCACCCAATTCGTAACGGTGCCGCCGTGCGCAGCCACGACCCCGGCCGGCGTTCCCTGTTCCCCTCCCGGCACGCCAGCGACGGTCGCGGAATCGTTTCCGTTCACGGGCAAGGTCGACACCACCACGAAGCGCTACTCCATCGACTTGAAGCAAAGCCTGTTCCGCTGGGAAAACTGGCAGGTGCTCAAGCGTGCCGATTCTCAGGTGGCGCAGGCCGAGGCGGACTACCAGGCCGCGCAGCAGGACCTGATGGAGCGCGTCTCGCAGCGGTATTTCGATGTGCTTGGCGCGCAGGATGACGTGCAGGCCCAGCAAATGGCGCTGATCTCCGTCACCCGCCAGCTCGATCAGGCCGAGGCCCGGTATCGAATCGGACTCATTGCCGTCACGGATGTCGAGGAGGCGCGCGCCTCCCATGACAGCACCGCGGCGGCCGTCATTGCCGCCAAGCGTGTCCTCTCCTCCACGCAGGAGCTGCTGCGGGAAATCATCGGCGATCCGTTTGATAGTCTGGCCCGTCCTATTGAACCTTTCGAGACGGCAAACCCGGACCCGATCAGCGAGGACCGCTGGGTCGAGATGGCCCTGCAACAGAACCTATCGTTGGTGTCGAGCCGCCTGGCCGCCGACATCGCGCGTGAAAATGTTTCCGTGGCGCGCGGCGGGCATTTTCCCTCGTTGGATCTGGTGGGCAGTGCCGCCAAACTCAACACCAACGGCGTGGACACCTTTGACGATGGCAATCCGGCGGGCGGCACGACCCTGGACCAGCGCCAACGCTCCATCGGCATTCAACTGACGTTTCCCATTTACTCGGGAGGCTCGGTTTCCTCTCAGGTTCGTCAAGCGGTTTATACGCATCGCGCAGCCAAGGAGCGCTTGGAGCGGGTGGCACGCCAGACGGAGCACGATGCACGCGATGCCTATCTTGGCGTGCTTTCGGAAATATCGCGGGTCAAGGCGCTGCACCGGGCGGTTGAGTCGAACCTCACGGCCCTGCGCGCGACGGAATCCGGCTATGAAGCGGGAACCCGCACCGCCGTCGATGTGCTGCAATCCCGGCAGCAGTGGGTGCAAGCGCAGACCGACTATGCGCACAGCCGCTACGAATACATGCTGAATGTGATCAAGCTGCAGCAGGCCGCCGGCATACTCTCCGAACAAAGCTTGCAGCGGATCAATGGCCTGCTGACCGATGCGCCTGCCCCACCGCCGGAGACGGATGTGCCGCCGGCAGCCACGGTTCAATAAGGATCATCAACCGCTCGACGCTGCCGCGGTTTGCCGCGACGATTTCCTGCCCGATCCTGCCTATGCGGCGACACTCGACGGGGTCCGCCACCAGCCGCCGCAGCGCCGCCGCGAGGTCCGCGGCACTGTTCACTTGAAGCGCCGCTCCGCGAGCCAGCAGCAATTGCGCGATTTCCTCGCTGTTCCGGTAGGAAGGTCCGGTCAACACCGGTACACCCAAGGCGGCCGGCTCGAGCAGGTTGTGTCCGCCGGTGGGCACGAGGCTGCCGCCGACAAAGGCGACATCCGCGCACGCATACAGCAGCGCGAGTTCTCCAATCGTATCGGCCAGCAGCACCGGCGCCGTGTCGGCGCGGCCCGGCATTTGGCTGCGGCGTGCAAATTCAACGCCGCGCCTTGTCAGCAAATCGGCGACAGCCGCAAAGCGGTCCTTGTGTCTCGGCACCAATATCAACAGGGCGTCAGGTGCGGCGGCTTGCAGCAGCGCATGCGCATCGAGCACCTGCTCCTCTTCGCCGGCGTGCGTGCTGCCGGCAATCCATACGGGCCGGTCAGCGCCAAACTCCGCTCGCAGTTCATGCCCCGCCTGGATGACACCGGCAGCCAATTCCAAATCGAATTTCACATTGCCTGTTACGTGGACCTGTCCGGCGGCGGCGCCGATCGCCCGAAAGCGCTCGGCATCGCCGTCGGTTTGCGCCGCCACGACGAGATTCGGCGTGAACACGCCGCGAAAGAGCGCGCCGAAGCGCTGGTAGCGCGATACCGATTTGCTGGAGAGCCGCGCGCTCGCCAGGAGTACTGGCACGCCGCGCCGTTCGCATTCACGCAGCAAGTTCGGCCACAGTTCCGTTTCCATGATCAAGGCGACGCGCGGCTGAGTGCGCGCGAGAAAGCGCCTCACCGATCCCGGCGTGTCGTAGGGCAAAAAGCGGATGTCGGCACCCTTGGGCAGAAGCGCCTCGGCACGCGCCCTTCCCGCGGGCGTCGCGGTGGTAACCACCAGCGGCAGGTGCGGATAACGCCCGCGCAACGCGCGCAGCAGCGGTGCCGCGGCCGACATCTCGCCCAGGGACACGGCGTGCAGCCATAGGCACGGCGTCCGCAGCGAGGTGCCGAATCCGAGACGCTGCGCCAGTCCCCGCCAATAACTGCGGTCGGCCAGTCCGCGCCACAGGAGCACGACTAAGGCTGCCGGCACGGCGCATCGGATCAGCCATGAATACACCAAGCGCAACGTCACGCTTCCCGGTATCCGGCCATCAAATATTTCCAGGAGTCCGGCGTGTATCGATCCGGCGGCAAGCCGGCCGCAACTTTCGTCAAAGAGCGCTGCAGCCGCGAAAGATTGCGCGTGGTCCAGAGGCCGGGCGCGCGCAAACGTCCGCGATCGAAATCGATCACGCTGACCGCGGTGTTGTTTTCCACCAAAATATTGTGCGCATTCAAATCCGCATGATCCACGCCATGACGGTGCAGCCGCGCGATGGCGGCGCCGATGGCCCGCCACACCGGCTCGCCAAGCGCGGTCGACGCGAGCGCGGCACTCAACGCTTCAGCATGCGCGATGCGCTGCGTGATGAGATCGCAGCGATAGGTCAATCCGGCGCGCCGATAAAAGGCCGCGACCGGCTTCGGCACGCTCAAGCCGCGCTGCGCCAGATAAAAGAGCAGCCGCCATTCGGCAAAGGCACGTACGCGATCCTCGCCCGACCAAACGTAGCGGTCTTGTGAAATCCGCGCGATGAGGCCGCCGCGGCGATAGTGCCGCAGCACCAAAGGGTGAGCTGCGGAACCCACGTACCATGCCGCTCCGCGGCCTCCGGCAACCGCAGCGAGTTCGCCGCGCGCGGTCCAGAAACTCGGGTCAAACAGCGCTTCCTCGGCGCGCAGCGCCGGATTGCCAAGGCCACTGGGATCAGCCAGCATGACGCCCGTTGCAGTGGCAATGCGTTGGCCGGCCTTCAACATTCTTATGACTACCTTAAGCTTCAAACCGCCGCCGCAACACGTCTGCCTGCTGCGTCTCTCGGCGATCGGCGATACCTGCCATGCACTGGCGGCGCTGCGAGCCTTCCAAACAGCGTGGCCCGAAACGCAGTTCACCTGGATCATCGGCAAGGCCGAAGCCAAGCTGATGAGCGAAATCGCTCCTGGAATCGAGTTTATCACCTTCGATAAGGGGGCCACCCTTCGGGAATTGCGCCGCTTACGCGCGCAGCTGCGCGGCCGCCGCTTCGACTTGCTGCTCGACATGCAGCTCTCCTTTCGCGCGAGCCTGGTCAGCCGATTGGTCGCCTCGCCCATCAAACTCGGGTTTGATCGGCGGCGCGCCCGCGAGCTGCAATGGCTGTTCACGAACGCACAGATCGAGCCCGCCGCATCGGAACATGTGCTCGATTCATTCATGGGCTTCGCGCGCGCCTGCGGCATCGACCCCACGGCCCCTCGCTGGAACGTGGCGCTGCCGCCGGGCGCGCTCGACTACGCTCGCAGCGTGATCACGGCCGGACGGCCGACGCTGCTGATCAGCCCCTGCTCCAGCCATGCCGCGCGCAATTGGTCGGCGGACCGCTACGCCGCCGTCGCCGACCACGCCGCGTCGGTGCACCACATGGGTGTCGTGCTCGTGGGCGGCCGCAGTTCGGAAGAGGCGCGGATGGGGGCGTCGATCGCGGCCGCGGCGCGCTCGCCGCTCCTCAATCAGATCGGCAAGGATACCCTGCCGCAACTGCTCGGCCTGATGTCGCAAAGCACCGTACTCCTGACCCCTGATTCGGGTCCCGCGCACATGGCAGGCATGGTCGATCTGCCTGTCATCGGCCTCTATGCCGCCACCAATCCGCAGCGCGCAGGCCCCTATTACAGCCGCCAGTGGTGCGTGGATAAGTACGATGCGGCTGCCCGCAAATACCTGGGCAAACCCGCCGCGGAGATTCCCTGGACGACGAAAATAGAGCGGCCGGGGGTCATGGACTTGATCACCGTCGCCGATGCCGTTGCCAAGCTCGACGCGCTCATCCTGTCAGGGATTTTCGCTAAGATGCCCCCATGAGCGAAATCTCCGTTCCAGTCTCGCCGGGCGAACTGCTCGATAAGATCACCATCCTGCGCATCAAATCCAGCCGCATGAGCGATGCCGGCAAACTTGCCAACGTCCGCGTTGAACTCAAGCTCCTCGAGGAGACTTGGAGCGCCTCGGCCCATGCCAAGGCGGATATCGGGGCCGACGTGAACGCACTGCTGCAAGTCAACGAGCGGTTATGGGTGATCGAGGATGGCATCCGCGACAAGGAGCGTGCGCAGGCCTTCGATTCGGAATTCATCCGCCTCGCCCGCGCGGTCTACTTCGAGAATGACGAGCGCGCCGCAATCAAGCGGCGCATCAACTCAAAGCTCGGCTCGACCATCGTCGAGGAAAAATCCTACGCCGAATACAAGGCTTAGAGCGCCCGCCGACTTCAAGAATCGGTTTCCGACTTGATGTCCGCGAGGCCGGTGGCATCGCGATTGAGGGTGTACTCGGCGCCGCAGTAGGAGCACTTGGCCCAGCCCGTCGATTCGATCGCCAGATAAACCTTGGGATGCGAATTCCACAGCAGCATCCCCGGCATGGGACATGAAAGCGGCAGATCGGCCATGTTGACGGTGTAGTGATGCAGCGCATTCGGCACGATCAATTGGTGTTTGGAATCGTCTTGGACCATCGCCGGCATAATCACTCCGTTTGAACTTGAACTGGAACTTGTTTCGGCGGCGCGAATCCGCGCGCCCGCAATAATCCGTCTATTTTGGGATCGGAACCGCGAAAATTCCGATACGCCTCGCCCGGATCGACGCCGTTGCCCACCGCCATGATGTCATCGTGCAGACGCTTGGCAACCGCTGCATCATACGGACCGCCCGCCTCGATGAAAGCCTCAAAGGCATCATGATCCAGCACTTCCGCCCACAGATAGCTGTAGTAGCCCGCCGAGTACGAATCGCTGGAAAAAATGTGGGCGAACTGCGGCGTGCGATGGCGCATCACCATCTGCGCCGGCATTTCCAGCGCCGCCAACGTACTGCGTTCGAACTCGGCGACCTCAATGGGCACATCTCCAGCCAGGTGCAGCTTCATGTCCACCAGCGCGGAGGCCAGATACTCGACCGTGGCAAACCCCTGATTGAAGCAGCTCGCCTTCTTGATCTTGGCGACCAGTGCCGGCGGAATCGGCTTGCCGGTTTGATAATGCTGGGCAAATCGCGACAGCACTTCCGGCGTCGACAGCCAGTTCTCGTTCAGCTGCGAGGGGAACTCGACGAAGTCGCGAACCACGTTGGTGCCGGCCAGCGAGGGATATTCCACGTCGGAGTTCAGTCCATGCAACGCGTGGCCGAATTCGTGAAACAAGGTCACCGCGTCGTCCCAGCTGATCAACAGTGGTCCGCTCTCGCCCTTCACGAAATTCGTGTTGTTGGACACGATCGGCGCGACCTCGCCGTCGAGTTTTTCCTGGCCGCGATATTCGCTCATCCACGCGCCGGAATTCTTGCCAGGCCGGGCGTAGGGGTCGAAGTACCAGAATCCGACGTGGTGTTGGGCCGAATTCTTGACCTGCCAAACCCGCACGTCGGGATGGGCCACCGGAAAACCGGACACCTGCGTGAAGCTGAATCCGTAAAGCTGTCCCGCCGCCCAGAACATGCCTTCGCGCAGCTTTTCCAGCTGCAGATAGGGCTTGACCTCATTCATGTCGAGATCGTACTTCGCCTTGCGCACCTTTTCGGCATAGTAGCGGTAGTCCCAGGCGGCGAACTTGATTCCGGGATATTCACGGTCGGCGATGCCCTGCATGTCCGCCACTTCCTCATGCACGCGCGCCACCGCCGCGGGCCATACCTGCATCATCAGGCTCATGGCCGCTTCAGGTGTTTTAGCCATGCTGTCGGCCACCCGCCAATGCGCATGCGTCGGATAGCCCAATAGCAGCGCGCGTTGCGCGCGCAAGGCCAATATTTCCGCAATGATTTTTTTGTTGTCGTGCGCATCGCCGTTGTCGCCGCGGCTGTAGTAGGTGCGCCAGACCTTCTCGCGCAGATCGCGCCGATCTGCATAGGTCAGAAACGGATCCATGGAGGAACGTGTATTGAGGATGGCCCACTCGTCTTGATGACCGCGCGCCGTGGCGGCCGATCGTGCCGCCGCACGCAGCGGCTCCGGCAAGCCCGCCAAATCCTGTTCGTTTTTCAAATAGAGCGCATGCCCAGCCTCGTCGGCAAGCAGATTTTGGCTGAAGTTCGCAAACAGGGTCGCGAGGCGCTCGTTGATCTGGGCCACCCGCCCTTTCGCCGCCGCATCGAGCTGCGCGCCTGCGCGCACAAAATTCGTGTGGTAGAACCAGCAGAGGCGCTGCTGCACCGGCGCGAAATTCTCCCTCGCTGCGTAGACCGCCGCAATGCGCGCAAACAGCCCGACGTTTTGCGAGATCTTGTCCGAAAACGCGGCCAGCTTCGGCTGCATGTCGCGCTCGACCGCCTGATAGTCCGCCGTGCTCATGGTCGAGGACCAGACGCTGTAGATCGCGTTGACGCGGCGGAACTGACGCCCGGACCGCTCGAGCGCAGCGATGGTGTTGTCAAACGTGGCTGCGGCAGGGTTGCGGGCGATGGCGTCGATTTCAGCCAGATTTTCCGCCATGGCCGCTTCCAGGGCCGGCTTGAAATCTGCAACGCGTACCCTATCGAACGGCGGCACGCCGCCGGCCGGCCCAACCCAGGGTGCGAGCAATGGATTGTTCGTGCGCGCGGACAGCGGCAACCCTGCGGCGTCTGATTGGAGTATTGATTTCCTCAGCAAAGTGGCGTGGCTCTTGCGGATCGGTATTTTGACACGTCAGGGCGCCGATTCAAATGTCACGCGCCAAATCTCGCGCAGCCGGTCGCGGGTCTCTTGGTATGGCGCGGCTGCGACGATGCGCTCGCCGTCACCCTCGAGCGACAGGTGATGCAGCACCGTGCGGTAGCCGATATACGCCTGCTTGAGCCATTGCGAGGCCGGCTCATCGACGACCCCGACGGCCGCCAGGCCCTCGAGTTGGCGAATGTTGTCGGTGTAGGTCAGAAGTTCCGGGTGCGCCTGAGCGGCCGACAACACCCAATACTGCACCAGAAACTCGATGTCGCCGATACCGCCAGCGTCCTGCTTGATGTCGAATTGTCCCGGGCGCGAGCGCGATAATTCCTTGCGCATGCGCAAGCGCATTTCCAGCACATCGGTGCGCAGGGTCTCGCGGCGCACAGCCGAGGTGAGCACGCGGCGGCGCACGGCTTCGAATGCAACGCAAAGCGCCGCATCTCCGCCCACCGCGCGGGCCCGCAGCAGCGCCTGGTGTTCCCAGGTCCAGGCGTCGCTCTGTTGGTAGCGCTCGAACGCATCGATGCCCGTCATGAGAAAGCCGCCCTTGCCGTTCGGCCGCAGGCGCATGTCGACTTCGTACAGGCGGCCCGCAGCGGAATGCATGGTGAGCAGGTGCACGATACGCTGACCTAAACGCAGGAAAAAAATACCGTTGTCGAGCGGCCGCTCACCATCGGTGAGCTGGATGCTGCCCGCCGAATCGTGCAGAAAAACCAGGTCGAGATCCGACGCGTATCCCAATTCCAGACCACCCAGCTTGCCGTATCCGGCAACCGCCACGGCCACCGGGCGCAGATTTGCCGCCTCTTCGCCGCAATACGGCGTACCGTACAGATGCGTCATCTGCTGCCAGGCCAGATCCATGCAGCATTGAACGATGAGCTCCGCAATGTCCGTGAGCCGATCGCTGACACGCATCAGCGGCAGGCGGTCGGTCAGGTCGGCGAGCGCGACCGAAAACACCGCGACCTTTTGAAATTGACGCAGCGCCTCGACTTGCCGTTCCGGATCCTCGGGCGACAGCCTCTCTGTGCGAGCCGCCAACTCCTGGGTGAATCCCTGCCGCGTCGGCAATTCCTCAAAGGCCTTGGCGTCGATCAACTCATCGAGCAGCAAGGGAAAGTCTGCGATCTGCCGCGACAGGAAACCGCTGATGGCGCACACCTCAATGAGCCGGTCCAGGGCCGCCGGCTGCTCCTTGAGCAGCGCCAGATACGATGCCCGCGTGCCGATGGCTTCCAGAACTCGCAGCACGCGCTGCACGACGGTGGCGGGAGAGGCACGCTCCGCAGCCGATTTCAGCAAGCGCGCCAAAATGACGTACAGGCGCCGATGCCCCGATTCGTCCAAACGGCGATACGGGGCAGCCTGACGATAGGATTCCAGAATCGCTGTAACCGCGGCAATTTCGGCGGGCGGAAACCCGCTGTTGGCAAGCTCCTGGTCGATTTTCGCGTCCACCGCATCCAGCCACGCCACGCCGATGTCGTCGAAGCGGCGCTGCGTGTCCGGGGCGCCGAACAGCAGCGCGTCGAATTGCTCTGCCACCGCATCGAGCGTCGACTCAATGGCTTGCGACGTTGCGTCCCAATCCTCAAAACCCATGTTCAAGGCCAGCCGCGCTCGATCGAGCGTATCCTCGGGAAGGGAATGAGTCTGCTGGTCGCGCATCATTTGCAGCGCGTTCTCAGCCTTGCGCAACAGCAAGTAGGCCTCGGTCAGGCGCGCAATGTCCTCACTCGAAATCAATTTTGAGCCGGCAAGGAGCGGCAGCACTTCCAGCAGTGCGGCGTTCTGCAGGCGCCGGTCGCTGCCCCCGCGCACCAGCTGCATGGATTGCGCGATGAACTCGATCTCGCGGATCCCGCCTCGGCCAAGCTTCAGGTGATGATCGAGATCGCGCCGCGCGACCTCGCGCACGATCAGTGTTTTCATGGCGCGCAAAGATTCGAAAACACCGAAGTCGAGGTAGCGCCGGTAGACAAAGGGACGCACGAATTCTTCGTAAGCCGACGCATAGCTGCCCGCGCCGACGATGGCCCGCGCCTTGATCCAGGCGTAGCGCTCCCAGTCGCGGCCGTGCTGCTGCAGGTAATCCTCGAGCGAGCCCAGACTGACCACCAAGGGACCGCTCTCGCCGAAGGGCCGCAGCCGCATGTCCACGCGGAACACGAAGCCGTCGGCATTCCTGACGTCCAGCAGCCGAATGATCTCGCGCCCCAACCGATTGAAATATTCCTCGTTGTCGACCACGCGCGGCCCGCTCGTCTCCCCCGCTTCGGTGAACAGGAACACCAGATCGATGTCGGAGGAGAAGTTGAGTTCGCGCCCTCCCAGTTTTCCCATTCCCAAAATGACGAAGGATTCCTGCGCCGGATTGGAGGTGAAGGGCCGGCCGAAAGTCGACTGCAAATGCAGCTCCGCGGCGCTGGCGGCCGCACGGATGCAGGCATCGGCCAGATCGGACACCGCCTGCAAGGTCTCCCTCACCGCCGCGCTTCCCGCGATATCGCGCCACGCGATGCGCAACATGGCGCGCCGGCGCCACTCGCGCAATATGGATTGCGTCTGTTCGACTTGGCCCGTCTGTTCGACCGGCGCCCCGGCTGCGAGCCTTGCATATTCGAGGTTGGCGGTACCCGGCTCGCAAGCGTCCAATCGCGCAAACCATTGCAGGGATGACGGGTCCTGCAGCAACACCTGGCCGGCGAACTCGCTGGCCGCGATGACCTGCGCCAGCTGCCTGCGGTGGTTTTCCGACAGCGCCTGATACTGGTCAGGGAAGCCGTCCTGCATACTGGCGCGTTCCCACCAGCGTTCAACGGATTCGCGCAGTTCCCGCGGCACGGATCCGATGAATTCCATCGACTCTGTCATGGCCTGCCTTCGCTACCGAATCGCCACCAGGAACACGCGCGGAAACGGCAATAAAACGCTGCCGTCCGCGACGGGTGGGTAGGCGCGCGCGATCGCCGCGGTGTAACGCTCGAGATACATGTCGCGCTCCGGGGCACCCAAGGGTTCAAGAAATGGCCGAAGTCCACTGCCCTTGAACCATTCCACCACCGCCGCCGCACCGCCGGGAAGGGAATGCTGGTACGTAGTGCGCCACAAATCCACCTTGGCGCACAGCGGCCGCAGCAATTCGTAGTACCACACGGCGCTTGCCAGCGGCGCGCGCGCTTCGGCCGACTGCTCAAGCTTCGCGGCCCACGGCCCCGCGGCGGCGACCTCGCGCATGAGCCGATGCGCGGGCTCGTCCAGATTGTCGGGCATTTGAACCGCCAGGGCACCGCCCGGCGCCAGTTTTTCGATGAGCGTGGGCAACAGCGTTTCGTGGTGGGGCACCCACTGCAGAACGGCGTTCGCGAGAATGACGTCGAACGGCCCGGCATCCTTCCAATCGCGCAGGTCTTGCACCTCGAAGTGGATCTGCGGCAGCCTTTGCCGCGCCGCCGCGATCATGTCCGCGGAGCTATCGGTGCCGCTGATCCGTGCTTGAGGATAGCTCGCGGCCAGAACTTCGGTGGAATTCCCCGGACCGCAGCCGACGTCGATCGCGGTGCGCGCATCGATGGGCGGCAGTGCACCGAGCAGATCGCGCACCGGCCGTGTGCGCTCGTCTTCAAAGGCGACGTACTGTTTGGCGGACCAACTCAATTCAGTCCCGACAGCCAGCTGATGACGGCGCCTTCGAGCGCAATTCGATGATCCGAATAGCTGTGATCGGTGTCCATATGCACCGCGGTGACTTTGCCTCCTTTGGCCTTGATCGCCGCCACCAGCGCATCCGTCTGCGGCGCCAGGTGATCGTCTGCCGTGATTGCCAGCAGCGGAATCTGCGCGAGGCCTTGCGCGGTTCCGGCCACCACGAATTGCTTGGCGTGCGCGGCGAGCTCATCGACCATGCCCTCGGCCGTGACATCGGCGAGCGTCTCCATGTCATCCGCCATCGCGGCCACCGCCTGCGCTCGAGGCCGGCCGCCAATGAGTCCCATGTCCGCCATCGAGATGAGCGCGGCGCCGATCAATGCGTGATCGCGAGCCGCTGTGTGCGCCACCACCCACCCGCCCATGCTGTGACCGGCGATCGCAATACGCTTCGGATCGACGCCCAGTTTCGAAACGTTCGCGGGATCTCGCAGATACTTGAGCACCGCTTCGGCATCTTCAGGATTCTGCGCGAATCGAAATGATCCGGGACTGCCCCAGGACCCACGATAGTTGAAAGTCACGGCATTCCAACCCGCGCGGCGCACAGCCTGCGCCAGGTCGAGGTTCTTCTCGTTGCCCGGCAAGCCGTGGCAGATCAGCAAGGTAGGATGCGGACCCGCTCCGGACGGCGAGTACAGCAGCCCGTTGATGATCAGTCCATGGCTGGGAATGTGCAGGACAGTCATCGCCGCGGGGTGCGCCTTGTCCGCGGGTGGATCGGTGAAGATTGCCGGCGGCGCTGAGAGCGCCAGCGCGCCCGACGTGAAGCCAATGATCAGCGAAATAACCAGTAACAGGGAACGCATGTTGACTCCTTGCCGTGATACCCGTTGCGATGCCGCCGCTACTTGCGCGCCTTGGCGACCCAGGCCTCCACGTCCTCGAGCTTCCGCGGGAAAGCCGCGGTCAGGAGACGGAAACCCGTGGGCGTAACGATGACCTCATCCTCGATGCGCACGCCGAAACCTTGCTCCGGCAAATATACGCCGGGCTCGACGGTGAAGATCGCACCCACGGGCAGCGGCTTTTCATAAAGCCCCGCATCGTGCACGTCAAGGCCGACGAAATGTCCGAAACCATGAATGAAATCTTTCAGATATCCGGCGCGGCGCAGCGACTCGTCAGCCACGTGCTGCAGCTCTGCCATGGATACGCCTGGACGAATGGCGGCCATGATGTCTTCCTGGGCCTGATATACCGCTCGATACACCTTCGCCTGCTCGGCGCTGAACTTTCCCGCCACCGGAAAGGTGCGCGTGACATCCGCGGCATAGCGGCCGTATTCGGCGGCAGCGTCGACCACCACCAGATCACCCTCCCTGAGAAGGCGGGTGTTCTTATCCCAGTGCAGGACTGCTCCGTTCGGCCCCGACCCGACGATCGAGGAGTAGCTCAAGCCGGTTGCGCCCGCAGCGAAGAACGCGTACTCCATCTGCGTCTGCAAATCGCGCTCGGAGACGCCGGCGACGCTGCCTTTGGCGATGGCCTCGTGACCCAAGCGCGTGATGGCGATCGCGCGCTCCATGCGTTCGACCTCATCGCTGCTGTGCACCTCGCGCAGTCCCGCCAGCAACGCGCGCTTGTGCACAACCCGCAATCCAAATCGCTGTGCAACACGCGTCGCCAATTCCGCATCGTTGCGATCTTCTTTCGCCATGGTCGGCGGTGCGATGATGGCGACGCACTCGTGATTCTCTCCCGCGCCTTCCAGCGTGCTGTCGGGCGAGCCGCGCCGTACGCGGTCGACGCCATAGCGCTCCTTGAGATCGGGAGAGATGGGATCCCGAGGACCGGTCCATCGTTCGGCTTCCGGATCGCGCGGCTTTAAGAACAGCGTCACCTTGTTGAAGGGTGCCTTGGGCGCAAACACCAAAAAAGCGCCCGGTTCATTGATTCCGGTCAGCCAGTAGAAATCCCCATCCTGTCGATAATCCTCGGTGATGCCGGACACTTCGCCCTGCGCGCCGATGACGCCGATACATCCTTCGAGCGCTTTCATGACCCGTTCGCGGCGTTCCCGGTACACGCCTGCGGGAAGATCGGCGGGCGGTGTGGGAACGGGATGCTGAAATCCGCCCGCCAGTGCTGCGGCGGCCAAGAAAGTGCTGATCATTGAACGCGGTCCTCAAGTATTGTTATCCGGCAAATTTCTGGCTTGGCCGATATCATGCCGGAGGCACATAGTATCAGGACGATTGGAGCCGTAGCTTGACTACACTGCATACGGTTGGACACTCGAATCATTCCATCGAGAAGTTCATCGGTTTATTGACCGCCAACGGCATCACCGCCGTTGCCGATGTACGCTCCCGGCCGTTCAGCAGACGCCACCCGCAGTTCAACAAGGACCGCCTTGCGGCGGAACTCGCACGTCACGGTATCGCGTATGTGTTCCTCGGCAAGGAGTTGGGCGCGCGAACGGAAGACCCGTCCTGTTACCAAGAAGATAAAGTTCAATACTCGCGGCTGGCGGCCACCGTCCCATTCAAAGCGGGCATCGAACGGGTGCTCGACGGCGCGCAGAAATACCGCATTGCTTTGATGTGCGCCGAAAAGGAACCCTTGGACTGCCATCGCACCCTGCTCGTCAGCCGCGCGCTCGAGGGACTCGGCGCATCCATTGCGCATATCTTGGCCGATGGCAGCGTGGAAACCCAGGAGCAGATTTGGTCGCGGCTCATCGACCTCACGGGGCTGTCGAAACAAGACATGTTCTGCGATCACGCCGAATTGCTCGCACGAGCGTGCAAGTTGCGGGAAGACAAGATCGCCTACGTCAAGGAACAGCCGGCAGCAAAAATAACTTCACCGCGGAAGGGTGTGCCGGATCGTGATAAATCGTATTTTCGGCGATCTTGATCGAGCGATTGAGGCCGAGCGGCTCGCCGGTATTAGGATTCACATCGAAACGCGGAAAGTTGCTGCTGGAAATATCGAGCCTTAGACGGTGACCCCGCTTGAGGACGTTCGCCGTGTCGAACGGTCGAATCACGATGCTATAGATTTTTCGCGGCTCGAGCAGCTGGCGCCTCTCGAAGTGGTCCCGATAGCTCGCCCGCACGATGCCATCGGTCAAGTTCATATCGAAGCCGCTCGGAAAATCGGCGCTCGGCGGATACACGTCGAGCAGTTTCGCCGTGAAATCCGTGTCCGTCGCCGTCGATGATGCGAACAGCGTGACTTCCACGGGCCCCGCCAGCACGATGTCTTCTTTTAGAATCTCGCTTTCGAACACCAGCACATCGGCCCGTGCGCGCAGCGGCAGGTACGGCGCACGCGATCCCGGCATGTCAGGACGCTCGCGTTGGTCATAGGCGCCGTCTTTCAATCGCCGGGAAACTCCACCGCCGATGGTGGGGACCGGATGAGCAGGATCGAATTGCAGCGTGGTTGCGCCCGTCTCGGTCAAGGTCGGCGCGCGCCGATTCAGCGATCCGTCGGCATGCAGGTAAAAAGGCGTGGCGTGCGCTTGCGCGGGAGGCCATTCCTTTGATTCCCGCCATTCTCCGCCGTGATACAGGCGTCCGGCCGCGTCCTTGTGTCCATCGCCGGTGCCCATTAAGAAGTATCGCACCGGCGCCTGACTGGCGGCCGCTGTCTTGATGCCCTTCAAATGGGTGTCGAACCAGCGCAGATGAAAATTGGTGTCGAAGTCCTTGATTGCGGCGTCGGCTCCGAAATCCACATCGCCCGCGTAACTGGCCGTGTTACCGTGATGCGTCCAGGGCCCGATGACGAGACGCATCGGAGATTTCTTGAGCGCCCCGAGCCTTCGCCAGTTCTCGATCGTGCCGCGCAGATAAATGTCGTACCAACCCCCGACATGCATCATGGGAATGTCCGACGTCTGCGCGTAGTACTTTTCCCATTGCATGCCGAGCGTGTCCCAATGCGCGTCATAGTCGGAATGGGTTGCCTCATCGAGGTAGTAACCTTCGTAATTCGGCGCAACGGCCAGCGGACTCAAGCCCTTGCGAATCGGCAGCGCCAAGTACCACGCGTTGACGTCCTCCTTGGAAAGCATGCCTTTGACCATGGGGTCCTTGGCATCATCCAAAGCCTGCGACCATGCCCATGTCAGCTGACGGCCCATTTCAAATGCGCCGTCGTACCTGACGCTGTGATCCCAGGCGTTGGACATGCCTCCCATGTTGAGCAGCACTGTGCGCAGATGCGGCGGCGCGAGTTTCGAGGCGTCCGCCTGGGTGTGCGCCGCGTAAGACGTACCATACATGCCGACCTTGCCGTCGCTGAACGCCTGCTTCGCCGCCCACTCGATGCTGTCGTAGCCGTCGTAAGCATCGAATGAATAGTATTTTTCGAACACGCCCTGCGAGTGGTGCCGCCCACGGGTGTCTTGGACCAAGACCACATAGCCGTGCTTGGCAAGCGATTCAGCAATGGCAATCGCCGCCGGGTCCGATTTATCGTACGGCGTGCGATGCAGCAGCACCGGCAGCCGCTCCGCCGTCGCCGTGCTGCCCTTGCCCGGCCGATAAATGTCGGTGGCCAGCGATATTCCGTCGCGCGCCGCCACCATGATGTCTTGCTGGCGAATCACGTCGGGGTACGTTTTTGAGTCGGGAGCCGCTGCGGCGCCTGCCGTCAGCACCGCGAAGTAAAGCGCGAGCGCAAGAATGCCGTCGAACCGATGCCGTGCTGGACTCATGGTCATGCCTATCTTAACTTTCGAAATTCATCGCGGGTTCGAGGATGTTCGGCGAGCAGCCCCTCGAGGCGCGGTAGCCGTGAATGCGCGGCATTGCGTAATTCCCGCGGCGCGCTTCGGTAAGACTCGCGCAGCAACGCCCCGTCCTGTTCGACGGTCAGTGCGGCGAGCGTCGCGGCCTGCAGCAGATCACTCTCGGCCAGTGCAACATCCCTGCCTCGGCGCGTGCTGGCAAAGAGCTGATACCAAATCATTCGTGCGACGTCGGGAAGCTGGGCGGCAATGCAGTGCCCGCCAGCCAGTACCGCGGCACCGCGGCTGCCCTCGAGCAAGTAGCCATAGAACGGCGCCGCCTGCGCATGCCAGTTCAGTTCCGGCACTGCAACGGTTTGCCCTGCAATGGGGCCCGGAGCGAACAGCTCCACGCGCAGACCTGCGCCAGGCAGCTTGAGCGACGTCGAGGGTTTCTTGCTCGATGTACCGGGAAGCTCGGCGAAAGGAAGTTGGGTCGCTTGCAGTGTGGCTAAAAATGCAGTCGGCGACTCGAGCTTCAGCGGCTCCCGCCGCGCCAACTCCAAGTGATTTTGCATCTTTGCGGCGGATGTCGCCGCTCCATATTCGTTGAGCCAGCTAAGGTAAGCCAGGGCGCCGACCACCACCAGGCCGGCGTCGAAGAGCTTGCGGTTGCGCAATTCAACGAGAACGCTGCCGACGACTTTGTCGGCGGCTTGATAACCGAATTTCGAGAGCGCCGCTACCTGCTTGGTGGTCCACTCGGACAGTGCAATTCTGCTTTGCATCGCTTCGTGTGCGGCCGTATTGCTCACGGTGCCCACGAATTGTTCCGATCGCTTTCTCGGCGCCGGGTAGTATGACCGATACCAATACTGATGGCCGGTGCCGGCGCGCTTGACGAGAGTCCCGGGAGTTCCCGGCAGCAATTCCGAAGTGGAATTCGCACGATCTTTGACTTCCGCGTAAAGCGCCCGGATGGCACCTTCATGCAAACGATAGAGCAATGCGTGATTACCCACTATATTCAAATTTTAGTGGGTAACAGGCTGCGGTTCAATGCGAAAAAAACGCCCGGCTCCGAACAAACCAGCATGGTCAGCGGTCGCTTGAGCCGCTCGGACGGCGGCTAGCCTTCCGACCCAATGAAAGGCGCAAAAAAAAGAGCGGACTTGAAGTCCGCTCTTTCTTGATCGCAACTACCGTTTGAGCGGTAACTACGGGCGCCAACTACATATCCATGCCGCCCATGCCACCCATGCCGCCGCCCGGCGCGCCATGCGAATGCTCGTCTTCCTTCGGCGACTCGGCAATCATGACTTCGGTCGTGAGCAGGAGTCCCGCCACCGAGGCTGCGTTCTGCAGAGCCAGACGCGTCACCTTGGTCGGATCCAGGATGCCCAAATCGATCATATCGCCGTACTCACCCGTCTGGGCGTTGTAACCGAAAGTTCCCTTGCCCTCGCGGACCCGGTTCAGAACAACCGCGGCATCCTCACCCGCATTGGTGACGATTTGACGCAACGGCTCTTCAATTGCACGAGCCAGGATCTTGATGCCCGTGGTCTGATCTTCGTTCTTACCGGTGAGCTTCTCGATCGCCTTGAGTGCACGCACCAGAGCAACGCCGCCGCCCGGAACCACGCCTTCTTCGACCGCTGCACGGGTTGCGTGCAGGGCGTCTTCGACGCGGGCCTTCTTTTCCTTCATTTCGATTTCGGTCGACGCGCCGACTTTGATCACGGCAACACCGCCGGAGAGCTTGGCAACGCGCTCCTGGAGTTTTTCCTTGTCATAGTCAGAGGTCGCTTCCTCGATCTGCTGGCGAATGCTCTCGACGCGGCCCTTGATGTCCGACGCCTTGCCGGCGCCGTCGATAATGGTGGTGTTCTCTTTCTCCACCAGAATCTTCTTCGCTTCGCCCAGGTCGTTCAAGGTCGCCTTCTCGAGCGACAAGCCGACTTCGTCGGAGATGACCGTGCCGCCCGTGAGGACCGCGATGTCCTGCAGCATGGCTTTACGGCGATCACCGAAGCCCGGCGCCTTGACGGCCGCGACTTTGACAATGCCGCGGATGGTGTTGACGACCAGCGTGGCGAGCGCCTCGCCTTCCACGTCTTCCGCCACGATCAATAGCTGTCGGCCGCCCTTCGCAATGGCTTCCAGCAAGGGGAGCAATTCGCGAATGTTGGAGATCTTCTTGTCGACCAAGAGGACCAACGGCTTGTCGAGCTCGGCGCTCTGGCTCTGCTGATTGTTGATGAAGTACGGTGAGAGGTAGCCGCGATCGAACTGCATGCCTTCGACCACTTCAAGCTCGTTCTCGAGGCCGGAACCTTCTTCAACCGTGATCACGCCTTCCTTGCCGACCTTCGCCATCGCATCCGCAATCGTCTTGCCGATGCTCTCGTCGGAGTTCGCAGAGATCGTGCCGACCTGCGCAATCGCCTTCGGATCCTTGCAGGGCTTGGAAAGCTTTTTGAGCTCTTCGGTGGCCGCAACGACCGCTTGGTCGATGCCGCGCTTCAAGTCCATCGGGTTGGCGCCTGCGGCAACCGACTTCAGGCCTTCGCGGATGATGGCTTGGGCCAACACGGTTGCCGTGGTGGTGCCATCGCCGGCTTCATCAGACGTGTTGGAAGCGACTTCCTTCACCATCTGCGCGCCCATGTTCTCGAACTTGTCCTTGAGCTCGATCTCCTTCGCAACGGAGACGCCGTCCTTGGTGACGGTGGGAGCACCGAAGCTCTTGTCGAGCACGGCGTTACGGCCCTTGGGCCCCAGCGTGACTTTGACGGCATTCGCCAAAATATTCACACCCTTGAACATGCGTGCCCGAGCGTCGTCGCTGAAGCGTACGTCTTTAGCTGCCATTTGCTGATACCTCTAATTAAATTTGATTTGCGGAAACTGAATTCGGATTGGCGGGGCTTACTTGCCTTCCACGATGGCCATGATGTCTTCTTCGCGCATCACGACCAGCTCGTCGCCATCCATCTTCACTTCGGTGCCGCTGTACTTGCCGAACAGGATCTTGTCGCCGACCTTGACGTCGAGCGGGCGAATCTCGCCGCTCTCTAAAATTTTGCCCTTACCGACAGCAACCACCTTCCCGAAAATCGGCTTTTCAGTAGCAGTGTCCGGAATCACGATGCCACCTGGAGACTTACGCTCCTCTTCCTCTCGTTTCACGATCACGCGGTCATGAAGGGGACGAATCTTCATAAGACAAGACTCCTAATGCTTGAAGTTGGGTTAACACGGGCGGGCGCTGTTAGCACTCTCCCATGGAGGCTGCTAATCATAGCGGCGAATTGTTACGATTCAAGACCCAAGCACCTTATTTTTTGCTGTAGCGCAGCAATCAGAGGGAGCTGGCGCGCTTGGGTCCTAAGCCACTAAAGTGCGCCCATGCAACGCTCGCGAACCACCGCTTGGATCCTCCCACTCCTGGTTTTGATGCTTTGCGGGGCAGGCGCCGCACACGCCAAACCCTGGTGGATGCGGGGCACCGACTCCAACGACACCGACTTCCTGCCGCCGGATGTCGCCTTTCGAGCCGCTGCGCGCGTCGATGGCAAAGTCCTGAAGGTTCGGTGGGTCATCGCGGATGGCTACTATCTCTATCGTCAAAAAATCGAGGTAAAAGCGGAAAGCCCGGACCTTGTGGTTTCTGCGCCAGAACTGCCGCCGGGTACCACGAAAACCGACCCCTACCTGGGCACACAGCAGGTGTTTACCCAGCAGGTCGAAGCGCTCGTGCCTTACTCGCGTCTCGACGCGGGCGCCCATCCCATTCAGATCAAAGTGACCTACCAAGGTTGCGCGGAAGCGGGCCTGTGTTATCCGCCGATCACCAAAGTTCTCTTTCCCAGCGTGGGATTACCCGCCGTTGCCGCCAACGTGCCGCCATTACGATGGGAAAGCATTGCCATTGTCGCAGGCGCATTCGCCTTTCTGTTGGCCGGACTGGTGCTCAGGAAGGGACGCAAGCTCGACATTCCCGCATGAACAGCGCGGGCCTGCGCTATTTGGGCGCTGCATTGATCGTTCTCGTCGGCATATGGCTGGGCGTGAAGTTTCATCTGGGCCGCCACGACCACGAGGGTGTCAGCGTGCCGGCCGGCTTCGCCAGCGTGCCCGATCCGACGGAAGACGCGGCGTTGCAGGCTGCTGATGGCCCGCATGCGGTGGTACCGGCAAAGCTGCCTGATTTCTCGCTTGCAGACCTCGCCGGCAAACCCATTTCGGTGTCGTCGTGGAATGGCAAATCGCTGATGATCAACTTCTGGGCGACCTGGTGCGCCCCCTGCCAGCGGGAAATACCGCTATTGAAGACGCTGGCCGCGGATTGGGCCGCGCGCAACCTGACCGTGGTGGGAATCGCCGTCGATTACCCCGACAAGGTCCGGGAATTCGCCGGTCGGTTCAAAATTGACTACCCGTTGCTCGTTGGCGAGCAGGACGCCTTGGACGTCGCCGCCCAATTCGGCATGGCCTCGCCGGCCTTCCCGTTCACGGTCTTTACCGACCAACGGGGCGAGGTCGTGGCCCTGTTCGTAGGCGAACTGCATCGGCCACAGGCCGATTTCATCCTGTCGCAGGTCCAGAGTCTCAATCAGGACCGCATCCAGCTCCCCGAGGCACGGCGCGCCATCGCCGAGGCCTTAAGGGCGCTGGCAAATAAACCAGGATAGGCCCTTAAGGCGACGTTCGCCGCCGAAGCTTGCCTTTTCTCTTCCATTTCTGGTTAATATCGCGGACCTTTGTGGCGCAAGCGCGCTGGAATAAATGCCAAGATGGCTCGAATTTTGCTGCTCAACGGACCCAACTTGAACCTGCTCGGGACGCGTGAACCCGCCATCTATGGCAGCGCCACGCTTCCCGAAATCGAGACCCGGCTCAAGGCACAGTGCACGGCTCAAGGCCACGAGCTCATCGCCGCGCAGAGCAATGCCGAACACGAAATGATTGCGAAGATTCACACCGCCAAAAGTGACGGCATCGGATTCGTGATCATCAATCCCGGCGCCTTCACTCACACCAGCATCGCGTTGCGCGATGCTTTCCTCTCTGTGGGCGTGCCGTTCATCGAGATTCACTTGAGCAACGTGTTCGCGCGCGAGGCGTTCCGACATCACTCTTATTTGTCCGACATCGCGGTCGGCTGCATTTATGGATTAGGCCCGATCGGCTACGAGCTCGCGCTCCAAGCCGCCATTGCGCGCCTGACCAAGACCACATAACGAAATTCTGAAGGGGTTCGCGGATGGATATTCGCAAGGTAAAGAAGCTGATCGAGTTGCTCGAGGAGTCGGGCATCTCGGAACTGGAAATCTCGGAGGGCGAGGAGTCCGTGCGCATCAGCCGCCACCCGCGCGCCGGTGTGCAGATGGCCGCCGCCCAAGCGCCGCTCACATACGCCCCGCCGCTCACGGCCGCGACGCCCGTCACCGCGGCAACCTCGGGAGCGGAGCGGGCGCCGCGCAATGACGAGCACACCGTCACCTCGCCCATGGTGGGCACGTACTACGCATCCGCCTCTCCGGGCGCCAAGCCCTTCGTCGAAATCGGCAGCGAAATCAAGGTCGGCCAGATTCTGTGCATCATCGAGGCGATGAAGATGATGAACCAAATAGAATCCGACAAGGAAGGCCGGATCACGGCCATGCTGGCGAAGAACGGCGAACCGGTCGAATTCGGCCAACCGCTGTTCATCATCGAATAGACCGATGATCGAAAAAGTCGTCATCGCGAACCGCGGCGAAATCGCCCTTCGCATACTGCGCGCATGCCGCGAGCTCGGGATCAAGACCGTGGCGGTGCATTCCACTGCCGATTTCAACACCAAGCATGTCCTGCTGGCGGACGAGACCGTGTGTATCGGGCCGCCGCAATCCGCGCTCTCCTATCTGAACATGCCGGCCATCATTAGCGCGGCCGAAGTCACCGACGCGGTCGCGATTCATCCGGGCTATGGATTCCTGTCGGAGAACGCCGATTTCGCCGAACGCGTCGAAAAAAGCGGCTTCATTTTCGTGGGCCCTCGGGCGGAAACGATCCGGCTCATGGGCGATAAGGTCTCCGCCATCAAGGTCATGAAGGCCGCGGGCGTGCCCTGCGTGCCCGGCTCGGACGGACCGCTCGGCAAGGACACGGACGAGAATTTCCGGATCGCCAAGGACATCGGCTATCCCGTCATCATCAAGGCGTCGGGCGGCGGCGGCGGCCGCGGCATGCGCGTGGTGCACACTGATGCCTCGCTGCTGAACGCGATCGGCGTGACGCAGTCGGAAGCACTGGCCGCGTTCGGCAACGATCAGGTCTACATGGAGAAGTTTCTCGAAAAGCCGCGGCACATCGAGTTTCAGGTGCTGGCGGACAACTACGGCAACGTGGTGCACCTCGGCGAGCGCGATTGCTCCATGCAGCGCCGCCACCAGAAGGTGATCGAGGAAGCGCCGGCGCCGGGCCTCACCGCAAAGCAGCGCAAGACCATGGGAGAGCGCTGCGCCCGAGCGGTGCGCGAAGTCGGCTATCGCAACGCCGGCACACTGGAGTTCCTTTACCAGGACAACGAGTTCTATTTCATCGAGATGAACACGCGCGTGCAGGTCGAGCATCCTGTGACCGAACTGGTTACGGGCATTGATATCGTCAAAGCACAGCTCCTGATTGCGGCGGGCGAACCGCTGCCCTACGGCCAAAACGACATTCAGATCCGCGGTCATGCGGTGGAATGCCGCATCAACGCCGAGGATCCAAAGAATTTCACGCCGAGTCCGGGACCAATCCGGCTGTGGCACTCGCCTGGCGGGCCGGGGATCCGAGTCGACAGTCACGTCTACACCGGTTACAACGTGCCGCCGTTTTATGATTCCATGATCGGCAAAGTCATTGCGTACGGCGATACGCGCGATACGGCCATCGCGCGCATGCGCAACGCGCTCGCCGAGATGGTGGTCGAAGGCATCAAAACCAACATCCCGCTGCATCAGGAAATATTTAATCATTCCGCCTTCAAGCAGGGTGGAACCGACATCCACTATCTAGAGCGACGCTTGGGGCTGAAGTAACATCAGGAGCCTGTCTCAGGACGTTGCATCGATGACGTTCTACGAAATCGAATTTCCGCTCGCTACGTTGAGTTCCGATGCGGTCGAAGCGGCCCTGCTCGACGTCGGCGCAAGCTCCATTACCTTCCTCGATCGCGGCGATGAACCCGTGCTCGAGCCCAAGCCCGGAGAGATTCGACTCTGGAGCGACACGCTGGTGCGGGCCTTGTTTCAGGAGACCAGCGACGCGGCGGTCAATCTGAATCGCCTGGCAAGCGCGTTGGGCCCCCATGTCACACAAACCGCCCGCGTGCGCGCCGTCAAAGAGCAGGTCTGGGAGCGGGCTTGGCTCGCCGGCTGGAAGTCGCTGCGCTTTGGCCGGCGGCTTTGGGTGTGTCCGCGCAACGCCGAGGCGCCGGAAGACCCCGAGGCGGTAATTGTACGGCTCGACCCCGGATTGGCGTTCGGCACGGGCACCCATCCCACCACCGCGTTGTGCCTGCAGGTTTTGGACTCGATGACCTTGGCGGGCAAAACGCTGATCGACTACGGCTGCGGCTCCGGCATCTTGGGGCTGGCCGCCTTGAAACTCGGCGCGGCGCACGTCACCGCGGTCGATCTGGATCCGCAGGCGCTGCTGGCGACCCGCGACAACGCCAACCGGAACGCGGTCGCCTCCCGAATCACCGTGCAGGGCATCGAAGCGAGTTTGCCGCCCGCCCACTGTGTGATCGCCAACATTCTTGCCGGACCGTTGATCGAATTGGCGCCGAAATTGACCCTGGCGTGTGAATCGGGAGGGCATTTGCTGCTGTCGGGCCTGTTGAAAACGCAGGCGTATTCGCTAAAAGCGGCATATGCGTCCGGTTTTGATATCGTGCAGGTCATAGAACGGGATGAATGGTGCTGCATTTACGCGCGGAGACATCCATAGCGTGTTTACGCAATGTTCAAAATGCGAGACCGTCTTTAAGTTATCCGCGGAAGTGTTGCGCGCGGCGGGCGGTCAGGTGCGTTGCGGCAAATGCGGAGAAATCTTCAATGCGCTCGCGCATCTCGCGGAGGATCCCAGTGTCTTCACGGCGGGAGAAACCTCGTTCGATTTAGAGACGCGCGCCGACAGTATTTTGGAATCCCCCGCGCCGCCGCGTCCGCGCAGCGCGACCGCGAACTCAGATGAGTTTGCCTCGCCGGGAGTCGAGATTGCCCGGCTGCAGATACTCGATTGGAATGAGAGCGAGGTATCTGATCTGCCGGCGTCCCCAGGGGATGACGCCGACGAGCTGGGCGAGACCTCGATGGAATTCACACTGCCGCCGGGCGAGTTGGATCGCATTTTCGTCGAGACCAAAAAAGGTGTGCGGCCGCGAGCGTTGGCGCCGGAGCCGGCTCCATCTCCATCTCCATCTCCATCTCCATCTCCATCTCCATCTCCATCTCCAGTTCCAGTTCCAGTTCCAGCTCCAGCTCCAGCTCC
>DASYIN010000026.1:0-4020 GCA_035997505.1 Steroidobacteraceae bacterium | reverse complement strand
GCGCAGCTCAACATCGCCACTGTGCACGAGGAAACAAGCCCTTGAGCGCTGCGCCGGGTGCAGGCGACAAACCTGCGGCCGATGCGTGGGTGATTTATCGCCGGCTGCTCAAATATGCCAAGCCGTATTCCTGGGTGTTCTTCATTGGAGTGCTCGGCGCCATCCTCTTTGCGGCGGCGAATGCCTCGCTGGTCATTTTGGTGCGCAACTTTCTCGATGGCGCCTTCATTCAAAAGAATCCCGCCGTTCTGTGGCAGGTGCCGCTGGGCGTGATTGTTTTGTTCACCGTGCGCGGCATCGGCGATTACATCGCAAACTACTACCCGAGTTGGGTGGGACGACAGGTGGTCAAGGGCCTGCGGCACGATGTGTTTGCGCATTACATGCGATTGCCCACGGCCTATCTCGATCGCCAGCAGTCCGGGCACCTGCTCTCGAAGCTCACCAACAATGTCGAACTGGTCGCCGCGGCCGCGACCAATGCGGCTATCTCGATCGTGACCGACAGCCTGAGCATCGTCTTCCTGCTGGGATTGCTGTTCTACTACAACTGGCGATTGGCGACCTTTTGCATCGTTGCCGCGCCGGTGATCGCGTGGCTCATGCAGATCGCAAACCGCAGCTTCCGCCGTTACAGCGAACGCATCCAAAATTCCATGGGCGATATCACGCGCGTCGCCAAGGAGGCGATCGACGCGCATCGTTTGATCAAGATCTTCAATGCGGAAGACCATCAGACCGAGCGTTTCGAGTTGGTCAACGAGCATAACCGGCTCTCCAACATGAAATTGATCCGCGCCAAGTCGATCAGCAATCCGGTGGTGCAAATCATCGCCGCCATCGCATTGGCCAGCGTCTTGTTCGTCTCCATCAAACAGATCCTGGGCGGCCTGCAGTTCGCGGATTTTTTTGGATTTTTGACTGCACTGTTTCAAATCCCGGCGCCACTGCGCAGCCTGGTCAATATGAGCGGCCCCCTGCAACAGGGCATCGCTGCAGGACAGAGCGTGTTCGAGATTCTGGACCAACCGACGGAGGGCAGCGGCGGTTCACTGACGTTGGCGCGCGCCCGGGGCGAAATCGAGTTTCGCAATGTGTCCTTTGCATATGGGACCGAGAAGGGCGATGTGCTGCGCGAGGTGAGTTTTCACGTCCACCCCGGCGAGACGGTTGCGATAGTCGGCCGATCGGGCAGCGGTAAGACCACCTTGGTGGGTTTGGTGCCGCGCTTTTACGATGCGCAGCAAGGCTCGGTGCTGCTGGATGGTGTCGATGTCCGCGAGTACCGATTGACCGACTTGCGCTCGCAGGTGAGTCTGGTGAGTCAGGATGTGGTGCTGTTCAACGATACCATTCGCAACAACATCGCCTTCAATGCGGTCGGCAAGACCGATGCGGAGGTGGAAGAGGCATCGCGCGCCGCCAATGTCATGGAGTTTGTCGCTCAGCAGGCCGAGGGCTTCGATACCATGCTGACCGATCGCGGCCAGAATTTTTCGGGCGGTCAGCGCCAGCGCATTTCCATTGCGAGAGCGCTCCTCAAGGACTCGCCGGTGCTTATTCTCGATGAAGCGACCGCCGCGCTCGATAATGAATCGGAGCGGAAAGTACAGCAGGAACTGGCCCTGCTCATGCAAGGACGCACCACGCTGGTGATTGCGCATCGCCTTTCGACCGTCGAAAACGCGGATCGAATCATCGTGCTCGATCAAGGCCGCATCGTGGAGATGGGAAGTCACCGGGACCTGCTTGCCCGCGGCGGCCTCTACGCCGCACTGCACGGGATGCAGTTCAACGCTTGAGCCGCCTTACCCCAATGTCGGCGCAATCCTGGTTCAATAAAATCTGGTATGGCGGCATGCCGCCGCCCTGGTGGCTTAAGCCGCTGTCCACGCTGTACGGTACGGTCTCCGCAGTCCGGCGCGTCGCTTACGCGCGAAACCTCGCGCGCTCGACGCGATTGCCATGTCCGGTGATTGTCATCGGCAACCTGACCGTGGGCGGAACAGGCAAGACCCCCTTGGTGTGCTGGCTGGCCCAACAACTGACCGAGCAGGGATTTCGACCGGGTGTGGTGACGCGAGGCTACGGTGGATCTGCGCGCACCGCGCGTTTGGTTCAATCCACTGAAGCTCCCGATGTCGTCGGCGATGAGGCCGTGCTGCTGGCGCGCCGCGCGCGGGTGCCGATTGCGATCGGTCGCAACCGACCTGCGGCAGCTCAACTGCTCATCAACGCCGGCTGCGATGTCATCCTGAGCGACGATGGTTTGCAGCACTATGCGCTGGCCCGCGACTGCGAAATTGTCGTTGTCGACGGGGATCGCCGCTTCGGCAATGGACAGCTGCTGCCCGCGGGGCCGCTGCGCGAAAGCCCGGCGAGGCTCAAGGCTGCGGACGCCATTGTGATCAACGGCGGCGAGGTGCAGCGCGACGGGGCGCTGCATATGCGATTGCTGGCAACCGGCGCCGTAGCCATGAAGTACGGCACGATCAAACCATTGCGCGAGTTTTCCGGCCAGCCGGTGCACGCGATCGCCGCCATCGGCAACCCGCAGCGATTCTTCGCGATGTTGCGTGCCGTGGGCATCGGAATTATTGAACATCCGCTTCCGGACCACGCGCGGCTTGACCTCGAGGATATATCCTTCCCGGACGATCTTGCGGTACTCATGACCGAGAAGGATGCCGTAAAATGCCGGGAGATCGCCGGCCCCCATCATTGGTACGTTCCTGTTAGCGTGGCATTCGCCGCGGGCGACGGCGAGAAGCTGCGAGACATCGTCAGCCGGTCTGTCGCGAGTCGCGCCGCCGGCGCGTGAGGATATATGGATAAGCGTTTGCTTGATTTGTTGGTTTGTCCGATCTGCAAGGGTCCGCTGCGCAGCGCGGGCGCAGGCAACTCGCTCGAACTCGTATGCCGGCCTGATCGGCTGGCTTATGCCGTGCGCGACGGCATCCCGCTGATGCTGCCCGAAGAGGCACGCCCGCTGAACGCGGACGATCCTCTCTTGGAAACGTAGCGAGACCTTGTTTCACGTCATCATACCGGCGCGCTTTGGATCGACCCGGTTGCCCGGCAAGCCGCTGCTGCCAATTGACGGCCGGCCGCTCATCCAATGGGTGTGGCAGAGCGCAGTCGCCAGCGGTGCATCCTCCGTGCTCGTGGCTACGGACGATGAGCGAATTCGCGAGGCTGTCGCCAGGTTCGGCGCCGATTGCGTGATGACCTCCGCGGATCATGTCTCCGGCACCGATCGGATCGCAGAGGCGGTGCGCGTACGAGGATTGCCCGCCGATGCCCTCGTGGTGAATCTTCAAGGGGATGAACCAGCGATGCCGGCCGGGGTGATTTCCGGCGTGGCGCTGGCGCTGCGCGAGGCGGCGGGTCGCGAGATTGGCACCGCTGTCGCGCCCATTCAATCGCTCGAGGAGTTTCTCGATCCAAATTGCGTGAAGGCGCTGCGTGCGCGCGATGGACGGGCGCTATATTTCAGCCGGGCTCCGGTGCCCTGGCCGCGCGATGACATTTCGGCCGGGCGGCCCGCCTCGTATGCGGGCGCTTGGCGGCATATCGGAATTTATGCCTATCGCGTGCGCAGCCTGCTGCAATTTGCGGCGTGGCCGCCGACGCCGCTCGAGAGCACGGAGAAGCTTGAGCAGTTGCGCGCGCTGGAGCATGGCATGCACATCCATCTGATGGCGCTGACGGAAGCGCCGCCTGCGGGTGTCGACACCGCAGCGGATTTGGAGCGGGTGAGGGCCGCGTTTACAGCCCCATAACCTTGCGCAGAAAGGCGTCGCTCTTGCGCAGCATCTCGGCTCGCGCCGCCGAATCCTCGAGCTGATGATCGAGATCCGGCCAGGTGACGAGTTCGTGCGGCACGCCCGCGGAGGCCAAACGATCGGCCATCCCCCTCGACTGCCTAATCGGCACATTGCGGTCCAATTCGCCGTGGAACAGCAACACCGGTACTTTGATTTTTGCTGCGTTCAGCGCCGGCGACCCCTCGCGCACATG
>DASYIN010000025.1:0-1597 GCA_035997505.1 Steroidobacteraceae bacterium | reverse complement strand
AGAGAACTCCTGAGTGAGGTTGCTGGGACCTCAATCTCAGGACGCGACCGCCTCCACCGCTATCGCGGTTCTCGTCTGGCTACCGGCTTATCGGTTCAAGCACCCGCGTCAGCGGGCTGTCGCGCAGCGACTTTGTGCGTTGGCCCGACCCGATCAATGTCACATTTCCAGATTGCGGCGGCAATCGGGGGTGAACCGGACGTGCTGCTGAGGCACGCGCACGACGTATTTTGATGCGGTGGACGGCGCCCGCTCCCGGCATCGGAGTGCCATAGGGTGGTTCGTCGGAGACGAATCACATGAGGGGGAGCCGTCCACATGCAAATTACCACGATCGGTTTGGATATCGCCAAGAACGTGTTCCAGGTTCACGGGATTGACGCGGCCGAAAAGGTCGTCGTTCGGAAGCAACTCCGACGCAGCCAGCTCTTGGCATTCTTCAAAGCGCTACCGCCGTGCCTTGTCGGCATAGAGGCGTGTGCGACGGCCCAGTATTGGGCGCGTGAACTCACGAAGCGTGGCCACCAGGTGCGACTGATGCCGGCGAAAGACGTGAAGGCCTACGTCAAGCGCAACAAGAACGATGCCGCCGACGCCGAAGCGATCTGCGAGGCGGTGCGACGCCCGACCATGCGTTTTGTGCAGATCAAATCACCCGAGCAGCAGGGCCGGTTGATGCAGCATCGTGCGCGCGATCTTTTGATCCGCCAGCGCACCCAGGTGATCAACGGCTTACGGGCGCACCTGGCAGAACTCGGCATTGCGGCGGCACAAGGGAATGCAGGGCTCAAGGAGTTGCTGGCGATCATTGCGAACGATGAGGATGCGCGCTTGCCGGCTGACGCTCACGCGGTCCTGATCGTGCTGGCGGCAGAGCTTCAAGCAATGCAGACACTGATCACATCGATCGAGAAACGGATCATGGCGCAGCATCGCGTGTGTGAGGAAAGCCAGCGGGTTGAGACCATCCCGGGGATCGGCGTTGTCGGTGCGACCGCCATCACCGCCACGGTCACGGACCCGAATATTTTCCGGTCGGGCCGTGACTTCGCGGCCTGGATCGGGCTGGTGCCGCGGCAAGATTCGACCGGCGGCAAGCAGAAGCTCGGGCCGATCTCGAAACAGGGCGATCGTTATTTGCGACGCATTCTGGTGGTCGGAGCGATTGCGGTGTTGCGGCGCGCGCGCCAGCAGCCGGAGAAGTATCCGTGGCTGACACAACTTCTCGCCCGCAAACCGTTCAGGGTCGTGGCGGTGGCACTCGCCAACAAGATGGCGCGCATCGCCTGGGCGTTGCTGGCGAAGGGCGGCACCTATCGAGCTCCTGCGCTTGCAGCAGCGGCGTAAGGGGACTGGCGATGGGAAGATGAGGTTGCGTATGTGCGTTCACGAACTGCAGGGGTGATGACGACGTTGATGCGAAACGGTCGAGACCGTCGATCGGAAAACCCGATGTGGGTCACGCGAGGAAAGAGCGCGTGCTTTTGTTTGGGACCGATCAGCGGATCACATCAGGGCCAGCGGCCATAGCGGCTGCACTCAAAGGCCGAATACATGACCGCACCCGAACGCTTCGCTGATCGTCAGATTCCTCTTG
>DASYIN010000024.1:0-6594 GCA_035997505.1 Steroidobacteraceae bacterium | reverse complement strand
GGCGGCGGTGGCGGTCGTCATGGGCGCGCGCCGCTATGCCACGCGCCACATCGATTCGGTTGCCTTGATGAAGTGCATGGGGGCGGCGCAGCGTTTCGTGCTGTCCATTTCCATCATCGAATTGACGCTGCTGGCGTTGTTTGCGGTTGCCATCGGGACCGCGCTCGGATATCTCGCGCAATCCGGATTGGTGCTGCTGCTCAAAAGTCTGATCCGCAATGAACTTCCCGCCGCCTCGTTGGCGCCGCTGCCGATCGCGCTGGTGACCGTATTGGCCATGCTCATCGGTTTCGCGCTGCCGCCCTTGCTGCAATTGAAGAACACGCCGCCGGCGCGGGTGCTGCGCAAGACCATGACGGCGCCGCCGCTGCGCTATGGCGTGAGCTATCTGCTGGCGCTCGCCGCGCTGTTCGCGATCCTATGGAGCATGGTGCGGGACACGGAGTTGGTGTTGAGCGTACTGGCCGGCGTGCTGGGAGTCGGAGTGGTGCTGGCCTTGGCAGGCTACGCCCTGGTGAGGCTGACCAGCCGCTTGCGCGGCGGCGTCGGAGTCGCGTGGCGCTACGGCCTCGCCAACGTGTCGCGCCGCGGCACGGGCAGTGTAGTGCAGATCGTGGCCTTCGGCTTGGGATTGATGGTGCTGTTGCTTTTGGCCGTGGTCCGCGGCGACCTGCTGGCCGATTGGCGCCGCAGCCTGCCGAACGATGCGCCCAACAATTTCCTGGTCAACATTCGCCCGGAGCAGCGCCAAGACCTGCAGGATTTTTTGACTGCGCACGGCTTCGGCGCGCCGCAGATGTATCCGATGGTTCGTGCACGGATTACCGCCATCAATTCCGAGTCGCCTGAAGTTCTCAAATTGCGCGGCGACGCCGCGCGCGGCTTTGTGGAGCGCGAGCAGAACCTGACCTGGTCCGCCAAGATGATGGAGGACAATCAATTGCTGGCCGGCGCATGGTGGACGGCCGCCGACGTCGGCAAGTCGCTGGTGTCGATCTCGTCGGAATATGCAGATGGGCTGCACTTGAAGCTGGGCGATAAACTCAGCTTCGATGTGGCGGGCGAGCCTCTGACGGTGCAGGTCGCCAGCATTCGAAAAATTCGCTGGGACAGCTTCCGGCCGAATTTTTTCTTGGTATTTCCGCCCGGACTGCTCGACGGGGCGGCAGGAACCTACATGACCAGCCTGTATCTGACGGCGGCGCAGCGGCCTTCGCTGGCCGATTTGGTGCGCCAATTCCCGACGATTTCGGTATTCGACGTCGACGCCATCCTCAAGCAGATCCGCGACATCATGGATCGCGCGTCCCTGGCCGTGCAGTATGTGTTCCTGTTCACGCTCGCCGCGGGCATCGTAGTGCTCTTGGCCGCAGTGCAATCGACCCGCGATGAGCGGCGCTACGAAAGCGCGATGCTGCGGACCTTGGGCGCAAGCCGCGGCACGGTGCTGCAGGGTGTCGCCGCGGAATTTTCCGCACTGGGTTTTCTATCGGGCACCTTGGCCGCATTCGGCGCCACCGGCATTGGATGGCTGTTGGCTAAGAACCTGTTCTCGCTCCAGTACACTCTCGATCCGATGGTATGGGTTGCCGGTTTGCTCTGCGGCACGGTGCTCGTGGGTTTGAGCGGCACGCTGGCGACGCGCAGCGTGGTCAACACGCCGCCCATCGTCACCCTGCGGGACGATTGATCTCGCTACTCGACTTCGAGCAGCAACCAGCCCATCGGAATCGGAACGCCGCGCGGCGGCAGCGCCTCGATGCGCACGGTATAGGTGCCGGCGGACAGGCCGGTGGAATTCAAAGTCAGCCGCAGCTCGCCGTTGGAATCCTTCAGCAAGTTGTTGAGGACCAATGCGCGGCCCTGATCTTTCTTGTCGACGAACATCCGAAATTGCATCTGCTGTTTCTGCGTGTAGCCGAGATCGATGTGCACGTCCGCCAACAGCGGCGCCGCGCGATTCAGCTTGATCTTCGCGCGGTCGATGCCGGGCGCGTGGTCCGGCGTGACGTAGAGGTTTTTTTCGACGGCGGGCTGCACCAGCGGACCTTCGCTGATCGCATGTTTGGTGTCATCGAGCTTTCCCTGCAGCAACACGTACTTTCCCGCGAGCGACCAAAAGGCCACCAGGCAGATGAACGCGACCGCGGCCAAGCCGATGAGCACGTAGATACTCTTCCACCACGGCGGCTTCGGTTCGCCCAAGTCCACAGGTTTACCGCTGGCCTCGAGCAGCTTGAGGCTGGTGTGCGCGCGCTCGGACAGTTTGAGTTCGTTAAGGTAATCCGGGTGCGCGCGGCACCATTGCTCGAGGTCGCGAGCTCCCTTGAAGGGCAGTTTGTTTTCCAGATACCGTTCGACGAGCTTGTGATCTTCGATGAATTTACGATCGAAGCGCGGCGAGACGGGCGCTGGTTTTCCTCGTTCTATGGTGCGGGCGTTCATGTCGAATCATTACCTGGAACGGCTATTTTGCCGGGTCGGACGCGCGCAATATGTGAAATGATCGGCATATAGGCCCGGCGGCCCGCCGGGGCTGAGACTTGAGTCACGAATTAGCGCTGCCGACCGCCGACTTCCATGACATCGCATACGGCCGCGATCGCTGCTTCGCGCGTGCTGGATTTGCGCCATACTGCCCCGACGGTGCGCGAGGGCGTGGGCTTGTGGAATGGCCGGATCGCCAAGCCGCGCTGCGAGCCATATGGCGATTCCACCGCCATCTCCGGCAGCAACGTGATCCCTAAGCCTGCGACCACCATCTGACGCAGGGTCTCGAGGCTGGTCGCGCGAAAATCCTGCGCCTCATGCACATCGACGCGGCTGCAAACCTCCAGTGCCTGGTCGCGCAGGCAATGACCATCCTCCAGCAGCAGCAAGGTCTGGCCCTTCAGGTCCTGGACCTTGATGGTGCTCTTGGCGGCGAGCGGATGATGGGTGGGGAGCGCCACGGTAAAGGCTTCCTCATACAGAGCGCGGGACTCCAGGCCCTCTCCCATCACCGGGAGTGCCATGATCCCTAAATCGATCTCGCCGTCACGCAGGCGCTTCAGCAGCGCTTCGGTTTGGTATTCATAGAGCATCAGGCCCAACTGCGGCACCGCCTTGCGAATCTTCGGCATGACGCGCGGCAACAAATACGGTCCGATGGTGGGAATCAGCCCCATCTTCAGCTTGCCCGCGAAGGGATCCGTGTTGCTGCGCGCCAGCGCGATGATTTCCTCGCCCTCATCCAGCATGCGCCGCGCGCGCACCACGATCTGCTTGCCCACCTCGGTGAGCTGCATGTTCTTCGGCTGCCTTTCAACCAATTTCACACCCAGGAATTCTTCCAGCTTTTTCAACTGCGCCGACAAGGTCGGCTGGCTGACGAAGCTGCGTTCTGCGGCTTTGCCGAAATGACCGGTGTCGGCCAGCGCCACCAGGTACTTCAGATCCTTGAGATTCATCGGTTTGCACCCATAGACACAGCCTATCAGTTTCATCAGAACAATCAATATGACTAATATATCAGCCGCTGTTAGGATGGCGCCCAGTTATAGATAACCTGTTCCGAGGAGTGTTCCCATGTCTCTGATCAATACCGAAGTCAAGCCATTCAAAGCAACCGCCTATCACAACGGCAAATTCGTGCCCGTGACGAACGAAACGCTCAAGGGCAAGTGGTCCGTGTTCGTGTTTTATCCCGCCGATTTCACCTTCGTCTGTCCGACCGAACTCGGCGATCTCGCCGACAACTACGCCGAATTCAAGAAATTAGGCGTCGAGGTATATGGTGTGTCCACCGATACGCACTTTGCGCACAAGGCGTGGCATGACACGTCGGACACCATCAAGAAGGTGCAATATCCGCTGGTCGGCGATCCGACCGCGGCGTTGGCGCGCAATTTCGAAGTGCTGATCGAGGAGGAAGGCCTGGCGTATCGTGGCACCTTCGTGATCAATCCTGAAGGCAAGATCAAGGTCATGGAAGTGCATGACAACGGCATAGGCCGCGACGCCAAGGAACTGCTGCGCAAGGTCAAAGCCGCTCAATACGTGGCTTCGCATCCGGGCGAAGTGTGTCCGGCGAAGTGGACTCCGGGCGAAAGCACGCTCAAGCCGTCGTTGGATCTGGTCGGCAAGATCTAGGCGGTTTCGCTCTCGGTCCCGGCACGAGCCGGGGCCGAATGGCGAACCATGAACAGGCTATACAGGCCTTCGATAGTCAAAAGGACACGGGAACGCACCATGCTCGATACCAACCTGAAAACTCAGCTGCAGGCCTACCTGGAGCGGATCTCGCAACCGGTGGAAATCGTCGCGTCCCTGGACGACAGCGAGAAATCGCGTGAAATGCTGGATCTGCTGGAAGATATCGAATCGGTTTCTGCTCTGGTGAAGATCGACGTGCAAGGCGACGATAACGCCGTGAAGCCGTCATTTGCCCTGCGTCGTCCCGGCGCAGAGGCCCAGGTGCGCTTTGCGGGCGTGCCGATGGGGCATGAATTCACGTCCCTGGTGCTGGCACTGCTGCAAACCGGCGGCTATCCGCCGAAAATCGATGACCCCATCGTCGAGCAGATCCGCGCCCTGGACGGCGATTACAACTTCGAGACCTTTGTGTCGCTGACCTGTCAAAGCTGTCCGGACGTGGTGCAGGCGCTGAACGCCATGGCTGCGCTCAATCCGAAGATTCGCCATACCATGATCGACGGTGCGGTGTTTCAGGACGAAGTTGCGCGGCGCGAGGTGATGGCCGTGCCTGCGGTTTTCTTGAACGGCCAACCCTTCGGTCAGGGCCGCATGGAGCTGGCTGAGATCATCCATAAATTGGATTCCGGCGTCGCCAAGCGCGAAACGGAGAAATTAAATGCCAGAGCGCCCTATGATGTGCTGGTTGTGGGCGGCGGGCCCGCAGGCGCGGCCGCCGCGATTTACGCGGCGCGCAAGGGGATCCGCACCGGCATTGCAGCGGAGCGCTTGGGCGGTCAGTTACTGGACACTGTCGGCATCGAGAATTTCATTTCAGTCAAAGAAACCCAGGGCCATAAATTGGCTTCGGGGTTTGAGCAGCATGTGACGACCTATGATGTGGACGTGATGAATTTACAGCGCGCGGAAGCCTTGATCCCGGGCGAACTCTTCGAGCTGAAGCTCGCGGGCGGCGCTTCGCTCAAAGCCCGGTCCGTGGTGATTGCGACCGGCGCGCGATGGCGCGAAATCAATGTGCCCGGAGAGCGCGAATACCGCAATCGCGGCGTGGCCTACTGCCCGCACTGCGACGGACCCCTGTTCAAGGGTAAGCGCGTCGCCGTGATCGGCGGCGGCAACTCGGGCGTTGAGGCGGCCATCGACCTTGCGGGTTTGGTGGAGCATGTCACGCTGATCGAGTTTGACCCGCAGCTGCGTGCCGACGCGATCTTGACGCGCAAGCTGATGAGCCTGCGCAATGTGACCGTGATTACCGGAGCACAAACCACGGAAGTCATCGGCGACGGCCAGCGCGTCATCGGCCTCAAGTACAAGGAGCGTGCCGGCGGCGAGATTCGCGACGTCGAACTAGCCGGGGTATTCGTGCAAATCGGCCTGATTCCCAACACGGATTGGCTGAAGGGCACGGTCAAGCTCTCGCCACGGGGCGAAGTGGAAGTCGATGCGCGCGGGCAGACTTCCGTCCCGGGCGTTTTCGCCGCCGGGGACTGCACCGTCGTACCTTACAAGCAAATCGTAATTGCGGTGGGCGAAGGCGCCAAGGCGTCTTTGAGCGCCTTTGATCATCTCATTCGCTCGCCCCTGTCAGCGGCTGCGTGAGGCATGACGGAGACCGCGCCACCACGTCGATTTTCCGCGGGTGTCGTGGTGGTGCATGTAGCAGACAGCGCCGTGCAGTATCTGCTGCTGCGGGCTTATAAGAATTGGGATTTTCCTAAGGGGTTGGTCGAGCCGGGCGAGCAGCCATTGGACGCGGCGCTGCGCGAGGTGCGTGAGGAAACGACGCTGGAGAATCTGGCGTTCGACTGGGGTACGGACTACGTGGACACGGGGCCGTATAACAAGGGAAAGATTTCCCGCTACTACGTCGCGCGCAGTGACGCCACCAAAGTGCATTTGCCGATCAACCCCGAGTTGGGTTTTCCGGAACACCAAGAGGCGCGCTGGGTGGGATTCGAAACGGCGCTCACCATGGTGTCGCCGCGGCTCAAGCCGGTCGTTCAGTGGGCGAGCGACATCATTGCCACGCCGCCTGCCAAGAAATCGTCGACTCCCTAGAGGTTGGTCGTGCTAAAGGGTGATCGTGCCTCGGCCGATTTCGAATACGTCGCCGCCGACGAACACCTGACGCTCGCGGTTCACATCGAGAAATAGCGTCGAGGGACGGCCGGCGTATTCGCCCTGCGAAATCTGCAGCTGAACCGGCAGAGTGCGACTCAACGCCAGACACCAAGCGCCGAAATTGGCGGTCGCAGAACCCGTGGCCGGATCTTCAAGGATGGCGCCGCCGACAGGAAAGAAAAACCGCGCCAAGGCTTGATCGCGGCCGCTGAAACTGAATACGTAGGCCATGCTGAGACCGTCTTCGCTGCGGACTTTGGCCATCGCCGCGGCTTCGGG
>DASYIN010000023.1:0-28532 GCA_035997505.1 Steroidobacteraceae bacterium | reverse complement strand
ATTCCAGGTTTTCATCGACGCGGGGACTGAGCTTGCGGGCCGATTTGTCGATGATCGGCGTGTCGCGCTGGTGTCATTCACGGGTTCCACGCACGTCGGCAGGCAGATCGGCGTTCGCGTCGCCGAGCGCCTGGGCAAGAGCCTCCTGGAGTTGGGCGGCAACAATGCACTGATCGTGGACGAGCACGCCAATTTGGACCTCGCAGTGCCGTCCATCGTATTCGGCGCCGTTGGTACAGCAGGCCAGCGCTGCACGACCACTCGGCGTGTACTCGTGCATCGCTCGCGCGCCGCGGAGCTCGAGCGGCGGCTGACGGCCGCCTACGCCCAAGTGCGCATCGGCGACCCGCTCGATGCCGAGACCCTCATGGGACCGTTGATCGACGCCGGTTCGGTATCGCGCTATACCGCTGCCGTCGCCACGGCGCAAGCCGAAGGCGGACAGCTGCTCTACGGCGGCAAGGTACTGAAGCGGCCCGGCAACTTCGTGGAGCCCACCATCATCCGCGCCAATGCCGGCATGGCCGTCGTGCGCACTGAAACGTTTGCACCCATTTTGTACCTCGTCAGCTACGACACGCTGGAAGAGGCGTTGACTCTGCAGAACTCGGTGTCCTATGGCCTTTCGTCCGCGATATTTTCCGACAGCCTGCAGGCCACGGAGCGATTCCTCTCCGCCGACGGCAGCGACTGCGGAATTGCGAACGTCAATCTCGGCACGTCCGGCGCCGAGATCGGCGGCGCGTTCGGCGGTGAAAAGGACACGGGGGGCGGCCGCGAGGCCGGCTCTGATTCGTGGAAAGCGTACATGCGCCGCCAGACCAACACCATCAACTGGAGCGGACAGATGGCACTCGCGCAGGGAATTAAATTCGACGTTTAACGCCGAATCCACGCCTCGATTTCCGCGGCTCGCTGACCCAAGCGGGCCGCGGAGATCGGACCTAAGGTTCTCAATTCCTGGGCGTAGAGCGAAACGCGGTATTCTTCGATCCAGAAGCGCAATTCATCGAGCTTCGGCGTCCAGCGCAATTCGACGTCCAGTTGTTGCTCGAGTTCGTGATGGCGCGACGACCAGTGTTTCAGCTCCGCTGCAATGTGCTTCGCTTCGCCGCCCCGAACGGGATTGCGCTGCCAGCGGCGCTGCTCCGCCTTTAAGTAGCGCGGCAATTGGCGCAACCAATCCATCGACACTGTTTGCAGGATACGAGGGTCCAAGAGCCGGCGCAGGTGCCCGCGCGTCTCCTCGGCGGCGCCCGAGAGAAGCTCGACGCGCGCATCCTCGAGCGCCTGACGCACCACCGCGGCTTGTTTGAACCAGTCAGACACCATGGCAGTAATTTCATCCAAACAGGGGTACAGGCGTTCGCGCCCCTGATCGACCGCGGTATCGAAGGCTACCCGCGAGCGCGGCGGCTCGCCATCCGCAAAACAGGCGTCGCGAAACACCAGCTGCAGCAGCGAATCGACGAGCGCATCGCTGTTCATATAGGCGCTGGCACTCAGCAGCAAGCCAACGTTGCTCTCGACCGCTTTGGCGAGGTCCCGGGTCTGACGCTCGAGCATGGCTCGCGCCAGGCGCACAGCGCCTTGGCGCCACGTGCGCTGCGCCTCCTCGGCACTCCATTCGTAGTACGGCTGCAAGAATGACTCTCGCTGCAGCAGCGTTGGATAAACCCAAATCGTGCCCGCCTCCAAAGCCAGCGGCACGCGTTCCGGCAATTCATCGATCTCAAATTTTCGCCAGTTGCCGACGAGCGCATAGGCCGCGAGCGCTTGACGATCGAGTTCGACCCGGGCCGCCGCGGCGCTATGTCTGCGCAACTGCGCCAGATCGGTGCCGCGCGCGATCGCGCGGCCGTTGTGCATTACGGTCAGATGCGCGGTGAGATGAGCGGGAAGCGTCGCGGAGTCGAATCGAATCAGATTCTCGGGAACCGCTCGCCGTTCTCGAAGCCAGGTTTTTAGGTGCTCTGCATCCGCGGCTTCGTTCGGAGTTTGCGCCAGAAACTCGGCGACGGTGGCTGCGACCGGGATCAAGCTGCGGCGGGCCTCCTTGGGCAGCGATCGCAGCAGCGCTTCAATGCGCGGCGCCGCCAGGCCCGGGATCGCCGCGTCGACGAGCGAGCGCGTCAATCCCGGCAACGCTAGAAGCGGCACTTTGATATCGGCGCCATCCTGCACTTCGCCGGGGGCGAAATGATATTCGACGGGTACGGTCACGGCATCCACGCGCGTCTGCGCCGGAAACTGCTCGAGCGCCGCCGATTCCGGCCGCCGCGCGAAAATGTGCGCCGGCGTCAGCGTCAAGGCCACCCGCTGCTCCGGTGAGAGGTGGCGGCTGAAGTTCTCCAGGGTCGCTCCGCTCGAGACCTGGCGCGGCAGGTGTTGATCGTAAAATTCGACGAAGGACTCGGCACCCTGCACCAGGTCGCGCGTTCGCAGGCGCTCCTCCATCTGCATCGCATCGCGCACGGCAGCGTCGTTCGCCGCGACCCAGTCAGGCCTGCGCTGCAGCCGCTGATACACCAAGGCTTCTCGCGCGAAGATGCGGCGCGACTCCTCGGGCGCAATCGGGCCATAGTTCAAGACGCGCCCGGCACTCAAGATGAGCCCAAGAAAAGTGACGCGCTCACGGGCGATGACTTCCTCGCGCGCTTCATCCCAATCCGGCTCCAGATACTCCCGCTTGACCAGATGCGACGCAGCGGCCTCGATCCACATCGGCTCGATTTCCGCGACACGCCGCGCAAACACACGCGAAGTCTCGACGATGCTGGCGGCCATGACCCAACGAGGGCGCCGGCGGGCCAGCGGCGAACCCGGGAAGATATGAAAATGCACGCCGCGCGTTCCCGTGTACGCGCCGTCCTCGCCGCGCGACCCGACCATGGTGCAGAAGCCCGCCAGCAAGGAGCGGTGCACGCCGGTGTAACTTGCCTTGGCCGTTTGCGCGATGATCCCCAGTTCGCGCGCCCGATCGACCACCTGCGTGTAGACGTCGTCCCACTCCGACAGCCGCAGCAACGATACCTGGCGCTCCTTGCACCAGCGCCGCAATTCACGCCGCGGGCCCTCGCGGGCCATTCGATAGGCGCTCCAGAGTTTGAGCAACCCGGAAAACTCCGACTTGCTGTCGTCGAAGACGGCGGCGGCCGCCGGGTCATCACCCATGCGTACATCCGGCACGCTCAAGCCTGAGACGATCGCGAGCAACTCTCTTTGCGCGTGGAAGCGCTTGCTCTCCAGCAGCGCGCGGCTCAAGCGGGGATCGAGCGGCAGCCGCGCCATCGCCCGGCCAAGGCGCGTGATGCGCCGATTTTCATCGAGTGCCTGCAGCTCCTGCAGGAGGCGATAGCCGTCGTTGAGCGCGCGGGAGTCGGGCGCGTCGATGAAGGGAAAATCCTCCGCCTGCCCCAACCCGTCCGCCGCGAGCCGCAGCAACAGGGCCGCGAGATTGGTACGCAGCACCTCGGGCTCGGTGTACGCCGGCCGTTGGTCAAAATCCTCCTGGCTGTAGAGACGCATGCACAGCCCTGCTCCGAGCCTGCCGCAGCGGCCTTTGCGCTGATCCGCACTGGCGCGGGCAATCGGCTCGATGGGCAGCCGCTGTAGCCGGTTGCGCACGCTGTAACGGCTGATCCGCGCCAGGCCTGAGTCGATGACGGCACGGATCCCCGGCACGGTGATCGAGGTTTCCGCCACATTGGTCGACAACACGATGCGCTGTCGTGCGCCGCGCTGAAAAATCTTGCTCTGCTGCTCCCAGGACAGCCGCGAATACAAGCTCATGACCTCGACGCGCGATTGCAGCTCCCGTTCCAGCAGCTCGCCGACGTCGCGAATTTCCCGTTCGCCCGGCAGAAATACCAAAATATCGCCATTGCCGACATCGCCGGGCTCAGTGGCTATTTCTTGATACGCTTCCAGTATTGCGAGCGGCAGATCGAGTTCTTCGTCTTCCTCGGATTCGCGGTAACGCACCTCGATGGGAAAGCTGCGGCCGCTGACCGTGATGATCGGCGCTTCGCCGAAGAAGCGCGAGACCCTCTCGACGTCCAGCGTCGCAGAGGTCACGATGAGTTTGAGGTCCGGTCGGCGCGGCAGCAGGCGTTTGAGCACGCCAAGCAGCAGATCTACGTTGAGCGTGCGTTCATGTGCCTCGTCCACAATGATGGTGTCGTAACGGCTCAGCAGCGGATCGGAAGTCAGTTCGGCGAGCAGCAGTCCGTCGGTCATGAGCACGAGCCGGGTCGCATCGGACACATGGTCCGCGAAGCGCACGCGAAACCCGACGCTTTGCCCCACGGATTGGCCCAATTCATCGGCGATGCGCGCGCCCAAGGCGCGTGCTGCCAGACGTCGCGGCTGCGTATGTGCGATCAGTCCGGTCGTGCCCCGGTCCATTTCCAGACAATATTGCGGAAGCTGAGTACTCTTTCCGGACCCGGTGTCGCCGGCGACGATGAGCACCTGATGCTCCTTGAGCGCCTCCAATATGCATTCGCGCCGCGCCGTGATGGGCAGTTCAGGATCATGCTTGAACGTCAATTGCAGCGCTGTGCGCGCCGCGGTCCGCCGCGCGGCCCTGTCCTCATCGATCATCGACTACTCGCCACGTTTGACGGCTTGCCAGAGATTCTCTTGAGCCGCCAGGTCCAGCTCCGCGAATACCTGACCGCGCTGCGCCGCCAGAGCTTCCATGCCGCGAAATCGACGCTCGAATTTTGCATTGGCGGCGCGCAGTGCCGCTTCGGCATCTACATCCAATTTCCGCGCCAGATTCGCGGCAGCGAACAAGAGATCGCCGATCTCTTCGAAGATCTCGGGCGATGCCGATGCGCCGCGCGCGTCGCGTGATGCCGCCCGCACCTCCGCCAGCTCTTCATCAACCTTGTCGGCGCATTGGCCGGCGTGCTCGAAATCGAAGCCCACGCGGGCGGCGCGCTTGCTGAGCTTGTAGGCGCGCAGCAGCGCCGGCAGCGCGTTCGGCACCCCGTACAATGCCGAAGCATCCGCGTCAGCGCGTTCCGCCGCCTTGATGTCCTCCCAGGCGGCGCTCTGTTCGGTGAGGCTCAAGGATGGGCTGCCGCCGAAGACATGAGGATGGCGCCGCATGAGCTTGTCGCAAATGGCTCCTGCCACGGCGTCGAAATCGAATTCGCCCGCCTCGTGCGCCATCTGGGCGTGAAACACCACTTGGAATAAAAGATCGCCCAACTCGTCCTTGAGATCCCCCAGGTCGCCGCGTTCAATCGCGTCGGCAACCTCGTAGGCTTCCTCGACCGTGTAAGGGGCAATCGTCGCAAAGGTCTGCTGCCGGTCCCATGGACAGCCGTCCGCGGCACGTAAGCGCGCCATGATCGCCAAAAGTTCTGTCAGTCTTGAGCTCATGCGGGTGGCGCAGCCTGTGCTTGCAGCAGCAGCCGGCGCAAGGTCATCAGCATGCCGGCCGTGGCACCCCAGATGTTGCGTTCGCCGTAGGGAATGTCGTGAATGTCGATGGTCAACTCGCCGATCTTGCGCTGCCGTAATTTGTGATTGGCTGGATCCAGAATGTAGTCGAGCGGAACTTCGAAGACATCGTGCACCTCGGCGGTGGCTATTTTCAGTTGATATTGCGGTTTGACGAAGCCGACCACGGGAGTCACCCGGAAGCCCGAGATCACGATGTGGTCGGGCAGGTAGCCCGCAAACTCCACCAACTCGGACCGAAGGCCAATCTCCTCATACGTCTCGCGCAGCGCCGCGTGCCAGGCATCGGCATCCTGAGGCTCGATGCGGCCGCCCGGAAAACTGATTTGACCGGCGTGGTCCTTGAGGGTGGTCGCACGCTGGGTCAGCAATACCGTCATACCCGTGTCGTGTTCCACCAGCGGCACGAGCACCGCCGCGGGAGTACGGCGCGTCGGCAGGGTGGCACGAACCCGGGCGGCAACCTCAGGCGGCGCCGCGGCCAGCCACTGCATGTCTTCCTCAGGGGTCGAGGGCGACGTATCCAGCGCAGCGCGGATGTGCTGTTTGGTATAGAGCGCGTCCATCGTCAAATTCAGCTGCCGGCGCCCTTGATGCCCCCTTGCGTGAGGGACATCGGATCCAATAGCCGCTTGAGCTCATCGATGCTCAGGTCGGTCATCTCGGCGGCAACTTCCAAGATGGGCCGGCCTTCCCGGTAGGCTCTCTTGGCAATCGCCGCGCCTTTCTCGTAGCCGATGCGCGGATTGAGCGCGGTGACCAAAATTGGATTACGCGCCAACGCCTCTTGCATTCGATCAGGGTTGACGGTGAATCCGGCCAACGCATGATCGGCCAGATTGCGGCTGCCGATCGCCAGCAGTTCGATGCTCTGCGACAGGTTATAGGCAATCACCGGTAGCATGACGTTGAGCTGGAAATTTCCCGATTGACCTGCCAACGTGATGGTCGCATCGTTGCCGATCACCTGTGCGGCAATCATGGTCACCGACTCGGCCACCACCGGATTTACCTTGCCGGGCATGATACTGCTGCCGGGCTGCAGCGCCGGTAATGCAATCTCACCCAAGCCCGCGAGCGGTCCGCTGTTCATCCATCGCAAATCGTTCGCGATCTTCGTGAGGCTGACGCTGAGAACCTTGAGCTGGCCCGACAGTTCGACCGCGGTATCCTGGCTCGACAACGCCTCGAAATAATTTGCGCTCGGTTGAAATGCGATTCCAGTGTGCTCGGCAAGCTGCCGTGCGAATGCGGCGCCGAATTGCGCCCTCGCATTGATACCGGTGCCCACCGCCGTGCCGCCCTGGGCCAATGCCCGCAACCTCGGGCTCACCGTCTGGAGGCGGGCTTCGCAGGCGCTGATTTGCGCCTGCCATCCGCCCAACTCCTGTGCGAGGGTAATGGGCATGGCATCCATCAAATGCGTACGGCCGGTTTTAACGATGCCGGCAAACTCCGCTCCCCGCGCCGCCAATACTTCGCGCAAGCGCGCGAGCGCGGGCAGCAATTTTTCATGCAGCAGCAACGCCGCGGAGACATGAATGGCGGTCGGCACCACATCGTTGCTGCTCTGACTCATATTCACCTGGTCATTCGGATGAACGGCTGAGCCTACGATGCGGGTTGCGAGCGTGGCGATCACCTCGTTGGCGTTCATATTGCTGCTGGTGCCGGAGCCGGTCTGGAATACATCCACGGGAAACTGATCATCGTGCTTGCCGGCAGCCACCTGAAGTGCCGCCGCTTGAATGGCGGCGGCGATGGCCGGCGGCAGATCGCCGAGTTCCGCATTCGCCTTTGCGGCGGCATGCTTGATCAGCGCCAACGCACGGATGAAGGCGCGCGGCATCCGCAGCCCGCTGGGGGGGAAGTTTTGAATGGCGCGTTGCGTCTGGGCGCCCCATAGCGCGTCGGCGGGCACATCGAGCGTTCCCAAGCTGTCGCGCTCGACGCGGGTGGTTGCTGTCATCGCGCCTTACTCCGCAGGATTAGGCTTGTTTACGGTAGAATCTCCTATTCTACCACTCAAGCTGCCGGCGCCCCGATGTCCACTTTTTTTACCGACGCTCTATCTCCCCTCGACGGGCGCTACGCCCGAAAACTTGGCGAGGTGCGCAGCCTGTTCAGCGAATCGGGGTTGATGCGCGAACGTGTGCGCGTGGAGTGCGCCTGGTTTCTCGCACTGGCTGCGGGCCCTGCGTCCGACGCGCTGGCAAAATTGCCGCCGGCTGCGCGGGAGTTCCTGGCAAGTCTCGCCAGAAATCCCGAGGCGACCGATGTCGGCGCGATCAAGCAGATTGAAGCGCGCACCAATCATGACGTGAAGGCGGTGGAGTATTGGCTGCGCGACGAACTCAAGGTGCGCGGTGCGACCCCCGCCGCACTCGAGTGGGTGCACTTTGCATGCACATCGGAGGATATCAATAACCTCGCGTACGCACTGATGCTGAAGAGCGCCCGTGCGACGTTGCTGCTGCCCCTGCTCAGCGGCCTCGGCGCCATGCTGGACGCGTTGGCGCATCAGCACGCCAATGTCGCCATGCTGGCGCGCACGCACGGCCAGACCGCGACGCCGACGACGATGGGCAAGGAGTTCGCCAACTTTGCGGCGCGCCTCGAGTCGCAGCGCAGCGGCATCGAACGGGTTGCGATTCTTGGCAAGATGAACGGCGCGGTGGGCAATTTCAACGCGCACGTGGCCGCCCTGCCGCGGGTCGACTGGCCTGCGTTCAGCGCGGCATTTGTCAGCTCCTTGGGTCTGCAATTGAACAGCTACACCACGCAAATCGAACCGCACGACTGGATCGCCGAGTACTGCCACGCGCTGATGCGCGCGAACACCGTGCTGCTCGATTTCTCGCGCGACATGTGGAGCTACATTTCCATGGGCTATTTCACGCAGCGGGCTGTCGCCGGCGAAGTCGGCTCCTCGACCATGCCCCACAAGGTCAACCCCATCGATTTCGAGAACGCGGAGGGCAACTTGGGGCTGGCAAACGCGCTACTGGGCTACTTCGCCGATAAATTACCGATCTCGCGCCTGCAGCGCGACCTGACCGATTCGACAGTGCTGCGCAATATCGGTACGGCCATCGGCCACTCGGTGCTCGCCTTCAAATCACTGAACGCGGGACTTGAGAAGATCGAGTTGGATTCGGCGCGCATAGGCCTGGATCTGGACCGCGCCTGGGAGGTATTGGGCGAGGCGCTGCAAACTGTGATGCGCGCCCAAGGCATTCCGGACGCCTACGATAAGCTTAAAACCTTCACCCGAGGCCGCCCTGTGGACCAGCACGCCATGCGTGAATTTATCGTGTCATTGGCGTTACCGGCCGATGAAAAGGCTCGGCTGCTGGAACTCACGCCGTCGGGTTATGTTGGCTTGGCGCCGGTGCTGGCGCTGCGTCGAATCCCCTCCTAGGGTGCTTGAAACGTGACGTAGTTAGCACGGGGCCCCCCGACGCAAACGGTACTATCAAGCTCAAACTACGCGGGGTCGGGGTCAAGCATATGGCGGGTAACACAGAAGAACGTTCAAAACCGGGGATTGGGGACAAAATTCCCGCGCCCGGCGGCGACGCTTCTATGGGTTCTGGCACCCGCACCATCTTGAGCACCATGCCCGAAGTTCGCGATGCCAGCCTAAAAGTGGCCAAGTCGGCGCAACGCCTGTTATCGATTTTCACGCAAGATTTGGAACCGTTGGTGTACGGCGAGGAGCCCTTCCTCGAGGCCATCAAACGGCTGGTCCTGGCGCGATCCTATGCCAAGGTCCGAGTGCTGCTCGCCGACCCTTCGCGCGCCATGGTCGACAACAATCGTTTCCTTGCACTGGCTCGCCGCTTGACCAGCTGCATCGATCTGCGCGCGATGAGTCCGGAATATCCGGCCAGCGCGGGCGCCTTCATCATCGCCGACGACAAAGCGCTCGTGTATCGGCTGCAGGCGGACCGCTGGGACGGAATATCGGACATGAACGATCCAGCCGTGGTGCGTCGCTACCTGAACTTCTTCGATGAAGTGTGGCAGACGAGCATGCAAGAATCGCAAATGCGGCAAATGCTCATGTAACGCTGCGCTTCCGGCATTGCCCGTATAATGGGCGGATGCAGAAGCCCCTGCCAAATCCCCAGCCGAAAGACCGCGTCATCGTCGGCATGTCGGGCGGCGTCGACTCAGCCGTCGCTGCACTTTTGCTGCGCGACGCCGGGTTTTCCGTGCAGGCGCTGTTCATGTCCAATTGGGAGGATGACGACGGCTACTGCACCACGGCGGCGGATTTCCAAGACGCACGCCGGGTCAGCGACATCTTAGGGATTCCACTGCATCGGGTGAGTTTTGCCGGCGAGTATCGCGACCGTGTGTTCAGCCACTTCTTGAACGAATATGCGGCGGGCCGCACGCCCAATCCGGACGTTCTCTGCAATCGAGAAATCAAGTTCGGCATCTGCCTGGAGTACATGCAGCGCCTGGGCGCAGACTGGATTGCGACCGGCCACTATGCACAAATCCGCCGCAGTGGTTCCTATCCCGAGCTGCTGAAAGCGGCCGATGCCGCCAAGGATCAGAGTTACTTTCTGCATGGTGTGTCGGCCGGCGCGCTGTCGAAAACGATCTTTCCCTTGGGCGCCATGCACAAACCACAGGTGCGCGAAGTCGCGCACGCCGCAGGCCTGCCGGTATTCGACAAACGCGACAGTACGGGTATCTGCTTCATCGGCGAGCGGCCATTTCAAGATTTCCTGAGCCGCCATCTTCGCACCGCGCCGGGACCGATCGAGACCCCTGAGGGCCGGATCCTTGGCGAGCACGGCGGTCTCGCCCTGTATACCTTGGGCCAGCGATCCGGCCTTAAAATCGGCGGACGGGCCGGGGCTGCCGCCGCGCCCTGGTATGTGGCGGACAAGATCGTCGCGCGCAACGCGCTTATCGTGGTCCAGGACCAATACCATCCACTGCTTTTGTCGGATGAGTTCAGCGTCGAACAGATGCACTGGATCAATCCCGCCGATGCACCGGCGCACCCAATCGAGTGCGCGGTCAAGACCCGCTATCGGCAAAGCGATCTGGGCTGTTCGCTACGCCCGAGCGGCGCTGCGCACTGGCAGGTGACGCTCGATTGCCCGGCGCGGGCGGTCACGCCCGGCCAGTACGCCGTTTTCTACCAGGGCGAGCGCTGCCTTGGCGGCGGCATCATTGCACAGCGCTTCAATTCCGAGCTCGCGCCAGAGGCGCGAGGAATCCCATATAATTCTCTTTTTGCGGTGGAGGGGTCATGACGGACAGCTTCAAGGCACGAACGACACTCAAGGTTGGCGCGCAGCAGTACGACATTTTGAGTCTTGCGGCCCTGAAGTCGCTCAATGTGGACCGGTTGCCTTTTTCGCTCAAGATTTTGCTCGAGAATCTGCTGCGATTCGAAGACGGCGTCAATGTGACGAAAAACGACATCGAAGCACTGCTCAAGTGGGACTCGAAGGCGGCTCCGAGCCATGAAATCGCTTTCACGCCGGCGCGCGTCATCATGCAGGATTTCACCGGCGTGCCGTGCATCGTGGATCTGGCCGCCATGCGTGAGGCGATCGTGAAGCTGGGAGGCGATCCGCAGAAGGTGAACCCGCTGGCTCCGGCCGAGCTGGTCATCGATCACTCGGTGCAGGTCGACGAATACGGTGCTGCCAATTCGCTACAGCACAACAACGAAATCGAATTCCAGCGCAACGGCGAGCGCTACATGTTCCTGCGCTGGGGACAAACCGCGTTCAGCAACTTCAAGGTCGTGCCGCCGAACACCGGCATCGTGCACCAGGTCAACATCGAGCGCCTGGCGCGCGTTATTTTCTCGGACGATGTCACCGGCAAGAAAGCGGCTTACCCCGATACGCTGGTGGGCACCGATTCGCACACCACCATGGTGAACGGGTTGGGAGTCTTGGGCTGGGGCGTCGGCGGAATCGAAGCCGAAGCGGCCATGTTGGGCCAGCCGGTCACCATGCTGATACCCCAGGTCATTGGATTCAAACTCACCGGCGCGTTGCCGCCCGGCACCACGGCGACCGATCTGGTGCTCATGGTGACCGAAATACTGCGCAAGAAAGGCGTCGTGGACAAGTTCGTGGAATTTTTCGGCGATGGTCTTAAAGGCCTGCCTCTCGCCGATCGCGCAACCATTGCCAATATGTCTCCGGAGTTCGGCTCAACCTGTGCAATTTTCCCCATCGATGAGGAAACCATCCGCTATCTCGAATTGACCGGCCGATCTGCCGAACAGATTGCACTGGTGGAGGCTTATGCCAAAACGCAGGGTCTGTGGCGCATCAATGGCGCGCCGGCGGCGGATTACACGGATGTGGTCGAATTGGATCTGTCCAAGGTCGAACCCTCGCTGGCGGGACCCAAGCGCCCTCAGGATCGCGTCCCGCTCCATAACGCAAAAAGCATCTACCGGAGCAGCGTTAAGAAAATGGCGGAAGAGCGCGCTCAGAAAAATCCCAAGGCAACGGGCAGTGCACCGGCCAAAGTCGGCGCTGCCAGTTTCGAAGTCAAGGATGGCGCGGTGCTGATCGCGGCCATTACGAGTTGCACCAATACTTCCAATCCGGCCGTGCTCGTGGCCGCGGGCTTGCTGGCACGCAGTGCGCTGGAAAAGGGCTTGACCGCGAAGCCGTGGGTGAAAACCTCGCTGGCTCCAGGCTCGCGCGTGGTGACGGACTATCTCGCCAAGGCGGGCCTGCTGAAAGATTTGGAGCAACTCGGGTTTTATACCGTGGGCTACGGATGTACCACGTGCATCGGTAATTCCGGACCCTTGAAACCCGAGATCTCCGAAGCCGTAAAGCAAGGCGATGTGGTCGCCTGCTCAGTGTTATCCGGCAACCGGAATTTCGAAGGGCGCGTACATCCGGAAATCAAAATGAATTTTCTGGCTTCCCCGCCGCTGGTGGTCGCCTACGCACTTGCGGGAAGTCTGGACATCGATATCACCACCGAGCCGTTGGGAACGGGCAAGGACGGCAAACCGGTCTATCTCAAAGACATTTGGCCGAGCGCCCAGGATGTTGCCGCTGCGGTCGCCTCATCGGTCGATTCCGCCATGTTCAAGAAGGGGTACGCCAATGTATTTCTGGGCGATGCCAATTGGGCGGCGATCAAGACCCCGGCCGGTAAAATCTACTCGTGGGACGGCAAATCCACCTATGTGAAGAATCCGCCCTACTTCGACGGCATGACCATGACACCGGTTCCGATGGGCGACATCCGGGGAGCACGCGCGCTCGCCGTTTTGGGCGATTCGGTCACCACGGATCACATCTCGCCCGCGGGCAACATCTCCAAATCCAGCCCGGCGGCCAAGTACCTCATGGCGCAGGGCGTGCAGGCGGTTGATTTCAATTCCTACGGCGCACGCCGCGGCAATCACGAAGTCATGATGCGCGGCACGTTCGCCAACATCCGATTGCGCAATTTGTTGCTGCCCGGTACGGAAGGCGGCGTCACGCTGCACATTCCCAGCGGCGAGCAGATGTCCATTTTCGATGCCGCCATGAAGTACAAAGAGGCGAAAACGCCGCTGGTGATTCTCGCCGGCAAGGAATACGGCACGGGTAGTTCCCGCGATTGGGCGGCGAAGGGCACGATGCTATTGGGCGTCAAGGCCGTCATCGCCGAGAGCTTCGAGCGCATTCATCGCTCCAATCTCATCGGCATGGGTGTGCTGCCGCTGCAATACAAGGATGGCCAGAGTACGCAGAGCCTGGGATTGACAGGCAAGGAAACCTTCGAGATCGCCGGCCTGAACCGGGGCGCGGCGAAGGTGGTCAAGGTCATTGCAAAAGGCGATGACGGCAAGATCATCGAGTTCGAAGCACGCCTGCGCATCGATACGCCGAAGGAGCTGGATTACTACCAGCACGGTGGAATTCTGCAGTACGTGTTGCGCCAGCTCGCCGCGCCCGGCGTAGCGGCGTAGCGGCGTAGCGCTACTTTTCGCTTGAGGTGACGCTGCCCGCCTCCACGAGTACCATCGTGTTCGGATTGATGTGCGCTTTTATCGCAGCGTTGACCTGATCGCGCGTCACCGCTTTCAGCGCCTTCGGATAGCCATCGAGCCAGTCGAGATCGTAGCCGCGCTGAGTATTGACCAGGATGGTCTCAGCAAGTCCCAGCGTTGTCGACAACCCCACGTCGTAGCTGCCGATCACTCCCTGTTTGCGCACCGCCAACTCTTGCTCGGTAACCCCGTCCTTCCACCATTTGGCCACCTCGCGGCGCGTTGACTCGACGCCCTTGTTCAATAGCGCTGGCGCAAAGCTGGCGGAGATTTCCCAAACGCCGTCGGCGACGCTGTCATCGCCCATGTTCGCGCCGATGTTGTAAGTCAATCCTTCCTTGTCGCGCACCGTACCCATCAGTCTGCCGGTGAAGCCGCGCCCGAGAATCGCTGTACCGAGCCGCAGCGCCAGGCTGTCAGGATCGCTGTAGCGCAGTCCGCTCGCCTGGCCTAAGAGCATGGTCACGCTGGGTTTGTCCGAGAGCGGCACGGTAATGTCGGCGGCTGCAGCGGCCACGGCGGGCTTGGCAGGCCGCAGGTAATCCTGGCCGCCCGACCAGCCCGAGAACCTCTTGGCTATTTCAGCCTGCGTGTCCGCATCGGATACATCGCCGGCCACCACCAGCGTCATGTGCGCCGGACCATAGTATTTTGCTTGAAATGCCTTGAGTTCCTCGAGGTTGGCGCTCTTCGCCGCCGCGATGTACTCCTTGAGCGTATGAGGATGATTGGGATGACCTTGCGGAAATACCGCCCGGCCAAACGCTTCGGCTGCCAGCGCGCTGCTGTTCTGGCCGGAGGCTTCGAGTTCGCCGACGAATTGCTGTTTCGCCTTGTTGAACTCCGCCGCCAGGAGCGAGGGTGTGCGCAGTTCCGCCGCGATCGTCTCGATGATCAGCGGCAAATCCTTTTTCAAGCACTTCGCGCGGATCTCCAACGACTGCACGCCGACCTGGAAACTGATCTCAGCGCCGACGTTGTCCAATTTCTCGGTGATCGCAAACTTATCGAGCGCCTTGGTTCCCCGGTCGAGCATCATCCCCGACAATGTGGGAATCGCGATGTTGCCGCCTTCCGCCATGGCATCGCCGGCCGGCAACACCCCAAGGACAATGACGACATCCTTCACGTTGCTGTGATAGGTGATCAGGTCGATTCCCGAGGGCCTGGAGCGGTGCGCCAGATCCGCCATCCCGGCCGTCGCCGTCCCGCCCAACATCGACAACATCACTAGCAGCGAAAGTCGCATCACGAGCCTTTCTCCGTTTTGGGCGCCACCGGAACGAACCAACCGACCGTGCCCTGATCCGCGGCGAAATATTGCTTCGCGACCCTCTGCACGTCCGCCGGCGTGACTTGTTGGACCTTTTGCGGAAAGGTGATGTAGAGCGTCCAATCGCCGACACCGATCCATTCGCTGAGTTCGCTGGCAACCGCCGCGGTACCGTCGCGCTTATAGGCATCCTCGGCCGTGAATTGCTGCTTCACGCTGGCGACTTCGGCGGGCGTCACACCGTTGGTTTTGATCTTGTTCAATTCCGCAATGAGCGCATCTTCGACCTGCTCGTGAGTCGTTCCCGGCGTCAGCGCAGCGTACATGGTATGGAGAGACAGATCGTGAAGCAGATCGATGCCCGCGCCCGCGCTCAATGCCAGGCCGCGATCGACGAGCGCGCGATACAGGCGCCCGTTCTTGCCGGAACTCAAAATGGCGTCGAGCATCTCGAGCGCGGCCTGATCGGCATCTCTGCCATTGGGAACCTTGTGGGCCACGATGATTGTCCCAAGCTCGCCGGGGCGCTTGACGACGACACGCCGTTCGCCGGTTTGCGCAGGCTCCTCAGTGTAAATCGCGGGGATCGGCGCCGGTGAATGCGGGTAAACACCGTAATATTTCTTGATGAGTCCGAGAACCGAGTCCGAATCGATGTCGCCCACGACCGTGAGGACCGCATTGTTCGGCCAATAGAATGTATCGTAGAACTGGCGCAGCTCGGCAATGGGCACATGTTCAATGTCGCTCTTCCAGCCGATGGTCGGGTGGTGGTACGGCAGCGCCACGTAGGCCGCTTCCATGACTTCTTCGAGCAATACATTTTCAGGATCGTTCTTGCCGCGCTCGTATTCGTTGCGCACGACGGTCATTTCCGCCTGCCGATCCGACTCGTGCAGCCAAAGGTGGCGCATGCGATCTGCCTCGATGGCGATGTAGCTCTCGAGGTTCTCACGGCCGATGGTGGCGAAGTAGTTGGTGCGGTCAAAAGAAGTCGTGGCGTTGAACTGCCCGCCCACGCGCTCCAGCATTTGCTTGATGCTGTTGCCCTTGGCGTCATTGAAGGCTTCGCTGCCCTTGAACATCAGGTGTTCCAGGATGTGGGTTGCGCCGGTGGTACCGGTGACTTCGTTGCGTGAACCCACCTGATACGTGACTTCAAACGTCACGACGGGCGCGGAGTGATCCGGCACCAGCAGCACGGTCAGCCCATTGCTGTCGAGCCGGTATTCATCGATGCCGCCGAGCGATTTGACGTGCGAGAAGCCCGCGGAGCCGGCGGCCGCCTCGGCTGGAGCGGCGACCACCTTATTCGGCGCGGCCGCCCTGGCCGGCGCGGCTTGCGCGGCTTGCGCGGCTTGCGCGGCGACGGACCCGAACAGCAGCGCGGCGACGCTTGCCAGGTACAGCGAGCACGCAGTTTGATTGCCCTTTTCGAACATCTTTAGATCCACCATTCAACGGGGTATTTCCTAATTCTAACCTAAGGAGAAACCAACCGCGTCAGTCCGAGTACCGATCGTAGAAAAGGAGTCGGAATATTCAGCAAAGCCGCAATCTCCACCACCGCGCCGAGTTGCGGATCGAGTTCGAGGGGCCGTCCGGCTTCAATGTCGGCAAGCATGGAGGTCTTGAAGTCGCCGAGCCGCTGCGTCACGCCGATGCGCTCCGCCGCTGTGATCGACATCGCCAACTCGAGCTGCTGTGCGCAAAGCTGCATTTCTTCCATCATGCGAATGCACAGTTCGCGCACATCCTCGTTTGCCAGCATCTTGGCGGTAGCGCAGCGCGTGAGCGCGCTCAAGGGATTCATGGTCATGTTGCCCCAGAGCTTGGTCCAGACATCTCGTCGGATGTTGCCGGATACCTGGGTATTGATGCCACCGGCGCGCAGCGCCTGGGCCACCGATTCGAGCGGCGGCGTGGATGTGCCGTCGGGCGCGCCGAGTATGAGGCGATCGGCGGCCACGACTTGAGCGTGGCCGGGCGATGCGACCCGAACCGAAGCATGTACCACTGAGCCGAGAGTGCGCTCGCGCGGAAAGGTCTGCTGCTGCGATCCTGAAGGATCCACGGACTTGAGCCGCGTATCGGCAAGGGGACCCGCAAAATCCTGGAAGAACCACCAGGGAATGCCGTTGGTGCCGCTGATGACCACGCTTTGGGGGCCCAAAAGGGGGCCGAGTTCGGGGGCCAGCGCGGGCAAGAGCTGCGCCTTCACCGTGAGCACGATGAAGTCATGGATGCCGAGTTCGGCGGGCGAACCCGCCCGCGGTCGGCTTGTGCGAATGGAGCCGCCCTGCTCCACTCTCAACCCCGATTGCCGCAGGGCCTGAAGCGTCGCACCGCGTGCAATCATGGACACGCGCCAACCGGCACGGTCGAACGCGTCGCCGAACCACGCGCCGATGGCGCCCGCACCGACGATTGCGACGGAAGGATTCATAATGGGCTGTTATTGTATAGAACTCCGCCGGGGCGCTTTGGGGCCCGAACGTCAGTAATGTCAATTCTATTTAAACTGCATATATTTATGTATTTAAAGGTAATTAATTGCCAAAGAATTCTCGCACCGACCCACCCTCGAAACCATGGATAGCGCTTTTCGATTTGGATGGAACGCTGACGTGGCGCGACACGATGCTGCCCTTCTTGCTCGGCTTCTTACTGCGACGACCGTATCGCGCGCTGGGCTTGTGGCGCACGCCGGCGGCGTTCTGGCATTTCTGGCGAGACCGCGACCGCGGGGCTCTCAAGTCGAGCGTCATTCGCATGATCATGCAGGGCGAGAAGCGCGCGACGCTGGACGCGTGGGCGCAAACCTTCGTTGCGGGGCTTAAGCCCAAGCGGCGCTTTCGCCCCGTTGCACTGGCTGTATTGGAGACGCACCGCGCGGCCGGCGATCACTTGGTTTTATTGTCGGCCAGCCCGGATCTCTATGTTCCCTTGATCGGCGAATTATTGGGCTTTGAGCGCACGCTCTGCACGGAGCTCGAATGGCAGGGTGACCGCCTCGACGGAAGACTAAAGACCCCGAACCGCCGCGGCGAGGAAAAATTGCGCTGCCTTAAGTGGCTGCGGGAACAGTACCGAAATGTGCCGGTGATTGCCTATGGCAATTCAGCCTCCGATTTGGATCACATGCGCGAGGCGGATCGGGCCCTTCTGGTGAACGGCGACAGCGCCGCGCGACGTCTGGCTGCAAAATGGAACGTTGCCGTTTCCTATTGGGACTAGTACCTCGGCACTGTGAATTTGATCGGCTTGCAAGGCCTAGAGGGATAGGAAGCTTCAAGGCACGGAAGAGAGCAGTGCCTTGAAGCTTCCCATCCCCCAGGCTCTTACAGGATCACTCAAAGTCACATACGCGAGAGTGGGTTTCGAATGGCTATCAGTCGGGTGACTTCATGCGCACTCGTAGCCCGCAAAAACAGGTTTCGCCCAACACCCGCTGGTAATGCCGGCGTCGTGATATCGACCGGCTCGAGTTCTCGTCAGGAAGGGTGAGAAGACTCAAGGCACTGCTCCCTTCGTGCCTTGAGTCTTCTTACCCTCCCGGGCGAGCGCTACGCTACGATCAATATCACTGCGCCGAGGTACTAGCGCGATTCGGAACGCCGCGGAGCGCGGCGTCCAATTTGAGCAGCAGGGTCTCGGTGGTCGCCCAGTCGATGCACGGATCGGTAATCGACATTCCATACTCGAGCTTGCTCAAATCCTTCGGTATGGATTGGCTGCCGGCCTTCAAATGACTCTCGAGCATCAGCCCCACGATCGAGCGGTTGCCGTCCACGATCTGCGTGACGCAATTTTCGGCGACCAGCGGCTGCAGATCGGCGTCCTTGTTTGAATTGCCGTGACTGCAATCCACGACGATGGTGGCCGGCAATTCCGCAGCCTTGAGCTCGCGTTCCGCCACCGCGATGCTGACCGCATCATAGTTGACCCGACCGCCGCCGCCGCGCAGCACGATATGCGCGTGCTGATTGCCCTTGGTGCGAAAGACCGCAGACTGACCGGTTTGCGTGATGCCAAGAAAGTGATGCGGATGGCGAACCGACCGCAGCGCGTTGATCGATGCCGCCAGGGCGCCGTCAGTACCGTTTTTGAATCCCACCGGAGTCGACAGTCCACTCGCCATTTCCCGATGGGTTTGCGATTCGGTGGTGCGGGCGCCAATGGCCGTCCACGTGATCAACTCCGACAAATATTGGGGCATGATCGGGTCGAGCGCTTCGGTGCCCGCCGGCAGCCCCAATTCCGCCACGTACAGCAGCAATTCGCGCGCGAGCAGAATGCCTTTCTCGATGTGGAACGAGTCGTCCAAATCCGGATCGTTGATCAGTCCTTTCCAGCCGACCGTGGTGCGCGGCTTCTCGAAATACACACGCATGATCAACAGCAGCGTCGAGCCGACTCGGCCGGCGAGTTCCTTGAGCCGCCCCGCATATTCTCGCGCCGCGGCAACATCATGGATCGAGCACGGGCCCACCACCACGAACAGACGCGGGTCGCGGCGCTCGAGAATTGCCCTCACGGCCTCGCGGGATTTGAACACGGTGTCCGCGGCCTTCGTGGTCAACGGCAAGCGCCGCTTGACCTCTTCCGGCGTGGCCAGAAGATCGCTCGAGACGACATTGACGTTTTGCAGCTGATCTTGAATGGTTGCCACGCTGGAGCCTACATCGACGTGCGAATGGTCCAAAGTTCCGGAAAGAACTTCAGCTCCAGCGCCTTGGTAAGGTATGACACTCCGCCCGTGCCCCCGGTTCCGCGTTTGTAGCCGATGATCCTCTCGACTGTTTTTACGTGGGCAAATCGCCACAGCTGGAATTTGTAATCAAGGTCCACCAGACGCTCGGCCAGTTCATACAGATCCCACTCCTTGACGGAGTTGTGATAGACGCTGAGCCACGCCGCAGCCACCTGCTTGCTGGCCTGATAGGGCTGCGTGAAGTCGCGATCGATGGCCTCGGGCGGCACATCCAAACCGCGCCGGCTCAGCAGGCGCAGCACCTCGTCGTACAGGCTGGGCGCGCGCAAGGCACGCTCCAGCATCTCGAACATCGGCGGGTCGTTGCGGAATACCTTGATGGTGTCGGCGTTCTTGTTGCCGATCAGAAACTCCAGCATACGATATTGCGGCGACTGAAATCCCGAGGACTTGCCCAGCGTGTTGCGGAATGCGGAATAGTCGTGCGGCGTGATCGTCGCCAGCACATCCCATGACTGCAGCAGCTGTTGTTGGATGGTCGAGACCCGGCGCAGCATCTTGAACGTAGGGCCGAGATCGTCGCGCCGCACGCAATCGACGGTCGCACTGAGCTCATGCAGGCACAGCTTCATCCACAATTCCGAAACCTGATGGATGATGATGAACAGCATCTCGTCGTGCTGGTAGGACAGCGGATGCTGCGCGTCGAGCAATTTATCGAGATTGAGGTACTGGGAATAGCTCAGGGCCTCGCTGAGGTCCCAGTGCACTTCCTCATCGCTCAAGTCCACGAAGGGTTTAACCCGTGGCGGCGTGTCGTTCATTTCAGGTCTTGAAAACCCAGGCGGGCACGGTGCGCCAGCCGGCCAGGAGTTCGCGGTCCAGGCTCCGGCAGTCAGGCTCGAGCTTTTCCACCAGACGCCAGAAGGCCGCAGAGTGGTTCATGTGCTTGGTATGCGCAAGCTCGTGAATGAATAAATAGCGCACCACCTCTGGACGCAGAAATACCAGAGAGCAGTTCAAGCTGACGGTGCCGCGCGTCGAACAACTTCCCCAGCGGGTCCGCTGGCAGCGGATGCTCACGCGCGAAATGGAGTATTTCAAGTCGGCAGCAAGCTTGAGCAGCTGCGGCGTCAGCCGCTGTTCCGCCGCGCTCTTGAGCCAGCCCTGCAGCAACACGCGTGCCGCGGAATCGTCGGGCGCGCGCACCACGATGCGGTCGCCGGCGTGTTCCAGTTTGCATGCGGGCGTGCGGTGCCATTCCACCGTCAAGAATTCGCCGGTGAAGGCAAACTCGATCGTCGGCGGAACCGGCTCCATCGGAGCCACGAAGCAGCGCATCGCCGCGACCTTGCGGTCGATCCAGGGCGTAAAGCGCTGCACGAAGTCGCGCACGGCATGCGCATTGACCCCGACCGGCACCACGATTTCAACCCGCCCGCCCACGTGCACCCGCGCCGTCAAGCGGCGTGCGCGCGGGCTCACCCTCACTGCGAATGGGTCATTTACGCTGCGCGTCTCGAACAAAGATAGCTGCGTGCCTTGTGGCTTCATCGCACTGAATGATACCAGGTTAGCGATGCAACGAAGTGCACCGCCGCCGCTTAAGGTTTTGCCAGTAATGCCAGCTGACGCTGCGCCGCTTTGAAGTCTGGAGCGGCCAGCAGCGCCTTCTCAATCCAGTTGCGCGCGCCCAGGTGATCGCCGCGAACTTGCAGCTCATGACCCAGCGCCAGGTACGCCTCCGCATGCCCCCAACCTGGCGCGTCATTGCTGGTGCCGGAAGATTGCTCGAATAGCTGCGCCGCCAATTGCAGTTCGGTGAAGGCCTGTTGACTCTGCGGCGAACCCGCTTTCGCGTGACGCATATCCTCTGAGGCGGTTAGCAGCATGGCGCGTGGATTGCGAGGTTCCAGTTTAAGCGCGGATTTGAGCCGATCGCCCGCACGGGACCGCAGCAGCACCGCTTCGAGCGATTTCAGGTCCGCAAGCCCGGAATAACAGGCGGACTGCAGCACCATGCCCTCGGCCGACTTGGCATCCTGGTCGATCACCGGCTTTAACTCGTCGATGCAATCCGAATACGCCGATTCCGCACCGCGCAGGTGCCTTTCGCGCGCCAATTGAGCGAAGCGGTACTGGGCGTGGGCCAGGTGGTAGCGCGCAGCGATGTCGCCGGAGTCGCCTACGCGGGTCTTAAGATTTTGAATGAGATTGGTCAGGCTGTTGCTATCCTCCGTTTGGTAGGCGTAGTCGATCCGCGCCTGGGTATCGCCGCCTTCCTGCGCCTGCGCCGCGACCGCGACGGCAACCGCGGTCAGCAACATGGCGGTTAACAGAATGTTTCTCATCGGCATCTGGTTTCTCGCGCTTAGAATGCCGGCGAAGATATCACAACGAGGTTTCGGATCTTGAGCTTGGATTTGATCGATATTGGATCGAACCTGACACATCAGAGTTTCGCGGCGGATCGTGACGCGGTGATGGCGCGTGCATGGGAGGCCGGCGTGCGTCGCCAAGTGATCACGGGCGCGGATCTTGCGGGTTCCACCCAGGCTGCCGCCCTCGCGGCCCAGCATCCCAAGCGTCTCTGGAGCACGGCGGGAGTGCATCCCCATCATGCGGAATCTTTCGTTGCCGCACAGCGCAAGGAGGTGATCGAACTTCTGGAACGTGAGTGTGTCGTCGCGGTTGGCGAATGCGGCCTCGACTACTTTCGCAATCTCTCGCCGCCCGACGCCCAACGCCGTGCATTCATCGCGCAGTTGGAAATCGCCGTGCAAGTGCGCAAGCCGGTTTTTCTGCACCAGCGCGATGCGCACTCGGATTTTACGGCAATTTTGCAGGATTTCGCCGGTCTATTGCCGGGCGGCGTGGCGCACTGCTTCACGGGTGGTGAGGTGGAACTGGAAACCTACTTAGGCTTGGGTCTCTATATCGGCATTACCGGCTGGGCGTGCGATGAGCGCCGTGGAGTCGAACTCAGACACAGTGTGCCGCGTATTCCGGCCGACCGGCTGCTGATTGAAACCGATGCCCCTTATTTGTTGCCGCGGGACCTTAAACCGATGCCAAAGTCACGGCGCAACGAGCCCTGCTATCTGCCGCATATCGCGGCGACGGTCGCGCGCCTGCGCAAGGAGACGTTCGAGGTCGTCGCTGCGGCCACCACGCGGAACGCCGTGGCGCTCTTTGCTCTTACGGATTCCTAAAATAGAGCTTACGGATTCCCAAAAACTGCGGTTATAGATTCGTAAACAGGTGCGGGCTCGGCCGCAGTTGCGCGACGAGGCGGCTCCAGGCCTCTTGATATTGATCCGGCTCGAATGTCGGATCGCCGCGCGCGACCACAGGAAATTCCACTTCGATGCCGTCGAGCATCACCACCCACTTCGGGATTCCCTTGGTAAATTTGCCGACGTTGGAGAACAGCAGCCGTCCCTCGACGGGTACTTCCCCGACAATGGCCTTGACCGCGGCGATACGGTCATAGAGGGCCGGCTGCGGGTTGTCGAAGGTATAGCGGTGCCCGCGGCCCATGACGGTCCAATCGCTCATTTGATCGCCGCCGAAAATCAGTCCGGCGACACGGCGAGTGTCGAGAACCAAGATTCCGCGCGGAGTCAGAAGGATATGGTCGATATGAATGAAGCCGCCCATTCCATCCGGCACGAGAACTTGGTGGGCGGCGGCCGCGGCGACCCGTTCGAGGCGCGCCAACAGCGACTTTCGGCGCGCGCGGCGCTGATAGGCGCGCAACGCGAAAAATGCGAGCGCCGCCAACAGCAACACCGCCGCGCCAATGCCAATCCACTGTGGTTCGATTCGGATGTCGGTCATGCTAGCGCTGCGCTCAATGCCTCGAGCGTCGGCGGTAAATCCAACCGGTGCTCGGGCAGGCGCAGAAGTCGGCCGAGACTGTCGGGAACGGCAATCGGCCTGCCAATGATGGGCTCCACGATTTCATTGAACTTTGCCGGATGCGCGGTGGCGACCACAACCCACGGTTGCTCGCGCCGCTGCTGCGCGCTCAAGCGGCTATAGACTTCCGCGGCAGTCGCGGTGTGCGGGCACCATTCGCGTCCGAACTGCATGAAGTCCCCTCCAATTCGAGTGCGGATTGTAGCGTCATCGACCGTGTCCGCGCTCAAATGTTCGCGCATGGTATCCAACGTAGGATACAGCGCGCGAATGCGTTCCATATTGCTGGGATTGCCCACATCCATGGCCGACGCCAGCGTCGCGATGCTCGGCCTGGGCTGCCACCGGCCTGTCGCCAGAAAATCCGGCACCGTGCGGTTGCTGTTATGGGCCAGGATGATGCGCGCCAGCGGAAACCCCATGGCGCGAGCCCAGAGCGCCGCGCAAGCATTGCCTAAATTCCCCGCGGGAATGATGTAGGAAGGCTTGCTCTGGGTCGCCCCGGCGATTTCAAGACTGGAAGCGATGTAGTACACCATCTGCGGCAGCAGGCGGCCGATATTGATGCTATTGGCTGAACTGAAGAGATACTTGCGGCTCATGACCGGGTCGCGGAACGCCTGCTTTACCAAACCTTGACAGTCGTCGAACGTACCATCGATGCGTAGCGCCAGCACGTTGTCGCCCCAACAAGTCAATTGCCGCTCCTGGCGTGGGCTGACCAGCCCCTTCGGGTAAAGGATGACCACCCTCGCCCAGGGCCGGCGGTGAAACGCGGCGGCCACGGCACCCCCGGTATCGCCCGAAGTGGCGACCAGGATCGTCAGCGGTTGGCCGGCGGCGCTTGGCTTCAGGCGCTGCTGGCACTCGGCCAGAAATCTTGCGCCGAAGTCCTTGAACGCCGCAGTGGCGCCGTGATAAAGCTCCAGGACATACAGCGGATCGCGGCAAGCTGCGACGCGCGACGACGGCGCGGGAAAATTCAGCGAGGCATCGGCGATTGGGCCGAGCTCATGCTCCAAATCGTCGCCCGCAAAAAATCCGGCCAGAGCTGCGCGCGCAATTTGCGGCAGGCCGGCGCCCGCCAGGAAAGAATGCGCATCACCCGTCGGGATCTTCTCCGGTACATAAAGGCCGCCGTCCGGGGCTAAGCCTTGGGCAATGGCCTGACTCAAACTCACGCGCCCCACCCCGCCGCGAGAGCTTTCAAACCATAAACCCGCCATCAGGCCTTTACCACCCGGGCGCCGTAGTTCTGCATTCGGGAGACCCAGGAGTCGGTCTGCAGCTGATGCGCGGCAAATGCCGCGACCATGGCACCGCGCACCGCCTCGGCGTGTTGAATCGCGGACCACGCGAACACCGCCGGGCCGGCTCCAGAGATCGAGCAACCCAGCGCGCCGGCCGACATGGCGGCACGCTGAACGTCCTTGAAACCGGGGATGAGCGAGTGGCGTTGCGGCTCGATGATCACGTCATTGAAGGACTCGCGAATCATCTCCAAATCATTTGAATAGCAGCCGCTGATGAAGCCGGCAAGATTGGCGCTTTGCCAGACAAAATCCGAGCGGCTCACGTTGCTGTTGAGCATGGCGCGAGCCTCGCGCGTCCCCAGGTACATATGGGGATGCACCAGCACGCAACGCAGTCCTCGCGGGACCGGAATCTGCTTCACCCGCGGGTTGTCGATGCCGACGGTGAGGACAAGGCCGCCGTACAAGCAAGGCGCGATGTTGTCGATATGCGCCGCGCCGCTCGCGATGATTTCGCCTTCCATGGCAAATTTGAGCAGTTGAAGTTGCGGTGCCGGAGCCTGTAGCAGGGCATTCGCAGCGACAACCGCGGCCACCGCGGAGGCCGCCGAGCCGCCCATTCCGGATCCCAATGGAATGCCCTTTTCGATTTCCAATTCGAAGCCAAATCCGGGCGACAGGGCCTCATGCATGGCCTGCACTGCACGGCCGGCGGTGTTGTACTGCGGGTCCACAGGCAAGTCGCCGGCCACCCCGGTAATCGAACGGATCCGGACCTGGTTTTCCTCGATGCGCCGGATGCGCACACGATCCCCGACCTTATCGACTGCATGGCCCAAAATGTCGAAGCCAATGCCGACATTGGCGACAGTGGCGGGCGCAAAGGCGGTTACGTCGGTGAGCACTTGATGTCCTCGCTAGATGTGCGCGCCGAGATAGGCGGACAAGCGCAACAGATCCGAAAATACACCCGCCGCGGTCACTTCGGGACCCGCACCCGGCCCCTGAACGATCAGCGGGTTGTCGCAGTAGCGGCGCGTCGCGAAGCGCACCACATTGTCCGTGAGCGCTATATTGGCAAAGGCGTGCGTGCTGTCCAAGCGCATCAAGCCCACGATTGCCTTGCCGGCAGCATCGATCCGGCCGACGTAACGCAGCACTTGATTCTTTTTGCGCGCGTCGGCCAGTGAGGCGGCCATCGCGGCGTCCGACTCCGGCAGGCGCGACATGAATTCATCGACGCTGCACCGGGAAAGCGCTGCGGGCACCAGACCTTCGACCTGAACGTCGGACATTTCCAAAGTCAGGCCCATTTCGCGGCCGAGAATGATCAGCTTGCGCGCCACGTCCATGCCCGATAAATCGTCGCGCGGATCGGGCTCGGTATAGCCCTTCGCCCTGGCGGCGCGGACAATCGATGAAAACGACTCGCTGCCGTCGAAAACATTGAACAGATACGCGAGCGTCCCGGACAAGATCCCCTCGATCTGCATGATGTCGTCGCCGGTTCCGCGCAGATCGCGCAGCGTTTGGATCACCGGCAATCCCGCGCCCACCGTGGCTTCGTACAAATAGTGAGTTCCGGCCGCCCGCTTTGCCTCGTGCAGCGATCGGTAATAGGGCAGCGCGCCGCTGTTCGCCTTCTTGTTCGGGGTCACGACGTGAATGCCACGCGACAGCCAGTCGCAATATTGATCGGCAACCTCGGCACTCGCCGTGCAATCAATCAGCACCGTGTGCGGCACATAGTCCGCCTGCACATGGTTGATGAATCTTTGAAGGTCCAATGGCTCGCCCGACTCCGCCATGCGTTCAGCCCAGCGGCTGAGGTCCACCGAGTTCTCCTCGAGCAACATGCGTTTGGAACTGGCGATGCCGCGCACCCGCAAGTCCAGATTCAGCGCCCGCAAGCGTTCAACTTGCGTGGCAATTTGCGCCAGGAGCACGCGTCCCACGGTGCCCGGCCCGATCAAGCCGATCGACATCGTGTTGGGGGACAGATAAAAGGCCGCGTGCACCGCGCGCAACGCTCTGGCCGCCCCCTTGCCGTCGACCACAACCGAGATGTTGCGCTCCGAAGCACCCTGCGCAATCGCGCGCACGGATATCGCCGCGTCGCCGAGCGAATTAAAGACCTTCGCCGCGACGCCATGTGCGCCGGCCATGCCGTCGCCGACGACCGCCAGAATGCTCATGCCCAGCGCGACCTCGACATGCTGAATCTGTCCGTCGCGCAATTCCGCATCGAAGGCGCGGCGCACGGCCTCTTCGGCCCGCACTGCCTGCGCTTCGGGAATCGCAAAGCAGATGGAATGCTCGGAGCTGCCCTGGGAAATGAGGATGACGGAAATGCCGGAGTCGCGCAGCGCACCGAACAGCCGATGCGCCGTACCGGGTACACCGATCATACCCGCACCTTCGAGGTTCACCAGGGCGACCGGATCGATGGTCGTGATGCCCTTTACCTTGAGCGCTGAAACCGGGTTGGCGCAAATCAGCGTGCCGCGCTTTTGCGGCGCAAAGGTATTGCGGATGAAAATCGGGATGTCGCGCGCCACCGCCGGCGCCATGGTCTGCGGATGAATGACCTTCGCGCCGAAGTAAGCCAGTTCCATCGCCTCGTTGTACGAAAGCTGATCGATGGCTTGTGCGTTCGGCACCAGGCGCGGATCCGCGGAGAGCACGCCATCGACGTCCGTCCAGATGGTGATTTCGGCCGCGTTCAGGAGCGCCCCGAAAATGGAGCCGGAAAAATCACTGCCGTTGCGGCCGAGCGTGGTCTGCTTGCCCTTGGTCGTGGTGGCGACGAAGCCGGTCACAATGAGCCTGCCTAAGAAATTGGGCGGCACCACTTTTTGCAGATTGGCCTCGCTCGCCGCCCATTGCACCGCGGGCCCGAGCGAACCCCATTCGACGATGATGACCTCGCGCGCATCGACCCACAGTATTTCGCCCTCGATCCGCGCACGCTCGCGCAGAAACGGCGCAAACAAGCGCGTGGACCATATCTCTCCGAAGCCGGAAATGACATCGCGCATCGTATAGGTCGACGAACGGATGAGGCGCACCGTGTGCAGCATGCCGGCAATATCCAGGCAATCCCGCTCGAACTGCGCCTTGTAGCTCTCGTAGGCAGGCTTGGACACCAGCTCGGCCGCAAGGTCCAGATGCCGCGCCTTCAGCGCACGAATGGCGGCGCCGAACTCCTTGTTGGGTTGTTCCGCCAGCGCGACCAGCTCGAGCAGCGAGTCCGTTACGCCGCGGCAGGCGGATAGTACGATGGCCTCGCGCGGGTTGGAGGACGCCTCGACGATCTCTGCCACGCGGCGAAAACACGCGGCGTCCGCGACGCTGGATCCCCCAAACTTATGAACTACCCACTTATCCATTCTGCACACGCGCCTTAAGCTACCTCGGCGTTCCTCGCGCTCCCAATCGGCAAACGTTGTTGAAATGCGGCGGCCAGCCGCTAGACAGCTCAGAACTCTAATCGCACCAAAGGGAGGCTAGCAAGCGATTCCGTTGGCGTTTTAGGCTCTGCCCCGCCGTGAATTGCCGCTCGGACGGCCCGATTTCGGCAGCCCCGTGTGCTGCGTACGGAACGGAGTCCTTGGCGCAGCGTGGCCCGTGCCCACCGGTTGATAGGCCGGGATCAAATGCTGCTTGCCGTTGCCGATCAGGTCGGCGCGCCCCATGCGCTTCAATGCATCGCGCAGCAGCGGCCAGTTTTGCGGATCGTGATAGCGCAGAAATGCCTTGTGCAGGCGGCGCACCTTGATGCCCTTCGGTATCACGACCTCTTCGCTCGAGCGGCTGATCTTCTTCAGGGGATTCTTCGCCGAGTGA
>DASYIN010000022.1:0-13658 GCA_035997505.1 Steroidobacteraceae bacterium | reverse complement strand
CTTCAGGCAGTTGGCCGACCGCACCGTGAGTTCCAGTTCATCGACCGGACGCAGCAGGATCGGATCGAACTGCGTTTCGGTGGCCTTGGTGGTGGATTCATCCTGACCCTGCAGGTCGACGAACACCGACAGCTGGTCCTTGAGGATGCCGCCGGCGCGACGAATGGCCTCTTCCGGATCGATCGTGCCGTTGGTTTCGATATCCAGAATCAGCTTGTCCAAGTCGGTGCGTTGTTCAACGCGCGCGCTCTCGACGTTATAGGTCACTTTGCGCACCGGGCTGAAGGAGGCATCGAGCTGCAGGCGGCCGATGGCGCGCGTCTGCTCTTCGAATGCCATGCGCTGCGCCGCCGGACGGTAGCCGCGGCCGCGCTCGACCTTCAGCGACATGGACAGCTCACCGGCCTTCGTCAAGTTTGCAATGACGAGATCCGGATTCAAGATTTCGATGTCATGATCGCCGGCGATGTCGCCAGCCGTCACGGGGCCCGGGCCTTTCTTATGCAGGCGTACTTCGGCGACATCGCGCGTATGCATGCGAATCGCCACCGCCTTCAGGTTCAGCAGAATGTCGACGACATCCTCCTGGACCCCTTCAATCGCGGTGTACTCGTGCAGCACCCCCTCGATTTCAATCTCAGTGATCGCGGCGCCCGGCAAGGAAGACAGCAGCACCCGGCGCAGCGCATTGCCGAGCGTATGACCGAAGCCGCGTTCAAACGGTTCGATCACGATGCGGGCATGGCGCGGCGACACGGGTTGCACCTTGACGACTCGCGGCTTCAAAAATTCATTGATCGATCCCTGCATGGATTTCACCTACGTTGACTTAACCGGAGACAACGCAGCGAAGGCTGCGTCGCATAAAAAAGCCAATTGCTATTTGGAGTACAACTCGACGACCAGGCTCTCGTTGATGTCCGGCAGGATTTCCTGACGATCCGGAACCGACTTCAAGATTCCCGAGAACTTCTTGTCGTCCACTTCGACCCAGTCCGGAAAGCCGACTTGGGCGGCGATGGTCAAAGCAGCGGTAATGCGCGTCTGCTTCTTCGCCTTCTCTCGCAAACTAACCACATCGCCCGCCTTGCATTGGTAGGAGGCGATATTCACCAATTTGTCGTTCACCGACACCGCTTTGTGGCTGACCAGCTGCCGCGCTTCGGCGCGCGTCGAGGCGAAACCCATGCGGTAGACCACATTGTCCAGGCGGCATTCCAGGAACTGCAGCAAGGTCTCGCCGGTCGCGCCAGGGCGCCCAGCCGCCTTCTGATAATAATTTCTGAACTGGCGCTCGAGCACGCCATACATGCGGCGCAACTTCTGCTTCTCGCGCAGCTGCAGCCCGTATTCCGACAAGCGCTGCTTGCGCTCGCTCTTCACGCCGCCCGGCGGCACTTCAAGTTTGCACTTCGACTCGAGAGGCTTCACGCCGCTCTTCAGGAACAGATCGGTTCCCTCGCGACGGGACAGCTTGCACTTCGGACCGGTATATTTTGCCATTGCGAACCTTTTAAACGCGACGCTTTTTGGGCGGACGACAGCCGTTATGCGGAATCGGCGTGACGTCTTCGATGTTGGTGATCTTCAAGCCGCAGCCGTTCAAGGCGCGCACTGCAGACTCGCGGCCGGGGCCGGGGCCCATGACGCGCACTTCGACGTTCTTCACGCCGTGCTCTTGAGCGGCCGTGCCGGCGCGCTCGGCGGCAACCTGCGCTGCGAACGGCGTGGATTTACGCGAGCCGCGATAGCCGCAGCCCCCGGAAGTCGCCCATGACAGCGTGTTGCCCTGCCGGTCGGTGATCGTGATGATGGTGTTGTTGAACGAGGCATGCACGTGCGCGATCGCATCGAGCACGTTCTTGCGTACTTTCTTGCGCGCCGGTTTTGCACCCGGTGCAGCGGCCGCGGCAGCCTGCTGCGCGTTTTGTTTTTGATCAGCCATTAATTGTTACCTTTAGACCTTGCCCGGCGGCGCATTCATCTTGACCGCTTGCTTACGCGGGCCCTTGCGCGTGCGCGCATTGGTGCGCGTGCGCTGGCCGCGCATCGGCAGGCCCTTGCGATGCCTGATGCCCCGATAGCAGCCCAAATCCATCAAGCGCTTGATGTTCATCGACACTTCGCGGCGCAGGTCGCCCTCGACCGCGAATTTCGCAACCTGAGAACGCAGCGAGGCCACCTCGGCATCCGTCAGGTCCTTGACCTTCACGTGATACTTCACGCCGGCGGCATCGCAAATGCGCGCGGCCCGGCTGTTGCCGATGCCGAAAATGTGAGTCAGGCCGATGACCACGTGCTTGTTCATCGGTATGTTGATGCCGGCGATACGCGCCATCTATTTCTCCACCCGCGCCCTCGAAAAAAAGCGCGCTAGTATATTAGAAAAACCCTTATAAATCAATTAGCCCTGCCGCTGCTTGTGCCGGGCATCTGACGAACAAATGATGTAAACGATGCCGCGACGCCGCACGACTTTGCAGTTCTTGCAGATCTTTTTCACCGAAGGACGAACTTTCATTTCTTAGCTCCAATGCCCCGAAGGCTGGCCTTTTTCATCAGGCCCTCGTATTGCTGCGACATCATGTGAGATTGCAGCTGCGCGACGAAATCCATGACGCCGACGACAATGATCAGCAGCGAGGTGCCGCCGAACTGAAACGGAATGGCCGGGTTCACCATGCGGATGATTTCCGGCAGCAAGCACACGGCCATGATGTACAAGCCGCCCCACAGCGTCAGGCGCGTCAGCACCTTGTCCAGATACTCGCCCGTCTGCAGGCCCGGACGGATGCCGGGAATGAAGGCGCCGGCTTTCTTGAGGTTCTCGGCCGTATCCCGGGCGTCGTACACCAGGGCCACGTAAAAGAACGCGAATCCGACCACCAGCAGGCCGAACAGCACGACGTGCAGGGGTTGACCATAATTGAGGATGGCAGCGATCTTTTGCAAGGTCTGCTGGATGACATTCGGATTAGGGCTGTTGCCGAAAAACTGCGCAATCGTGGCCGGAAACACCAGCAAGCTGGATGCGAAAATCGGCGGAATGACGCCCGCCATGTTCAATTTGAACGGCAGATGCGTGCTTTGTCCCTGCATCATGCGCCGACCCATCTGGCGCTTGGCGTAGTTCACCTGGATTTTGCGCTGTGCGCGCTCCACGAATACGCAGAACAGCGTCACCAGGCCAACGACAACCACGATCAGCGCCACGACCAGGGCGTTCATTTCGCCGGTGCGCACCATTTCCAAGGTGTTGCCAATGGCGCGCGGCAGCCCGGCGATGATGCCGGCCACGATGATCATTGTGATGCCGTTGCCGATGCCGCGCTCGGTGATCTGCTCGCCCAGCCACATCACGAACAAGGTGCCCGTGGTGATCGAGATGGTGGCCACGAACAGGAATTGCGGCCCTGGATTCGGTACCAGGCTGCTGCCCGAGTTTTGAATGGCCAGGGCCGCGCCGAAGCCCTGGAATGCAGCCAACCCCACAGTGCCGTAGCGCGTGTATTGCATCAGCTTGCGGCGCCCGGATTCGCCATCCTTGCGGATCTGATTCCACGGCGGGTACACCATCGAGGCCATCTGCACGATGATGGACGCGGTGATGTAGGGCATCACGTTCAGCGCGAAGATGCTGAAACGCTGCAGTGCGCCGCCCGAGAACATGTTGAACATGCCGAGCAGCGTGCCGTTCTGGGTCGAGAAAAATGCGGCAAATTTGGCCGCGTCGATGCCCGGAACAGGAATGAACGTGCCGATCCGGTACACAATGAGCGCGCCGACCAGGAACAGCAGGCGCTTGCGCATTTCTGCGAAGCGGGTGATGTCCCCTAAAGCGGCGGCTGGATTGGTTGCGGATGTGGCCACGGGTTTCTCTTAAGCCTCGAATTTTCCGCCGGCGGATTCAACGGCGCTCTTGGCGCCCTTGGTCGCGGTGATGACCTTGTCCTTGATGGTAAAGGGCTTCGTGACCTTGCCGGACAGAATGATCTTCACGACCTTGGTGTACTCAGGCACCAAGTTCGCCTCAATCAGCCCCGCCAGCGTCACGTCGGCGCCCGAAACGCGCATGAGATCCGACAGGGTCAGTTCGGCGCGCGAGGCCTTCATGTGGGAGCGAAAGCCGATCTTCGGCAAACGCCGCTGCAGAGGCATCTGGCCGCCTTCGAAGCCAACCTTGTGGTAGCCGCCCTTGCGTGCGCGCTGTCCTTTGACGCCGCGGCCGCAAGTCTTGCCCTGGCCGGCGGATGCGCCCCGGCCCACCCGTAAGCGGGTTCGTTTGGAGCCGGCACCCGGCTTGATGGTATTTAATCTCATGCGACTTTCCTAAGAACCTTAAGCCTGCTCAACTTTGAGCATGTGACTGGCGGCGTTCGCCATGCCGCGGTTGGACGGCGTATCCGCCACCACCACGCTATGACCGATCCGGCGCAGGCCCAAGCCCTTGACCGAACCGCGAATACTGGCCAATTGCCCATAAACGCTCTTGATCAAGGTCACCTTGAACGTTTTTTCCGCGGCTGCTTTGTTTGCCTTGGCCATGATCAGCTCACAATCTCTTCGACGGTCTTGCCGCGCTTCGCGGCGATATCATCGGGCGTGCGCAGCTTGCCCAACGCGTCCATGGTGGCCCGCACCACATTGATGGGGTTGCGCGAGCCGTAGCTCTTCGCCAGCACGTTGCGCACACCGGCGCACTCGAATACGGCACGCATGCCGCCCCCGGCGATCACGCCGGTACCGTCCGCGGCCGGCTGCATGTACACCCGCGTGGTCCCATGTTTGCCTTTGACAGCGTAGAACAGGGTTTCGTTCTTCAAAGACACCGTCACCAGGCTCTTGCGGGCCTGCATCATGGCCTTGGAGATGGCGACCGGCACTTCACGCGCCTTGCCATAGCCAAATCCGACCCGGCCGGCACCGTCGCCCACCACGGTGAGCGCGGTAAAGCCGAATTGCTTGCCGCCCTTGACCACCTTCGCCACGCGATTGACTGCGACCAGCTTTTCGAGCAGGTCATCGCCGGACATTGGTTTTTCTGTTCTCGCCATAGTGCCTTAAGACCTTTTAGTTAGAACTCGAGACCGGCTTCGCGAGCGGCCTCTGCCAGCGCCTTGACGCGCCCGTGATACATGAAACCGGAACGGTCGAAAGCGACCTTTGCGATACCCTTGGCTTTGGCGCGTTCCGCGATGGCGCGGCCGACGGCCTTGGCAGCTTCGATATTGCCGGTGGCTTTCAATTCCCCGCGCACGTCCTTCTGCAAGGTCGAGGCGGCGACCAGAACTTTGTCGCCTTCGGGCGCAATGATCTGCGCATACATATGCTGCGGCGTGCGATGCACCGACAGGCGCATGGCGGCCAGTTCCTTGATCTTCACTCGGCCTCGCAACGCGCGGCGCAAGCGGGTGTCTTGCTTGGTCAGTTTCATGATTACTTCTTCTTCGCTTCTTTCAGCGAAATCTTCTCGTCGGAATACTTCACGCCCTTGCCCTTGTAGGGTTCCGGCGGCCGAAAGCCCCGAATTTCCGCGGCGGTCTGGCCAACACGCTGCCGATCGATGCCCTTGACGATTATCTCGGTCTGGCTCGGCGTCTCGATGGTGATCCCTTCCGGAATCGCAAAATTAATCAGATGCGAATAACCCAAGGTCAACGTCAAGCTCTTGGCCTGGACCGCGGCGCGATAGCCGACGCCCACCAGTTCGAGCTTCTTTTCGTAACCCTTGGTCACGCCCATCACCATATTGGCGAGATGCGCACGCGTCGAACCGGCGATGGCATTCATGCCCTCGGCCTCGGTGTCCGCCTGCACTTCCAGGTGCTTGTCCTGCTGCACAACTTTGACGCCTTGTTTAAGCGCTATCGTCAGCGAGCCTTTCGCGCCTTTCAGCGTCACGGCTTCCGCGCCGATCGTGGCGGTGACGCCTTGCGGCAGGTCGACCGGCATTTTTGCAACTCGAGACATAGTGAAACCCTAACTTTTACTAAACGCTTTACTAGACGTTCTACTAGACACTATTGAACAACGAACAACACTTCGCCGCCGGTGCCGGCCGCGCGCGCTTCCTTGTCCGACATGATGCCCTTCGGGGTCGAGACCACGGCGACGCCCAGACCGCCGAGCACCTTGGGCAGTTCATCCTTGCCGCGATAAATGCGCAGTCCCGGGCGGCTGATCCGCTCGATGCGATCGATCACCGGACGGCCGTCGTGATACTTCAATTCGATCGACAACGTGCTCTTCGCGCCCGTGCTGTCGACGCCGAAATTCGCAATGTAGCCCTCCGCCTTCAAAACCTTGAGGATGGCCACTTTCAACTTCGATGCGCCCATGCCCACGGTCGGCTTGCCGGCGGACTGCGCGTTGCGAATACGGGTTAAGAGATCGGCAATTGGATCAGTCATGCTCATTGTGCGCGCCTCACCAACTCGCCTTCGACAGGCCTGGAATCTCACCGCGATTGGCAGCCTCGCGCAGCTTGGTGCGCGCAAGTCCAAATTTCCGGTACACGCCGCGTGAACGGCCGGTAATCGAACACCGATTGCGTTGCCGCGTGGCGCCCGCGTCGCGCGGCTGCTTCTGCAGCTCCACCTGCGCGGCTTCGCGACCCTCCTGCCCGGTCTTCGGGTCGCGGATCAGCTCTTTGAGCTCAGCGCGCCGCTTAGCGTATTTCTTCGCTACTTTGAGGCGTTTCTTCTCGCGCATGAGCATATTCGTCTTGGCCATGGGCTACCTACTTACGGAACGGAAAGTTAAAGGCTTCTAACAACGCGCGCCCGTGCTTGTCATCGCGCGCCGACGTGGAGATGGTGATGTCCATGCCACGAATTTGATCGATCTGGTCGTACTGAATCTCGGGGAAAATGATCTGCTCTTTGACCCCCAAGCTGTAATTGCCGCGGCCGTCGAAAGAGCGCGTGCTGATGCCGCGGAAGTCCCGGATACGGGGAATCGCAATGCTCACCAGGCGGTCCAGGAACTCGTACATGCGGTCGCCGCGCAGGGTGACCTTGCAGCCGATCGCCTGGCCATCGCGCACTTTGAACGTCGCCACGGATTTCTTCGCTTTCGTGACCGCCGGCTTCTGGCCGGTGATCTTCGCCATGTCGGCGGTGGCTGCATCCATGACTTTCTTGTCGGCCACGGCCTCGCCCACACCCATGTTCACCGTGATCTTCAGGATCCGCGGCACTTCCATGGTGTTCTTGAGCTCGAGCTTCTTCTTGAGCTCAGGCACGATCTTTTCGTTGAAAATTTGTTTGAGTCTTGCTGCCATAAATTACTCGTTATTTCGCGTCGACCATTTCTTTGTTCGACTTGAACAGGCGCACCTTGCGGCCGTTCTCGAGCGACTTGAACCCAACGCGGTCGCCCTTCTGGGTCGCCGGATTGAAGATCATCACATTCGATACATGCAGCGGCGCTTCGGTCTCGATGATGCCCCCCTGCACGCCCAATTGCGGATTGGGCTTCTGATGCCGTTTGGACATGTTGAGTCCCTCGACGCGCAGACGATCGTCCGCCAGCACTTCGATCACGGCGCCTTTGCGTCCTTTGTCCCGACCGGCGATCAAAATCACCGTGTCGCCTTTGCGAATCTTTTTCATTGCCAATACCTGTCAGAGCACTTCGGGCGCGAGGGAAATAATCTTCATGAACTGCACATTGCGCAGCTCGCGCGTCACCGGTCCAAAAATACGCGTACCAATCGGCTCGAGCTTGTTGGTCAGGAGCACCGCCGCGTTCGTGTCGAAGCGGATCAAGGATCCGTCGGCGCGGCGCACGCCGCTCTTGGTGCGAACGACGACAGCGTCGTATACCTCGCCCTTCTTCACCTTGCCGCGCGGAATGGCATCCTTCACGCTGACCTTGATCACATCGCCCACCGCGGCATAGCGGCGCTTCGAGCCGCCGAGCACCTTGATGCACATCAAGCGCTTCGCGCCGCTGTTGTCGGCCACGTTCAAAATGGTTCGCATCTGAATCATGTCGGCCCCTTATTCAGCGCGGGTTCAGCGCGGGCGCGTTCGACAACGCGCACCAGCACCCAAGATTTGCGACGCGACATGGGACGGCAGGGCTTGATCGAAACCGTGTCGCCTTCCTTGCAATCATTGCTCTCGTCATGCGCCAGCAGCTTGGTGGTGCGGCGGATGTATTTGCCGTAGGTCGGATGCTTGACCAGACGCTCGACGGAAACCGCGATGGTCTTGTCCATCTTGTTGCTGACCACCTTGCCCGTCAGCAGGCGCTGACCCGGAATCGGCGCGGCGCCCGGCGCCTTCTCGGTTGATTGTGCTTCGGTCGACATCACGCCTTACCTCCGGCTGCCTTGGATTGGGCAAGCACCGTCTTTACGCGCGCAATGTTCTTACGCACCTTCGCAAATTGATCCGGCTTCGCGGCCTGTCCCGTGGCGCGGGCCATGCGCAAATTAAACTGTTCACGGCGCAGCTTGAGCAGCTCCTCGCCGAGATCTTTGGGCGCCTTCGCGCGCAAGTCTTTCGCCTTCATGTACGCACCTGACGCTTGACGAATGCAGTGGACACCGAGAGCTTCGCCGACGCCAGGCGGAACGCCTCGCGCGCGATGGTCTCGCTCATGCCTTCGATCTCGAACAGCACCTTGCCGGGAAGCACCTTCGCCACCCAGTACTCGACGTTGCCCTTGCCAGAACCCATGCGCACTTCGAGCGGCTTCTGGGTGATGGGCACATCCGGGAATACACGGATCCAAATGCGTCCGCCGCGCTTCACATAGCGCGAAATGGCGCGGCGCGCCGCCTCGATCTCGCGGGCCGTCATGCGGCAGCGGTCCGTGGCCTTCAGGCCGAACTCGCCGAACGCCACGGAGTTGCCGCGGTGCGCACTGCCCGAGATCTTGCCCTTGAATTGTTTGCGGAACTTGGTCCGCTTCGGCTGCATCATGCTTAAATTACCTGATCAAGTCGCGGCAGGTGCCGCGGGTTCAGTGGATTTGGCGACTGCCGCCGCCGCTACGGCCTCGGCCTCGGCTTCCACGACCTCTTCGGTCGGTTTGTCGAACACTTCGCCCTTGAAGATCCAAACCTTGATGCCGATGACGCCATACGTGGTTTGCGCTTCCGCCAAACCGTAGTCGATGTCGGCGCGGAACGTATGCAGCGGCACGCGCCCCTCGCGGTTGGTCTCGGTGCGCGCGATTTCCGATCCGTTCAAGCGGCCGGAAATGCGCACCTTGATGCCGAGCGCTCCGGAACGCATGGTGTTGGTCACGGCGCGCTTCATGGCGCGGCGGAACATCACGCGCTTCTCCAGCTGCTGCGAGATGCCCTCGGCAACCAGCTTGGCGTCGAGCTCGGGCTTTCTGATTTCGGCGATGTTCAGGCGCACATCGTTCATGCCCATGCCGAGGATCTTGGCCACGGCGGTGCGGAGTTTTTCGATGTCCTCGCCCTTCTTGCCGATCACGATTCCCGGACGCGCCGTATGAATGGTGATGTTGGCACGGCGTGCGGCACGCTCGATGTGAATGTTGCTCACCGAGGCGTCCGCCAGCTTCTTATTGAGGAACTTGCGCACCAGGAAGTCGGTGTGAATGTTTCCGGCGAAGTTCTTCGAATGCGCATACCACTTCGACGACCAGTCGCGCGTGATGCCTAGACGAATACCAATTGGATTTACTTTCTGACCCATTAGGCCTCTCGCTTCCCGTCGGACACTTGAACCAGGATGTGGCTGTTGCGCTTGTGAATTTGCACGCCGCGCCCCTTGGCGCGTGCGTGAAAACGCTTGAGCATCGGCGCCGGATCGACTTCGACGCGCGTCACTTTCAGATCGTCAACATCGGCGTTGAAATTGTTATAGGCATTGGCGATCGCGGAATCCAACACCTTGAGGACGATTTTCGCGCCCTTCTTCGGCATGAATTTCAGCGTATTCACCGCGAGCGTCGCCGACTTGCCGCGAATGGTGTCGACAACCAGGCGGCACTTCTGCGGAGAAATGCGCGCGTACCGTAAAACTGCTTTGGTCTGCATGATTATTCCGCCGCCGTGACTTTCTTGTCGCCGGAGTGCGCCTTGAACGTGCGCGTCGGCGCGAATTCGCCGAGCTTGTGGCCCACCATGTTCTCGGAGACGAGCACCGGCACGTGCAAGCGGCCGTTATGCACGGCGATGGTCAGTCCGACCATATCGGGAATGACCATGGAGCGCCGCGACCAGGTCTTGATCGGACGGCGATCATTCTTTTGGCTGGCGGTCTGCACCTTCTTGGCGAGGTGCAAATCCACAAACGGACCTTTCTTGAGCGAACGAGGCACTTTGAATTTCTCCAGTCTTAGATGCGTTTGTTCTTGCGACGCTGAACGATCATGCTGTCGGTACGCTTGTTGCGGCGTGTCTTCTTGCCCTTGGTCTGCAGGCCCCACGGGCTCACGGGATGCGGATTGCCTTGTCCGGATTTGCCTTCACCGCCGCCGTGGGGGTGATCGACCGGATTCATCACGACGCCGCGCACCGTCGGACGCACACCCAGCCAGCGCACCGCGCCGGCCTTGCCGAACACGCGCAGGTTATGTTCGTCGTTGCCGACTTCGCCAATCGTGGCGCGGCAATCGACGTGCACTTTGCGCATTTCGCCCGACTTCAAACGCAAACTGGCATACACGCCTTCGCGCGCCGCGAACTGCGCCGAGGCGCCGGCGCTGCGAGCCATCTGGCCGCCCTTGCCGACTTTCAATTCGATGTTATGAATCGTGCTGCCCACCGGAATGTGCCGCAACGGCATGGCATTGCCGGGCTTGATCGGCGCGTCGGAGCCGGACCTGATCTCATCGCCGGCCTTCACGCCCTTGGGCGCGAGAATGTAGCGGCGCTCGCCATCCTTATAGAGGACCAAGGCCAGATGCGAGGTACGGTTCGGATCGTATTCGAGGCGTTCGACGATGCCCGGAATGCCGTCCTTGTCACGCAGGAAATCCACCAGGCGATAGCGCTGCTTGTGGCCGCCGCCGATGTGGCGCGTGGTCTGCCGGCCCACATGGTTGCGCGCACCGGTGCGGTTCTTCTTGACGGTGAGGGATGCTATCGGCCCGCCCTTGTGCAGGTGCGAGCGATCAACCTTGACTACGAAGCGCGTGCCCGGTGAGGTCGGCTTCATCTTGATGAGTGCCATGCCCTATCCTTATTTCGCCGAGGCGCCGGTGAAGTCGATGGACTGACCGTCTTGCAGACGCACATAGGCTTTCTTGAAGCCTGTGCGCTTGCCCGGCATATTCTTGAAGCGGCGCGTCTTGCCGGGACGGTTCAACAGATTCACGCCCTCGACCTTGACCTCGAACATGAGTTCGACGGCGCTCTTGACCTCGGCTTTCGAGGCGTCGTCGCGCACACGAAACACGTACTGATTGGCCTTCTCGGCCACGGTCGCCGCCTTTTCCGACACGTGCGGTTGAATCAGCACGGTCATCAATCGTTCTTTATTCATGCCGCGCCTCCGAGACGCTGGTCGAGCAACTTCAAGGCACCCACGGTGGCCACAACCTTGTCGTGCTTGACCAAGCTCAAGGGATCGAGAGCCGACACCGCCATCACTTCGACATGCGGGATGTTGCGGGCCGCCAGGAACAATTTCTCTTCGTAAGCTTCGACTAAAATGAGCGCGCGGCTCAGGCCGAATTCAGCCAATTTGCTGATGAGCAGTTTGGTGCGCGGCGCGGAAAGCTCGATCGACTCGACCGCAACCAACCGATCATCGCGCAGCAGTTGCGACACCATGGTTTGCATGGCGGCGCGATACATCTTGCGGTTGACCTTTTGCGCAAAATCGCGCGGCTTGGCTGCGAATGCGCGCCCGCCGCCGACCCAGATGGGGCTGCGAATCGAACCGGCACGCGCCTGACCCGTGCCTTTTTGGCTCCAGGGTTTCTTGCCGCCGCCGCGCACTTCGGCGCGGGTCTTTTGTGCTTTGGTGCCGGAACGGCCGGCGGCCATGTAGGCGGTCACAACCTGGTGCACGAGGGCTTCGTTGTAGACGCGCCCAAAGGCGGCATCCGACAACTGAATCTCGCTGGCCGGCTTCGCGTTCTTAAGCTGCACTTTCATGGGATCTACTTCTTCTCAGCTTTGGCTGCGCCGGCCTTGGGAGCCGCGCCCTTCGGAGCGGCGGCGCCACCTTTGGCGGCGGTGGGAGCCTTGTTCGGCATCAGCTTCTGGCGCCGGGCCTGGCCTTTCGCCTTGACCGACGGCTTCACGATGACCCGGCTGCCTTCGGCACCGGGCACTGCACCGCTGATCAGCAGCAGATTGCGCGCCACGTCGATTTCGACGATGCGCAGGTTTTCAATGGTGCGATTGCGCACGCCCATGTGACCCGACATGCGCTTGCCCTTGAACACGCGACCCGGGGTTTGGCGCTGGCCGATGGAACCCGGCGCGCGGTGCGATAGCGAGTTTCCGTGGGTTTTCATGCCGCCGGCGAAGTTATGCCGCTTCATGGTGCCCTGGAAACCCTTGCCGACCGTGGTGCCGGTGACATCGACGATCTGGCCTGCCTTGAACATGTCCACTTTGAATTCGCCGCCGGTCGCGAGATCGTCGCCCTCGCCCTTGCCTAAGCGGAATTCTTGAGAGGTATAGCCGGCGGCCACATTCGCCTTGGCAAAATGGCCCGCCAAAGCCTTGGGGACGCGCGACGGACGGCGACTGCCAATAGTCACCTGAACCGCGCGATAACCGTCGGTTTTATCGTTTTTGACTTGCGAGATGCGGTTCGGTAGCGCCTCGACGACCGTCACGGGGACAGTAACACCGGCGTCCGTGAACACTCGGGTCATGCCGCATTTGCGGCCAACCAGACCAATGGACATTGTCAATCCTCATACAGCGAGAGCTTCAGTGAGCCTCGCATCGTTGCGACAGATCAGCGGTTTGGACACTCGGACCCCAAATTCCCTTGAGAATTTGGCGTCGGCGCCCACGCGCTCCGACCTCTAAAATGGACGCGGGAGTATACCCGAAATCGCCCTCGATTCAAGCTTTTGGCGGACGCTTAGGGCGGGGTCGCTTCGACCCCGGGAACAGTGCGCGCCAGCGCTAATTCAATTTGATTTGGACGTCCACGCCGGCTGGAAGCTCGAGCTTCATCAGGGCGTCCACGGTCTTGTCCGTGGGGTTCAAAATGTCCATCAGGCGCTTGTGCGTGCGGATTTCGAACTGGTCCCGGGCGTCTTTATCGCCGTGGGGAGCGGTCAAAACCGTAAAACGCTCCATTTTGATGGGCAGCGGCACGGGACCCTTCACGGTCGCGCCGGTGCGTTTCGCGGTATCGACGATCTCGCGAGCCGACTTGTCGATCAAGCGATGATCGAAAGCCTTCAGGCGGATGCGTATGTTCTGATTAGCCATGTATTACCTAGGCGCTTCGCGCCAACAATTAACGGGGCCGAAACCGGCCCCGCCCGAAAAAGGGGGTGGATCTTACCTTAGTCGAGGCACTTTCGCGCCAAAATCTGATTACGCGATCACCTTCGCGACGACACCTGCGCCGACGGTTTTACCGCCCTCACGGATGGCGAAGCGCAGACCCTGCTCCATCGCGATCGGGGCGATCAGCTCCACCACGATCTTGATGTTGTCTCCCGGCATCACCATCTCGGTGCCCTCCGGCAGC
>DASYIN010000021.1:0-21868 GCA_035997505.1 Steroidobacteraceae bacterium | reverse complement strand
TGGAGGTCTATCCCGGCACGCAGCATGGATTCGCCTTCGCTTCGCGCACTGTGTATGACAAAACAGCGGCGGAGCGCCATTGGGAACGTTTGTTCACCCTGTTCGGCGAGGCGCTCAAAGGTTAGGGCAGAGGATCCGTTTTCGTGCTCCTGGCGCCCGTACCCTGAACAGGCTTTCATTGAAAACCCCCAAGCACACTAGACAGGCCAGGAGCCGTTCAGTTCGGTAATATGGCTCGATGAATGCCGAGCCCGACGTCGTCCCCAGGCTTGCTGCCACCACCATTCTGGTGCGCCCGCGGGGAACTCAGGCTGAGATACTGTTGTTAAAGCGCGGTGAGCATGCGCGCTTCATGCCCAATGCCCATGTCTTCGCCGGTGGCGCGCTCGATCTCAATGACGAAAGCGCCGATGTATACGAGTTATGCAAGGGCTTGGATGACGGACGCGCAAGCCAGCAACTGAAAGTGCCGTCGAACGGGCTGCGCTTTTTCGTGGCCGCCGTGCGCGAAGCGTTCGAGGAATGCGGATTGCTCTTCGCCTACGACTCGCGTGGCGACGTGCTGGACTTGAGGCGCTGGGATGAATCGCAATTGCGTGACATGCGGCTGCAGCTTTCCGCCGGCGAGGTGAGTTTTGCTGAGCTGTGTCTGACGCATGGCTGGCGCCTCGCGGTCGACAAACTGGCGTTCTTTAGTCATTGGATTACACCACCCGGCAGGCTGCGTTTCGACACCCGATTTTTCCTGTGCTCGGCGCCGTCCAACCAGACCGCGAGCCTCGCCGGCAATGAAATGTCGGAGTTGGTTTGGCGTACCGCCGCCGAAGCCTTGTCGGAGCACGCCAACAAGCGGTTGCTCTTGATGTATCCGACCCGCGCGATCTTGAAGGAGATTGCGGGCATGCACGGCATCGACGAATTGTTCGACTTCGCCGGCCGGCCCCGCGTCATTTCGCCGATTACCCCGGTGATGCCGCCCGGAGTTCGGCCGGAATGGGAGCGATAGCCGCCCTTATTGAGCGGCGAAGATCTTGCGCACCGCATCCATGGTATCGGCATCCTCGGCCCGCTTGTCATCGCGGTAGCGCTTGACGCGCGCGAGGCGCAGCGCCAGACCACCGGGGTAGCGCGTACTGGTCTGCAGATCGCTGAATGCAATCTCCACCACCAGCTCGGGCCGGATGTAAACCGTGCCGGTGTCGCGGCGCGTCTCGCGCGCCAAAAATTCACTGGTTTGCCACGTGAGCATGGCGTCGGTGAGTCCCTTGAAAGTTTTTCCCAGCATGACGTACTCGCCGGTGGCCGGATCGAGCGCGCCCAAGTGCAGATTGGAAAGTTTGCCGGTGCGCCGGCCATAGCCCCACTCAGCGCCGAGCACGACGAGATCGAGCGTATGAACGCGCTTGATCTTGAGCCAGCTGGCGCCGCGGTTGCCGGCTTCATAAGGAGCGTCCAGTGCCTTGGCCATGACGCCTTCATGGCCGGCGGCGAGGGCCGCTTCATAGAAGGCGCGCGCGGCAGGCTCCGAATCGGTCACGAGTCGCGGGACCAGCATGGATGCAGGGACCGCTTTGGCCAGGGCCGCAAAGCGTTCCTGCGTCGAGCAGCTGGCGATGCTCTCGTCGCCGATTCGCAGGCAGTCGAAGAAGAACGCTTCGATGGGCAATGTGCCGCGCGACGCTTCGACATTGAGCTTGCGGCCGAATCGGCGCATCGTGACCTGAAAGGGATGCGGACGCCGCGATGCATCGAACGCAATCGCCTCGCCGTCGAGCACCAGGGTTCGCTCCGAAAAGGTGCGCACACGCTCGGCGATCTCCGGAATGGCCGCGCCGATCTCGTTCAAGCTGCGCGTGTAAATGCGCACCTCCTCGCCCAGCTTGTGCACTTGAATGCGCGCGCCATCCATTTTCCATTCGAACGCCGCCGCGCCATGAATGGTCTGCAAGGCCTCGGCCGCATCCACGGCCGTTTGCGCCAGCATGGGCGAGACCGGCGAGAAGATCTCGAGCTGAAATTTTTCGAGCGCATCGATGCCGCCGCCGAAGGCTGCGGAGGCGACGGCGCCGAGGCTCTTGCCGTACATCGCCGCGCGGCGCACGGCTGCCACCGGTAAATCGGCAGCAGCGGCAATGGCATCCAGCATGACGCCGGCCAGCGCTCCCTGCCGCAATTCTCCGATCAGAAGACGCAGCAGGAACTGCTGTTCGGACCGGGTCGACTGCGAAAATAGCTCTTGCAGGGCCTGTGCGCGCCGCGCCGCGGATCCGCTGCCCCGAATCTCCGCAAGGCCTGCAAGGCGATTATCGACCTCGGCAAGCGACAGCGCCTCGGATGGCGCCGCCGGCGTCGCGGCGGCGGCCCGCACCGCCGCGTAACCCACGCCAATCTTTCCCTGCGTCATTTCACCCGACAGAAAGTGCACACCGATGCCGATTTCCTCGGGCGCCAGCGATTTGAGCAGCGCGGCCAACTCCTGCACTTTGACGCGGCGAGCGGCGGTCGCGCCCACTCGCTCAGAGGCTCGCACGAGTTCCGCCAGCAAGGTCACTTACGCGCTACCGCGCCAATCCAGCCCGCCAAGGCGTTGATCATGTCATCGTTGATTTGGGCATCGGTGAATCGGCTGCGCGCAGGCACGTGGAAGGAGTGGTCCGCATCCGGCAGCAAGAGGAGCGTCGCGCGATCACCCAAGAGCGTGATCAACGGGTTGAGCAATTCGGGTTCGGCAAACACATCCCGCGCACCTTGTAAAAAAAGCAGCGGAATCTTTACCTTGAGCAGGTGCGCGGCGCGCGAATCCGAGGGCTGCTTGGGCGGGTGCAAGGGAAATCCCAGAAACGCGAGGCCGCGAACCTCAGGAAGCGGATTTGCGGCCTGTGCCTGCGAGGTCATGCGGCCGCCGAAGGATTTGCCGCCGGCGAACAGCGGCATCGCGGGCAGCAAGCCCCGCGCGGCATCCACGGCCGCTCGAACGGTGGCGTGGCACAGCGGGGGCGGGTCGGGCCGCCGGCTGAGCTTTTCCATATACGGGAACTGGTAGCGCAGCGTGGCGATGCCGCGAACGGCCAGGTCATTGGCCAAATTCACCATGAAGGCATGCTGCATGCCGGCTCCCGCGCCGTGCGCCACCACGAAACACGCCTTGGAGCCTTCAGGAGCCGTCAGTAGTCCGGACACCCGCGTCGCTGCGTCGACGTCGATGTGCACCGGTTTGGATTCGGAGCTGTTCACGCTTGAGTTTTCGGCATCGCAGATCGATGGAAGTTCAGGTCGTTGAGCGCGTTATATGCTTGATGGCATCGGCCAGGGAGCGCGCACCCGCAGTATAGTCCTTCCATGGTTTGTTCTTGCCGAGCAAGGCCGGTGCGCTGCGCACGGTAAATTTCTTCGGATCGAGGCCCTTCTTCACGTCCCGCCACACGAGCGGCATGGATACCGGTGCGCCTTCGCGGGCTCGCGGCGACAGCACCGCCACTGCGGTGGCCATACGGTCATTCCGTAGGTAATCCAAGAAGATTCGACCGGAGCGCTTCGCCTTCGACATGTTGTCGAGATAACGTGTCGGGCTGTCCTGCGCCATTTGTGCGCACACCAGGTGGGCGAAATTTTTGGCGACGGGCCAGGCGACCGCCTTCTTGCCCTCGATCAAAGGCGTCACCACATGCAGGCCCTTGCCGCCCGTGGTCTTGCAGAAACTGACCAAGCCGACCTGCTCCAGCCGTTCGCGGATGTCGAGCGCCGCCGCAATGACCGCGTCGAATTTTACATCCGGCGCCGGATCCAGATCGAACACCAGCCGGCCCGCGCTTTCCGGATCGTTGCGTGCGCAATTCCAGGGATGCAGTTCCAGCGCGCCGATTTGCGCCACGGCCGCCAGCGCTTCGACCCGATCGATCTGCACATACTCAGCTTTGTCGCCGCGTACTTTGACGAGGTCAAACAGCTCGGAGATGCCCGCCATGGCGTGGCGCTGAAAAAATTGTTGGCCCGTGATGCCGTCGGGCGCCCGCACCAAAGAGCACGGCCGTCCCTCGAGGTGGGGCAGCAACCATTCTCCTACCTCCTCATAGTAGCGGGCAAGATCGAGCTTGGTGACCGGCTTGCCGTCGCCCGCGTCCGGCCACAGCGCCTTGTCCGGCTTCGACAGCGTCACGCCCATCACGGTCGATGGGCCTGAAGCCGCGGACACAGTCTTTCCCTTACGCGAAGCGGCTCGCGCGGCGGGCCGCGCGCGTCCCCCCGCAGAGGTTGTTTTGCTTTCTACGGATTTTTGCATGGCTGGCGTCTCCGCAACTACGTCGTTTGGATCCTTGTCCTCGCGCAGGCCCTTGAACGCAGCCTGGCGAATGTTTCCCGAACTGGTCCAGCCTTCGAATTCGATTTCTGCGATGAGTTCGGGCTTCAGCCACCGCACGTTGCTTTCCTTCGGTGGCGCATTAGCGCCTTCGAACGGACTCTTCTCACGGGTGAGTTTCTGAAGTTTCGGCAGCAGCATTTTCATGATCTCGCGGCCGTAGCCGGTGCCGATGCGTCCGACATAAATGAATTCGCCGTCCCGATAGACGCCGGCGAGCAGCGATCGCAACGTTCCGGCCTCCGTGGTCCAACCACCCAACACGACTTCCTGTCCCGCGCGGCATTTGGCCTTCACCCAACGATCGCTGCGGCCGGAAAAATACGCGGCGTCGAGTTTCTTCGAAATGATGCCTTCGAGCCCGATCTTACAAGCCGAAGCCAGCACCGCCTCGGCATTGGACTCAAGGTGCGATACGTAGCGGATTCGGGCCGCCGCCTTCTGCGCGTTCAGAAACTTCTCGAGCCGGGCTTTGCGATCGCTCAAGGGCAGTGTGCGCAAGTCTTCGCGACGCTCGAACAACAGATCGAAGACATAGAACACCAGTTCGTCGGACTCTTCCGCCGACAGTGCCGCCTGCAATGCGCCAAAATTCGGCAGCTGATGGTCGTCGAGCGCGACGATTTCGCCGTCTATGATGCAATCGGAGAATTCGGCGGCATCCTGTGCGATGGCCTTGAATCGATCCGTCCAGTCGAGACCCTTGCGTGTGCGAATCACCGCAGCGCCCTTTTCCACGCGCAGCTGCGCCCGATAGCCGTCGAATTTGACCTCGTGGCCCCAGCCCGCATAATCCGGCGGCCGGTCCACCAGCTTCGCCAATTGCGGCTCGATGAATTTGGGCAGCGATTTCACCATGACAGGCTTTACGCGGGCCTTCTTGGCGGAGGGTTTTACCGCGACGGCTTTCTCGGCGCGGGTGTTTTTGGTTTCATTGCTGCCCTTGCTGTGCCATACCGCGTCCGCCTTGGCGGGTGTCGTTGTTGCCAGCATGAAAGGTTTTGGCCGCTTGCCCTTGCCGTCGGCGATCTGCTGCATGGTGCGGCCGGATGCCACGGAGCGATCCTCGTCGAGGACGGCTTCGCCGCCTTCGGTATTCGATTCGGCATCGCGATGTTTGATCAAAAGCCAATTGGTGCGCTTGCCGCCGAAGCGGTCGCCGCGCATGCGCACCAGCACCCAACTGCCCTTCAGTTTGTCGCCATCCAGCGTGAATTTCAGGTCGCCGGCCTGGAAGGCATCCTCCGTGGTCTTGGTTCCCTCAGGGCTCCAAAAGCCGCGGTCCCACAGCATGACCGTGCCGCCGCCGTATTCCCCCTTCGGTATCGTGCCTTCAAAATCGCCGTAGTCGAGCGGGTGATCCTCGACTTCGACGGCGAGACGCTTGTCGGCGGGATTGAGCGAGGGTCCGCGCGCCACAGCCCAAGACTTGAATACGCCGTCCCATTCCAACCGTAAGTCATAGTGCAGCTGCCGCGCCGCGTGCTTCTGCACCACGAACCGCAACCGAGAAGAGGGCGCTACCCGCTGCTCACCGGAAGGTTCCTCGGTTTTTGTGAAGTCGCGCTTGGTGCGATAGACGGAGAGCGCCGGCTTCGCCATGTCATGTGCCTTGATCCATCATGCGACGGTAGGCGAGCAAGTGACGCAGCGAGGCTTTGGGGTCCTTGGCGCGTTCGTAAAGTCGGGCCAGGTTGAAATGCGCGTCGGCGAACTGCGGATCGAGCGCGATCGCATCTCGATAGGCCACAATGGCATCCGGCTCACGTTCCAAATCCTCCAGCACGACGGCGAGATTGAACGCGATGAAGGGATCAGCCTTCGCGCCCATACGATAGACTCGTTCCGCCTCGGCGAGCCGCCCGGCCAGGTGCAGAAGCCGGCCCAAGTTGATCCGCGCGTCCATGTGATTGGGATCGGCCTTGAGGCAAAGCTCGTAGGCTTTTTGTGCGGCTCCGGGGTTGCTGTCTTCCAGGCTGATGGCGCGAGCGTAGTGATCATCAGCGGATTTTGCATTGGCAGCGCCCGCGGCGATGTCAGACAAAGCCGCAGGTGCGCCGGGCGTTTCCTGACGCGAAATCACATGAAGGCGGCCCTTCTCCTCGACGATTTCCAGGGCCAACGCGTACTGGCCCGACTCCGATTCGCGCAGCGTCTGTCCTTCGCGAATGGCGATGCGATTGCCGAGCGCGGTGAGCGAGATTTTGTTGAGTGCCGAGCCTTCCGGCAGGGCCGAACGCAATTCTTGCAGCGTCTTATTGATTCTTTGCGAGGAAATCTTTGCCGAGCGCAGGGCGCTGGCGGTGCGCAGCACCACGAGATCATGAAAGGAGTAGTGCAGTCTGCCGGAACGCCTGACCGGCTGGATGTTTCCCGCGCGCGCTAACGCACGAACAGCCGAAGCCGGTAAACCGAACAGCCGCTCCAGGTCTTTCGTGTCGTAGGCATGCATCTCATCTTCGGGCGGATTTGCGCGCTGATCCTGCCGCAGCCGCGCGCTTGGGCGCCTTGCGCTCCTTCAAATCCGTCGCCTTCGAGCCGCGCGCATCGATGCTCGCGCGCAAGGCTTCCATCAGGTCGATGACATTGCCGCCCTTGGCCGCCACCGGCCCTTCCGCCAGCGACACTTCCTTGCCCTCGACTTTTTTCTGAATCGCCGCCTGCACGCGTGCGCGATGCTCGTCGGCAAACTCGTTGGCGTCGAAGCGTTTCGCCGCCAGATGTTCGATGAGTTGCTGCGCCAGTTTCAACTCCGGTTCCGACACCGGTGCAGCCTCGATGCCCAAATCCTTGAGGTCGCGCACTTCGGCCTTGAAATGCAGCTGGTGCAGCGCCAGGCCGTCTTCGATCGGGCGGATCACCACGATGTGTTCCTTGCCGCGCGAAATCCAGCGGCCGACCGCACATTGATGCGACTTGCGCAGCGCCGTCGCGAGCAGGGTGTACGGTTTCGCGCCGCCCTTGTCGGGCGCGAGATAGTACGTGCCGTCGAAGTACAGCGGGTCGACAGATTCGAGCGGCACGAACTGACCGATGTCGATGGCATGGCTGGTCGTATCCTCGAGCGCTTTCAATTCTTCGGCGCTGAACATGACATATTGGTCCTTGGCGAATTCATAGCCCTTGACCATTTCCGAGCGCTCGACGATTTTGCCGTCGTTCACCGCCACGTATTGCTGCTTGACGCGCGAGCCGTCTTTTTGACGCAGCAGATTGAAGGAAATGCGTTCGGATGAAACTGTCGCGGAATACAGTTTCACCGGAATGGCGACAAGCCCGAAAGAGATTGTCAGCGAAGCGATTGATCGAGCCTGGGTAGCCATTGTCGTTATCCCTCAAAGCTTAGGAATGCGAATCTTTCTGATTTTATTGAATAAACGCGCGCAAGACCTTCGATTATCTACGGTTTATGCGCTCTAGCCTAGGAACAATGCAAGGGCGTTTCAAGTGAATTTGCCGCAAATTCATGTAGGTACTGTTGAAGGCGCGGGCGGCGGAGGCCACCCGAGCGGCCGGTCCCGCCGCTACGCCACCGAACTAAAAACGCTTTAAATACAGGTGCTTAGATCTACGCCTGCCGTGCGGCGGGCCTGACCGGCAGCTTCCATTCCGGGCGGATGAAATGGCATGTGTAGCCGTTCGGAATGCGTTCCAGGTAATCCTGATGGTCGGGTTCCGCCTCCCAGAAATCCCCGGCTGGCGTCACCTCGGTGACCACCTTCCCCGGCCAAAGCCCCGACGCCTCGACGTCAGCGATCGTGTCCTCGGCAACGCGCTTTTGTTCATCGCCGATATAAAAAATCGCGGACCGATAGCTCAAGCCGCGGTCATTTCCCTGCCGATTCATCGTCGTAGGGTCGTGAATCTGGAAGAAGAATTCCAGCAGCTGACGGTAGCTGATCAATTTCGGATTGAAGATGATCTCGATCGCCTCGGCGTGCGTGCCGTGATTGCGGTAGGTCGCATTGCGCACATCGCCGCCCGAGTAGCCCACACGTGTCGAAATGACGCCCGGATAGCGCCGCAACAAATCCTGGACGCCCCAGAAACAGCCACCCGCGAGAATGGCGCGTTCGGTTGGTGCAGACATGTGAACTCCTACAAAATAAAAAGCGCCGCATCGCGCGATTTCCCTATTATATACGCCTTCCAAGCCACGGAGCCCGCATGCACGCAAAGTCCTTTCTGGCGGCTCTGGCCATGCTCGGATTCCTGTTGTCGGCCGCTGCGGCTGCGGAGGATGCGGCCAAACCCCAGCGCAGCGCGGCACAATCGCTCGATCCGCAGGCGTTGACGAATCTCACGAAAGGCATGAGCAAGAGCAAGGTCAAATCCCTGCTGGGCGAACCATGGCGCACCGTGCAGTACAACGATCTCGACGATGTGGAAAATGAATTCTGGGAATATCGAGGCAAGGATGAGCAGGGCCCATTCCGCGTGCACATCGAGTTCGACAAGCAGGGCAGCGTGGTGCTCATCGCCAAAATTCCTGAGCGCACATCCGACGCCAAGGGCACGCCGCCGAAAAGTTAGCCGACATTTCTTGACACTCGGTTAGGACATCGCCTGTCGGTGTGTCAGCCGAAATCCCACGATTCGTTCCGCAATTCCCGGACTCTGCCTACCGGGTGCACATCGAATTCGACGACAACGATGTCGCGAGCTTGGTGGCAAAAATCCCGGATCGTGCAACCGGCAGCAAGGGCACGCACGCGAGGATCGCGCCCGATGCAAAGATGGCGATGAAAATGTAGCTGCTGTTACGGCCCGTAGTTCGGCGTCGCCTAACGAGGGGCTGTAAAGACTTGGTCGGAACAGGACGGCGGCCCGTTGACCGGATTGCAGCGGGCAACGGCGCCGCCGGGGAGGCTGACCGAATACGGCGTCCATTGCGAGGGCTCGGACGCCGGATAGTCGGTACTCAAGAATTGCGCTCCGCTTGCCAAAGCTATCTCGCGGCGCGACGTGTCATTGGTGCGCGCCTGCTGGGTGTCCGCGTCGGTGCGGGTGCGCACCAAATATCCCTTGCGGACCAGCGCAGCGATCGTCGCTTGATCACCCTCGTTTTGTTCCGTGAATGCGCAGTCCGCCTGACCGGGTTCGGCATTGGTGAAAATGACCCGGCCGCGAAGTGCGGGATGCCCTTCAAGATACACCGGTCCCACGGCGCGCTGATCCATCAGGAACACCACCTTGCCGCGTGCGGCCGCAAAGGTCGGCCACTCATTCCCCAGTACGGCCTCTTCCAGAGTCGCATGTTTTCCCCGCACCTGATCCGGCGTAATCATCTCGCCGGGTTTGAACACCGAGCGGATTTCCGCATCCAACGCGTCGAAGGTCGCGCGGGTGAATTTCTCCGGACTTCTTGCCTGGTATTGCGGCGGCAAGTCCTCTTGCTTGGTCTCCAAAAGAATGAAAATGGGCACATGATCCTTATGCGCCTGCGACCAAGCGCGGGCAATCTTGAGACACGCGATGAGCTGCTGGCAGGTGCTGCGATAGTCGAAATCCTGCACATGTAGCACCTTGAAACCGGGCTTGTTCATCAGGCCCTCGGGATCGAAGTCTGGATCTTTCGGCAGGCCGGCCGCCGCCACCGCGTCGATACCCTTGGGATGCGCATAGCGGCCGCCGTCGCTGTCGGCAAAGATATCCAGTTCGATCTGGCGCACACCTGAAGTGAATTGCGCATCCAGCGGCCGATGCCGATACTCGAGCGCCTGGTACAGCTTCGGGTTTTTCTGCTCGAGAAGCTTGGCCTCGCTGGGCGCCAGGCCGGCGTGATAGCTGTTGTGCGTACCGATCACCTGGATTTGATTGAGCTTCACCGAATCGGCGGAGTCCGGTGCGGCAGCGAAGACGCGCACTCCGCAGCACAAAGCACCCACGCACAAGGCAATGGCCCGGCTCGACAACATACGGTGGACTCCATACTTCCGACGTTGCCGGCAGTATAGTCCTCGGCTCATTGCATTAAAGAGACGCGCCCGCCCTACATCTGCTTGAACAGATGCGCAAACTGACGGCTGACGGCAACCTCATCCTTGCGGCCCTTCATTGTTAGGGTCAAATGCCCCAATTCGTCGCGCTTGGCGTGCGCGATATGCGCCGAGTTGACCACCGTGCCGCGGTGAATCTGCCAGAAAATCTCCTCATCCAGCTGTTCGAGCAGTTCCCGCAGCGGGCAGCGAATGATGCTGTCGCCCTCGCGTGTCGCCACGGTGATGTACTTGTCCTCGGCCTCGAACCACAGCACTTCATTGACCGGAATCAGTTTGACGGTGGTGCCTGCGCCCGCCCGCACGAAGCGCAGTTTGTCTTTGCGCGGGGCGCTGCCCAAGAGCTCCGCGATGCGCGTTGCCATCTCACCCGCGCTGACGTCGCCGCTGCCGCGGCCCAGCTGCCCCGTCAGGCGTTCGATGCACTTGGTCAGCCGCGGGATTTCGACCGGTTTGAGCAGGTAGTCGATCGCCGCAGCCTCAAACGCATCGAGCGCATAGGCGTCATACGCCGTGACGAACACGATGAGCGGCGGGCGTTCCTTCAAGCACAGCTGCCGCGCCGCCTCGAGACCGTCGATATGCGGCATGCGCACATCGAGAAACGCGACATCGGGGGAGAATTCGTCGGCAAGTTTCAACGCTTCGGCGCCGTTCGCCGCCAGGCCCAAGCAGCGGGCCGACGGCCAATGCTCGCCCAATTGCTGCGCAAGCACCCGGGCGAGCAGCGGTTCGTCTTCAGCGATAATGTAGCTGTACGGCGGGCTCATGCAGCCGGGCGGGACAGCAAATTCAGCGGTACCTCGATGGCGGCGTGCGTGCCCCGCGGTGCGCCGGGCTCCAGTACCAAGCGCGCGGCGCTGCCGAACAGCGACTGCAGCCGGGCGCGCACATTTTGAATGCCGGCACCGGTGCCTGCCGTATTGGCGTTCCCGAGGCCGACGCCGGTGTCATCGACCGCCACCATGAGCTTGTCGCCCGAACAGCGCACGCTGACGCGGATGTTGCCGCCGTCGCAGGCCGGCTCGATGCCGTGGGTGATGGCATTTTCCACCAGCGGCTGCAGCAGCATGGCCGGAAACTGCAGGCGCAAACACTCAGGATCGCAATCGAATTCGGTGGTCAGGCGATTCGGCAGACGCAGCGCCATGATTGCCAGATAGGACTTCAGCAGCTCGACTTCAGTCTGCAGCGTCGCGGTTTCGCTGCGCGCATGCGTCAGGGCAGCCCGCAGGTAGCGGATCAAATTGCCGAGCAGGCAACGCGCATTGCTGGCATCCGTCGCGATCAAGGCGTCGAGATTTGCCAGCGTGTTGAAGAGGAAATGCGGTTCAATCTGCGCCTGCAGCGCACGCAGCTGCGCCTCAATTGCGGCGCGTTCCGCGCGTTCCACGTCGCGCCGGCTTTGCGCCAGTCTGACCCAGCTGAAGTTGATGAACAGCGCGATGCTGCCCGCCACCAGCGAGAACACCACGGCGACCAGCCATATGTAGCCCTCGTGCATGGTGTACGTGGGCGATTGCCGCGGCAGGAAAATTTTCGACAGGAGTTCACCGCCGATGGCGCCGACCACCACCAACACGAAGTAAATCGCGAAGCGCATGTGGATGCGGCCGCGGAAACGCTGCATGACCGTACAACGCACCATCGCCACCAAGGCGAGAATGCTGAGCCCGATACAGTAAGCGATGACCAGATTCGGGATGACCTCATCCCACGAATGCAGCAGCAGGGCGATGAGCAGGGCGATGACGGTGTTGATCGCCAGCGTCACGGGCAAGCGACGCCGCAAGAAATCGATCACCGAGTCTTGGGTTCCATCGAAGGGCGAAAACGGCTCCGCTCCAGCCTGCAGGGAGGACTTCATGAGCTGAGTCTATCGCCCTTCCATCCCCAACGCATGGTCCGAGTGAGAGGCGACCGTGGTGGAAAGTTCGGTCTTGGCGACCACGAAATCGTCCACCGCGATGAGCGCGAAAGGCACCAGGCCCAGGATCAGGGAAAGGGACAGCGCCGCGAAACCACTGAGAGCTTTCATTACTTATCTCCTTGAAAATTGCACCGTGGAGGTACTCTAAGCAAGGCGCGGGCGGAACGAGGAAATTGCGCCAAATCGGCGGTTCCGCGGCGTGGACGGTGCCTCTTGGGCGTGAGCGGTGGGGGCCTGCAGGGCCCTCTTAAGACTCCAGCAGCGTTATGTCCATTTGCGCCGTCAGTCCCTCGCCGGGCAGCAGCACGGATACCCCGGGTTTTTTCAGAAAGTCGCCCGAAAAGCCTACGGGGTCGGTGATGCCATGCCAGGGCTCGATGCAAACGAAGGGCGCTCCGGGCTTGGTCCAAAGGCCCAAGTACTTGGCATCCGGAAAGCCGATTCGGATTCGAGGGCCGTCGCTGCTTCCATAAGTCACGGACCGGCTCTTGAGCTGATCGAAAATCAGGACGTCTTCCCGGAACAGCGCGTCCGTCAATACCAGCCGGCGCTCGGACACGGGTGTCGGCTGGCGCACGGGCGTCAGCAGTCCCGCGGCATCAATTCTTCTAACGGCGGCGGGCTCGTCGCATTCGAAATCAATGAAATGCGACTCACGCCGTTGGCCGAAGGGCAGCGGCCAGCGAAAGCCGGGGTGATACCCGAAGCTGGCGGGCATGTCGATGTTGCCGCGGTTGCGCACCTGCGTGACGACCGACAAGGTCGCGCCACGGAGTTCATAGCGCACATACAATTCAAAGGAAAAGGGGTACACCTGGCGGGTGGCATCGTCGGCGTCCAATCTAAATGACGCCGCAGTCGCACCGTGGCTCTCGACCGCGAAAGTCTTGTCGCGCGCGAACCCATGCCGCGAGAGCGGGTACGTCTTCGAGCCCAGGCGGTAGACGCCGCCCGCGAGCACCCCAATGATGGGAAAGAGCAGCGGCGCGCGCCCGGCCCACACCGCAGGATCGCCGTCCCACAATAGATCGAGCGCGCGGCGATCCTTCAAAGAGGAGAGCTGTGCTCCGTGGGGATCGATATCAGCAGTCAGTTCGCCGGACGTAATGGATACCCAGGCGCGGGCTTGATCAGGCATTGAGTCGGGCGTCCACCGGTTAACGAAGCGGAGCCGCAGTATAGTGGATCTGCCATTACCTCAAGGCGGACCCCGCCGTTATCTGAAGCGATCCCGCGGGCTACCACTGGTAATTGACCGAAAATGCCAGTTCGCGTTGCGTGCTGCGCTCCGTCAGGGGGCTGATGTCCGGGCTGCCTTTCAATTTGCCGAGCGCCGCGTCCACATTCACCAGCCAGTGGTCCGTAATGAATCGCGTCGCGCTGAACCCCACTCCCACGCCAACCATGCCCGCATGTGTGTCGAACACCGGATGGCCCGACGCCAGCGATTGCTGGGGTGTCACGCCGAATTCACTTTGCAGGTAACGATGCGTGGCGAGCGTGATCGAGGGACCTGCGAACATCACAAACTTCTTTGAACTGCCCGGCAGGGGCATGTAGATGCCGGCATCGCCGACGGTGCCATTGGCGCCGCCCAACACTTGTCGCACGTCCACGCGCAGAATCAACGGAAATTTCTTCGAGAGGACATAGGAGGCGAAGACCTTGGCCACGGGCGCAGCCTCGATATCGCCCATGCCGCGCAGGGTGTTGTAGTCGTCTCGCTCGCGCCTTCCCAAGTCATAGGCGATGGCGGCGCCCACACGGTAGTGATCGCCTCGAAGGAAGTTGACGCCGAGGCCATCGCCCGTGCTCAAAAAGGCGATGTCGCTATATTGTATGTTGATCACAGGGCCGCCTCGCACGCGAAACGCGGCGGCGCCGGCATAAACCGGCTGCGAGTCGGCGGCCGCCCCGAGCACCACCCGCCAGTCGGGCAAGTTCGGCTCGAACAGCCTGCTGAGAATCACGCCGCCGGAATATTGCCATTCCTGCAGCGGCGAGGGCGTCTGCGCGCTCGCGTTGCGCGCTCCGCCCAATAGACAGAACAGAGCCAGGACGCAGCCCGAGAGCCGGCAGAGGTTCAACCCCACGATTCATCCCGCGTGGAAGTCACTTAGTCGTCAGCTCGCCCTGTCGTTGCGGGGCTTGGAAAGGCTGGTGGGCTTGGACTCGCCGGGCAAGGATTGATCCGACTTGGCCGGCGAACGGCGACGCGGCGGATTCTTGCGCGAGGTTTCGGCGCGCGGGGGTTCTACGCGCGGGGGTTCTACGCGCGACGGTTCTGTGCGCGAGGGTTGGACGCGGGAGGCCTCCGCGGCTCTCCATTTTGCCGCGGCATTGGCGGGCGGCACATCAGGCAGGTGACTGGCGGGCGGGTCGCTGGCGGGAAAAGTGCTCTTGAGCGAGTCGTCGACCGCCTCCGATGAGCATGGACGAGCCGGACGAGAAGCCCGCAGCTGCTTTTCCGCCTCCAACCAATCCTGCTCGGACGTTCCGTCCGGACAGCCTCGAGCCTGCCAGAGCCGGTAAGCCAGCTCACCAATCGATCTATCTTCAGGATGCATCGTCGCACTCCTCGCAAGTTGAACCACACATTAATTTGCTGTGCCCGCAAGTTAAAGCGCGTGGGCGCGTCGGTGATAGGACGCAGCCTTGGCAAACTGGGTCAGCCTAATCCTACAGATTCGCAAACTTCTTTTAAGTTCACCAAGTAATCGCCAGCGAATGCGCAGCGCCGGCACGGCGTGCCGTGGTGTATTCTTTCGCGCGAACTGCCGAAGACCCACGCATCACAGGAAGGTTGATGCGGATTATTTTTGTAGGACGCACACTCACTGTAATCATTGCCGGCCTGCTTCTCTGGGCGCTCAGCACACATTGTTGGTGGAGCAGTCTTACCGTCAGGAGCCTTTCATCACGCTTACGCGCGCACCCGTGAAAAATAGACTTCGGCGCGCAGCGGCTGTCGCTGCAGACGCACCTCACCTGGCCGGAGTCGGATCCCGGTCAATCAGATCCGATTCAACCCTGGTGGGACCCGAGGGCGCAGTGAATCGCTCCGAAAAATCCGACAGCCCGGCGTCGCGGGCCAGTCTAGAAGCGGCGCGCTTCGCCCTGGCGCTCGGACCCATGCGGCTGCTGCTTACGGCATCGGGCGCGCCGGACTTGCCTTTCGAAACGTCGCAGCGCGTGCGCGGCACTTGCACCCCATGCTGGCATTGAACTGGCAGGGCGGGGGCAGTGCGCCTCTTGATCAATCTGTTTAACCAGCTGCCCGATGCGGTCGAATGAGTCGCGGTGTTTTACGACCACTGTCACGGAGGCGGTGAAACGCGAAGGCCTCGATGTCAGCTCCGTGTTCGCCATGCATCAGGGCCGGTGCTTTGGGCGCAGGTGGCGGCGTTAGTAGAAAAAGCGCTGACATAGGCGCAGACACTCCTAAACAGAAAACCAACAGTCCTCGATTGTGCTAGCTTTGCCGGCGCGCTCCAAGGCGTCCGTCAAATAATCGGGGGAGTTTAAGAGATGACATTGCGAATGGCCGCGCCGCTCTTGGGACTGATCTTCTCGGCCTGCTCGGTGAGCGCGCTCGCGCAACCCGCCGCGATGTACGACGTCGTGATCCGCAACGGCCGCGTGCTCGACGGCAACGGCAATCCGTGGGTCAACGCCGATGTCGCGATCAAGGATGGACGCTTTGTGAAGATCGGCCGTGTCGAAGACCGCGGTACACGCGAAATCGACGCGCAAGGCGACTATGTTTCCCCGGGCTGGATCGACATGATGGACCAGTCGGGCGAAGTGTTGCTCAAGAATGGGCTGGCGGAGAACAAACTGCGCGAGGGCGTGACTTCCGCAATTGCCGGAGAGGGCGGCACGCCGGTGCCGGCCGCACAAATCGCCGACTATTTCAAAAAGCTCGAAACCCAGGGGATTTCTCTCAATTTCGGCACGTACTACAGCAGCGGCCAAGCGCGCGTCGAAGTGATGGGCGATGTGGCGGGCCACCCCAGCGCACAGCAGATGGATGCGATGAAGGCGCACGTCGATGACGCCATGCGCGCTGGCGCCATGGGAATTGCAACCGCGCTGATTTATCCGCCGGACGCGTTTCAGAGCACCGACGATCTAGTCGAGCTCGCGCGGGTGGCGGCCCGGCGCGGCGGCATCTATGCAAGCCACATGCGCGATGAAAGTGCCAAGCTGCTGCAGGCAATCGGCGAATCCATCGAGATCGGCGAGAAGACCGGAATCCAAGTGGAGATTTTCCATTTCAAAGGCGCCTATGCGCCCGGCTGGGGCAAGCTCGTGCCGGAAGCCGGCCAGCTCATCGAAGCCGCGCGCTCGCGCGGCGTGAACATCGCGGCGGATATGTACGTGTACACCGCCGGAGGTACGGGTCTTGATATCACAGTGCCAAATTGGGTCTGGGAGCAGGGCGCGAAGAAGGGATTGGAGCGCCTCAAGGATCCCAAGGTGCGTGCGCGGCTCAAGAAGGAAGTTGCCGCCGGATCGATGCCGGGCTGGTCCAACCTGATCGAGGCGAGCGGCGGCTGGGACCACGTCGTGCTCGCCAATGCCTTCAATCCAAAATACGACCGCTATCGGTTCAAGAGCATCCAATACATCGCCCAGCAGCTCAAGCAGGATCCCGCCGATGTCTCATGGGACATCGTGCTCGGCGCGCAGCCGAACCGCGCCATGGGCTTGTATTTCATGATGAGCGAGCCGGACATTGCCACGGCGCTGCGCTGGCCGTGGATGAGCATCGGCAGCGATGCCGGCGCCAACGAAGCGCCCGGCAAGATCGATGCGATCGGGCTGCCCCATCCGCGCGCCTATGCCAATTTTCCGCGCGTCATCGCCGAGTACGTGAAGAAGCGCCACGTACTCACCCTCGAGGACGCGGTTCGCAAGATGACGTCGTGGCCCGCCACACGCATGCGGCTGTACGACCGCGGCGTCATCCGCGAAGGTCTGAAGGCAGACGTGACCATCTTCAATGAAGAACGCCTGGACGATGTCGCGAACTACGAAAATCCGACCACCTATCCGACCGGGATCGATTACGTTCTCGTGAACGGTCAGTTGGTCGTTGACCAGGGTCGTCATACGGGCGCGAAGCCGGGGAACGTCTTGAGGGGTGCGGGCTACGAGGCGGCCGCCGGGCACGCGACGCCGTGAGCGCCATCCCCGCGGCCACCCCGAACGAGTCCTCCTGGTTTCAGCGTTACCTGCTGCCCGGTTTCGCCTTCAAGGCGGTGGTCATCGGCGGCGGCTACGCGACGGGCCGCGAGCTCGCGGAGTTCTTTCTGCCGAGCGGTCCGCGCGGCGGATTGATGGCCATCGTGCTGGCGATGCTGATCTGGAGCGCGGTTTGCGCGGTCACGTTCGCTTTGGCCTATGCCACCTCGAGCTGGAACTACCGGGCGTTTTTCAAAAACCTGCTGGGGCCCGGCTGGGTGGTGTTCGAAGTCTGCTATCTACTGTTCATCATCTTGATTCTCGCCGTCTTCGGCGCCGCCGCGGGAGCCATCGGTACGGCGCTGATGGGCTGGCCGCCGCTCATTGGAACTCTGTGCCTCATCGTCTGCATCAGTGGCGTGACCGCCTACGGCACGGGCTCGGTCGAGCAATTGTTCAAGTGGGTCTCGATATTTCTGTACGCCGTGTACGCGATTTTTGTGGTGTTATCGTTTTTCGCGTTCGGCGACCGAATCATTCAGAACCTGGCCATAGCGACGCCGCATGAGGGCTGGGTGCTCGGCGGATTTACCTATGCGGGCTACAACGTGGTCGGCGCGGTGATCATCCTGCCGGTGCTGCGGCATTTGCGCAGCCATAAGAATGCCCTCATCGCCGGAGCCCTGGCTGGTCCGTTCGCGATGCTGCCGGCGCTGCTCTTTTTTATCTGCATGATTGCCTACTATCCGCAGATCGGCGGCGAAGCGCTGCCCTCGGATTTCCTGCTGCAGCGTCTGAACTTTCCCGCGTTCCACTACCTGTTCCAGTTGATGATTTTTCTCGCCTTGCTGGAAAGCGGCACGGGCTGCGTGCACGCGTTCAACGAGCGCATCGCCGAAGCGTACGCCGCCCGTAAAGGCGGCAGCCTGTCGAAGTCCGCCAGACTCTGGATCACTGGCGCGCTGCTGCTGGGCTCGATCTTCCTGGCCGCGCGCTTCGGCCTCGTGACCTTGATTGCGCGCGGTTATCGAGGGCTCGCGTACATGTTCCTGGCCGTGTTCGTGCTGCCCGTCATGACCGTCGGCCTCTGGCAGTTGTACGCGCGCGGCAAGGCAACTCGGCTGTAGTTGCCTTCTTTCAGCGCCGCGCCCCTTTAGTACCTCGAAGTGAACGAGGTCAAGTGATACACCCAGGCCATCCACAGCATCGCGACCGCAGAGGCCGCGAGCACTGACGTCCAAAGTTTGCCGGGCCAGCGTCGATTGCCGGTCCAAGCAACCTCTGCGGCCCACAGCAGTGCGATTGCCCCGCCGACGTAGCCCAGGATTGAGATCAGGTGCATGAGAAGCAGCCAGGGATCGAGGCTGGGACCGAGCATCGCGGTCCTCGTGCTGAGTACCGTGAACAACCCCAACCATGCAAGCGATACCACGGTAACCACCGCGGCAGCGATGCGCGAGACGATGCGGCCGCGTTCATCGCGCCCGACCAGATCCAACTTCAGATTATTTCTGCGGCGCACGACCACGGCCACCGGCCACAGCAGCGTCGTTAGCAACAGTGCAGCGAAGGAGAACTCCACAGCCGGTACGAGCCAAGCCGCGGAGCGCCACCACCGACTCGGCTCGTAGACCGTAAAGGGCGAGATTTCATCGATGCTAAGGCGCTGCACGTGTCCGTCCACCACCTTCGCGGCAAGCCGCCAGTTGCTGTCGACATCGCGCCATACGAAAGGCGCGACCTCGCGGTAGCGACGTACCGCGCCGTTGCGGCCCTTGAAGGAAGGCGCGGTCAGGAAGCCATCCTTGTCGACGCTGACCTGGAAAGGGCTGGCAAAACTGAGGATGCTCATGAACGAGGTTTCTGGGCGGCGCGAGCTTTCGTAGTAGCCCGTCATCAGCTTGGCGTGTTCCGCGGCAGTTTTCTTATCGACGCTGCCGGCATCCGGCGTGCCGGGAAAGTAGCGCCCGAAAAACTCATCGAACAAGGCGCCCCTAATCGCACCCGCAGCGCCTTCGCGGCCTTGACTGTTGACCGACACGAAGAAACCGACGTGATCATCCGGCAATAAATGCAGGTAGCTGTGCATGTACACCGTATCCCCGCCGTGGCTGATCACCCGATGGCCGTTGTAGTTTTGCTCGTAAAACCCAAGCATCATGCGGTTCAGCGGCGGGATCATGTCTGTGGGTGTTTCATGCATCTTTTTCAGCGTTTCGGCGCCAAGGATGCGCGCGCCGTGATACTCGCCGCCTTCCAAATGCGCAATCATGAAATGCGCCATGTCGACGCCGCTGGCCGCGAGGCTCCCAGCGGGTGCCGCTATTACGATCTCATAGGGCTTCGGGGGCTGCGATCCGAGCGCGTAGCCTTTGGACATGTCCGTCTCGAATGCCGCGGGCAACGGCTGCCGAAAGGTGGCATGCGACATTTCCAGCGGCTTGAACAAATGTGCATCCAGGTAGTCATCGAACGGCTGCCCTGAAGCGCGTTCAACGAGGTAGCCCGCGAGCGCGGTCGCATAATTGGAATACGCCGGCGTCGATCCGGCCTTGAATATACGCGCGGGTGTCTTTTCCGCGGCGTAAACCTTGAGAGGCACCAGCAGCTTCGGGTCGGAGACGATCAGCGATTTTATTTGCTCCTCGAAACCCGGCGTGTGCGTCATGATGTTGCGCAGGGTGATAGGCCCGTCCGAGCGCGGCGGTATCTTGAAGTCCAGGTACTCGTTGACGTCTTTGTCGAGGTCGAGCTTGCCCGCCTCCACCAACTGCATCACCGCAGTCCATGTGAACAGCTTTGAAATCGAACCGGGCCGAAACATCGTGCGTTCCGCATCGACCGGCTTGTGCTTCTCCACGTCGGCAAGTCCATAACCCTTCGCGAAGATGACCTCACCGTTCTTGACCACGGCAACCACCGCGCCGGCAACATCGCCGCGCTCAATGGCGTAGGGCATGAAGCCGTCGAGCCAAGGCTCAAGGTCGGCGCGCTCCAGGGAATGGGCCAGCGGAGGATTCGAACTTGGCGGGGCCGGCTCTGCGGCGGCTGCCGCGGCCGCGACCGCGAAACCGAGCAAGCCGGAAAAAAGGAACGAGGTTGAGAAAAGGTGTCGGCATGGACGAGACATTTGTTATCCCCGTGAAGCTACGCTGGCCAGGCGCAATGTTTACATTAAGAGAAATTTTCTACAACGGAAAACTTGGCGCTTGGCGGGATTCTGGCTGCCAGGAGCAAACCGCTAAAAACGGGTCCCACGCGCCAAACCCTAGCCGATACGCCTCAAACCGCGGCGATGCGGCGCAAAGACAGGAAAATGGCGCGCCTTGTTCGACCGCAAAGCTGTCGTTTGACGGCCATATCCGCCGTGCGGGGCCCTGGAAACCGATATATCACTGCTCGAATCTAGGCAAGAACTGGCGCGATCGGAAACTAATTGCCAATCAGGATTATAGAAAATATATTGCGCTCATCAGCCTGAGCAGCCCGGCACCTTGAATGTGCGGCGCTAGGATCCGCTACCGCTTGCGGCTCTTGGCCGCCTTGACCGGAGCGCGCGCCGGCTCGGCAGCATTCGCCGGCGAAGCCGGCTCGGTCTCACCGTGCAGTGACATCAAGGAGTGGATCAATCCTTCGTCCGTGCTCGAACACACTCCGAGCACCACCGCCTCATCGCACCCTTCCGCAGTGACGTAGGCGTGCCCCATGTTGCTGTCCAGGTAGATCGACTCGCCGCTGTTTAGGACTACCGGGTCGTAAAACTCGGTGAGTACCTTGATCGACCCTTTGAGGACGTAGATGTATTCTTCACCCGAGTGGCGTACCAGGTCGCCAAACTCCTCTGCGCTCTTGGCACGAATACGCGTCAAGATCGGGATCATCCGCTTGCGGCGCAGCTCTGGACACAAATAATAATAGTCGTAGTTCTTTGTATTCACCCGCACAGCATCGTCGGTGAGCCCAATACTGCGACGGGCGGTCACCGCCGGTTCCGCTTCGGTCGGATCCGCGAATAACTCGGATACGCGGATTTCAAGCCGTTGGGCCAACAGCACCAATTTGTCGTAGCTCAAGGTGAGTCGGTCATGCTCCACCTTGGAAAGGGTGGACACTGGAATGCTGGTGCGCTCGCTCATCTGGCTCAGGGTCCAGCCGTTGCGCGCCCGCAAAGAGCGCAGCAAGCTTCCCAGCGTTGGGTGACGCGTATTCATATCCATCTAAGCCGCCTTGAAAATGACGTTTCCGTGGGCCGCTCGCAGCATACCTACCGCATTCGGCAGGTCAACCGCTTCAAAGCGCAAAACATTGGCTCTTTGCGCAATACGGCAAATCAACCTGTATAGAGAATTACGTTGACAATTGTCTATACAGGATTATTCTGGCTTGGTTGCGACA
>DASYIN010000020.1:0-3106 GCA_035997505.1 Steroidobacteraceae bacterium | reverse complement strand
GCTCCCCTGCAGCTGCGTGTCATCGAGATGCACTTGCAGATGAGTCAAGTTCAAGGCTTTGGCGCCGTAGCTGTAATCCATGCTCGCGGACAGCTGTTTCAGCGTTTTCGGATCCCGCGTCGGCGGCAGCGTAATTTCCAGTCGCGGTGCCAGTTCGCGCGGCACCACGGGCGCGAGAGTCAAGGCGCCGGCAACGTTCAAGTCATCGAGAATTTGTGTTCCTTGAGCACTGCCGGTAAGGCGCGCGCTCGAGTAGGCCAACGAAAACGCGGGGATGCTCAATGTCTGACGCGAAAGATTCAGCGTGATTGCGGGGGCCGAGACCCCCCACTCGACCGGACGCTCGCCGGCAGTGGCTCGCGTGCCATTTAAGTTCAGGGCGTTGATCGACAGCTGCTGCGCGACATCCAGCCCCAAGTCAAACTTGGCCTTGAGCGAGAGCTGCTCGCCCGACGCCGTCCGGGCATCGAAGCCGGCGCTTAAGGGGATGCGCTGATTGCTGAGCGAGCCGGTTTCGAGGTTAAGATTCTCGATGCTGGCGCCTTCATAGCTTGCCCGTCCCTTTTGCACGCGGATGTTCGCCAGTAACTGCCAATCGGGTTCACCGGCAGTGTGATCCACGTCCGTTTTTGCAGCCGGGTTCGATTCCGCGCCCTGCCAATTGCCCTTACCTTGCGCGTTTTTGCGCAGGCGCAAATCCAGTCCGTCAATCTCGATACGGCCCACTTCCAAATGCTTGCGCAGCAGCGGCAGCAGCTTGACCCGAACGCTGGCGTGCGTGAGCGATAAAAAGGGCTCATCGCCGAATCCGGGCGGGTTGCCGAGGCTGGCGGGCCCCAGTTCCAGTGCCACCCAGGGGAAAACCGACAGCTTGATGTCGCCCGTGAGTTTCAATTCCCGCCCGGTGGATTCCTTGACGGCAGCGGCAATCCGCCCCTTGTAGTTGTTGGGGTTGACGGTGAGCCAGACGACGACGAGCGCCACGCCCAGGAGCGCGACGATGCCAACCGCCAAAAACCCTAAAAATCGTAAGCGCGTCATGCCTTTCGCTCGGGATTGAGAGGTCGATCATAGCTCAAGCGCTGCCCCTACCGGCCGATACCCTTAAGATGATGGGTGAAGGCCCACTGGGTACGGAAACCGCATGCGAAGCTGGTCGAATCACAAAATACTCAACAAATTCCGCAGGCGCACCGACACGCCGAACACCGTCTCTGCAACTGCCGAGAGCGTGAATACGGTTGCGCCGATTTTGGCCGACCCCGAAACCTCCTCGCGCCGTTCGGCCGAGTTTTTGGAATTCGCGCAGTCGGCAGGCGGCTTTGGCGTTTTTGAACTCAACCTGGTGACCGGGATCATCAAGGGCACCTCACTGTTCTTTGAACTCATTGGGCTGGAATGCCGCGACATGTGCTTGAGCCGCGAGGAGTGGCTAGCCTCCATACATCCGGAAGATCTCGAGGGGGTCGTCCACGCCTTGAGCAATGCGGTCGCCTCGGGCGCCGGCTATGAAACCGAATATCGCACCTTGACAGCGAACGGCGAGGTGCGCTGGCTGGCCGGGCGCGGCCAGGTGCTTTTGGGCGGTGAAGGCTACGACTCGCGCGCCATCGGCACTATCACCGACATCACCGAACGCAAGGAGCTGGAGGACAAACTTCACTACGCCACCGAATCCTTGAACATCGCGCAGACGGCGGCGGGCGTCGCCACCTTCGACTTCGATTTCCGCCGCAACAGCCGCTTCTGTTCCGACAACTTTCGTGAGCTCTTAGGGATACCGCCGAGCACGCCGCTCGATGACCTCAACCGGGCACTGTCCCGGGTGCATCCGGATGACTTTGCGCGCGTGCGCGGCGCACCCTTGGAGACCACGCCCGCGGATCCGTACTATCGCTGCGAATACCGCGTCCTTCTCGACAACGGCGCCGAACGCTGGATCGGCGAGAAGGCGAAAGTCGGGCGGGGACCCTCGGGGGACGTGGAACGCATCACCGGCGCACTCATCGACATCAGCGACTTGAAGCGCACCAAGGCCGCCTTGGGTTCAGTGGAAATTCGCTTGGAACGGGCGCTGCGCGGCACGCAGGACGGACTGTGGGAAATCGACCTGCTCACCAATGTCTCCTGGTACGGCCTGCGCTTCAACGAAATCTTGGGCTACAGCGTGGAGGAACTGGGTTCCTCGCATGAGCAGTTTATGACTCTGATCCACCCGGAGGACCGCGAACGCGTCGCGATGGCGCTCGACAACCACCTCGAGCACCGTGCCGTATACGATTTGGAATTTCGGGTGCGCCACAAGGCCGGGCACTACGAATGGATGCGGGCGCGCGGCCAGGCCGAGCGGGCCGCCGACGGCACGCCGCTGCGCCTCGCCGGGGCGATGCAGCTGGTGACCGATCGCAAACTTGCCGAACAGGCTTCCCTCGATGCCAAGCTGGCCGCGGAAGCCGCCAATCGCGCCAAGAGCAGCTTCCTCGCGAACTTGAGCCACGAGATTCGCACGCCGATGAACGGCGTCCTCGGCATGTCGCAAATCCTGGCGGAAACGCCGCTCGACGCCACGCAGCGCGAATATCTGGACATCATTCGCGGCAGCGCCAAGGCGCTGCTCTCCTTGATCAACGGCGTGCTGGACCTGTCGAAGATCGAGGCTGATCGGCTGGAACTTGAGAATGTCGAATTCGATCTGATTCACCTGCTGTACGAGACGGTGGCCGCGACCGCGCTGCAGACCGCCGCCAAGGGCATTGAACTCATCGTCACCATTGAAGCGGAAGTGCCCGTCATGGTGCGTGCCGACCCGGTGCGCCTGCGCCAAGTGGTGCTCAATCTCTTGGGCAACGCGGTGAAATTCACGCACGAAGGTCACATCGCGCTCAAGGTCGCGAACCGGGTGGGTGCGAACGATCGCTCTTCCCTGATCATCGATGTCACCGACACCGGCATCGGCATTCCCGCGGATCGCTTGGACCGTCTGTTCAAGTCCTTCTCGCAGGTCGATTCGTCCACCACCCGTCACTATGGCGGCACGGGATTGGGACTCTCGATCGTCAAACGCTTGGCTGAACTCATGGGCGGCGAAGTCGGCGTGCGCAGCGAA
>DASYIN010000019.1:0-44040 GCA_035997505.1 Steroidobacteraceae bacterium | reverse complement strand
GTAGTCCGCAGCGATGCCGTGATACGGGAGGTCGCCGTTGATAAAAATGGCCGTCGGATTCTCCGCGGCAATCTTCGCCACGAGCGCCCGCCGCACACTGGGCGAACTGGCCGTGGTTTCACTGGCGTCCGTGAAACGGGTATCGCCACAGGCAATCAAGACCAACGGTTCAGGCTGGCCTAAGTCAGGAACAGTGAATGTCGCCGCCGAGCGCGTCGTGCCGCTCAAAACTCCGGCAAGCAGAAAAACCATGGGCAAAGACTTGTTCATTGCGCGATGCTACGGCCCCGGAGGCTCACAAACCATGAAATTGTTATTTGCTGCCCTGCTGTGCATTCCCGCCATCGTCGGCGCCGCCGGTACGGCGCCGAGCGAGCACGCGAGTTGGCGCCAACACGCGAAACAGGTCCGCATCATTCGGGATAATTGGGGCATCGCGCATGTCTACGGTAAATCCGACGCGGACGCTGTGTTCGGCATGATCTATGCGCAGGCCGAAGACGACTTCAAACGGATCGAGCGCAACTACCTCGTGAGCCTTGGCTGGTTGGCGCAGGCCGAGGGTGAATCCGCACTCTATGATGACCTACGCGCAGGATTGTTCATCGATGTCGGCCGGCTGCAACAGCAATATCGCGCGGCGCCCACCTGGCTCAAATCACTGATGGATGCCTGGTCGGAAGGCTTGAACTACTTCCTCTCGACGCATTCGGCCGTGCATCCAAAGGTCATTCACCATTTTGAGCCTTGGATGGCCTTGTCCTTCACCGAGGGCAGCATCGGCGGCGATATTGAATCGGTTGATTTAGGGCAGCTGCAAAAATTCTACGGACAAGCTGTGCCGCCCGCAGCGAGCTTGACCCCGGCAGCGCCGCCGATGCCGGCATCGCGCTCGAGGCCGGCATCAGATTTCGTTCCCGAGGAATTTCCGGGCGGGTCGAATGGATTCGCCATCGCGCCAAAATTGACGGCGTCCGGACACGCCATGCTCTGGATCAATCCGCACACCTCATATTACTTTCGGTCGGAACTGCAGATGGTCAGCGATCAGGGTCTAGACGTGTATGGGGCGGTCACCTGGGGACAGTTCTTCGTCTATCAGGGCTTCAATACGCACAACGGCTGGATGCACACCTCGTACGGCGGCGATGCTATCGACGAATATGCGGAAGACATCGTGAAGAAATCCGACGGGCTGTACTACCGGTACGGCAAGCAGCTGAAGAAGCTTCGGGTCTCGCAGGTCACCGTTCCCTTCAAGCAAGCCGAGGGCACGGGGAACCGCACCTTTACCGTCTATCACAGTCATCACGGACCCATCATTCGCTCCGAAAATGGCAGGTGGATCGCGATCAAGTTGCTGCAAGCGCCGGTGCCGGCGTTGATGCAATCCTACTTGCGCACCAAAACCACCGATTACGCGTCGTTCCGCAAGACGCAGGACATGCGCACCGATACGTCCAACAACACGGTGTACGCGGACGCCAATGGAACAATTGCGTACTTTCACGGAAATTTCATACCGAAGCGCGATACCTCATTCGATTTCACCCGCCCGGTCGACGGCAGCAATCCGGCGACCGAGTGGCGAGGCCCGCATGCAGTCGAAGACACCATTACCCTGTTGAATCCCAGCAACGGCTGGCTTTTCAACAGCAACAATTGGCCGTTCTCGGCGGCGGGCGACCATAGTCCGAAGCGCGAAGACTATCCGCGCTACATGTGGATCCGCGGCGAGAATCCGCGCGGACCGCACGCGATTGAGGTCTTGAGCGGCATGCACGACGCGACTTTGGACAGCCTGATCGAGGCGGGCTACGACGGCCACCTGACCGCATTCGATGTGCTGCTGCCGCCGCTATTTGCCGCTTTCGATGCGCTGCCGGCCGCCGATCCGCGGCGCGCTGACTTGAGGGAGGCGATCGACACCTTGCGCGGCTGGAACAGACGCACGTCCGCGGATTCGGTGGCGACGGCGATTGCGATTTTCTGGGGCCAGGGTTTGATCGAGCGCAACGGACGTGCGGCGCGCGATGCGGATGAACCGGTCTACGACTATCTGGTCGACAAACTCACCGACGCCCAGCGCATCGAGGCCTTGAGCGCCGCGCTCGAGAAATTTCAGCAAGATTTCGGACGCCGGCAGATCGCCTGGGGCGAGATCAACCGCTTCCAGCGCTTGACCGATGACATCGTGCAGCCGTTCGACGACGCCAAGGCCAGCTTGCCGGTGGGCTTCGCGCCCTCGCAGTGGGGTGCGCTGGCCTCATTCGACTCATCGAAGCCCCGTAAAACCAAAAGGATTTACGGGTCGGTGGGCAACAGCTTCGTGGCGGCGGTGGATTTCGGTCCGACCATCCATGCCAAGGCCATCATGAGCGGCGGGGCGAGCGGCGATCCCTCATCGCCTCATTTCGCCGATCAGGCCCTGATGTTCAGTCAGGGACGCTTCCGCGACGTGCTCTTTTATCCCGAGGAAGTCCGCGCGCACGCGGAACGCAGCTATCAGCCGTAAGCTCGAGGGCTAGTGCGGCACGCGATGCGGCGGCGGCGGCCGCATGCCCTGCCCGGCGGCGCGATGACGCTGCTCCGGTGTCATCTGACGCCATTGCTGGCGCAGTTGCATACGCCGTTCCGGTGGCATCTGGCGGAACCGCTTGAAGGATTCGCGCACTTCGCGTTGTCGTTCCGGCGGTAGCGTCCTGAATTCCTGGTAGCGCTGACGCACCAGTTGCCGCTGCTCGGGCGGCATGGCGCGCCATTGATTGAAGCGCTGCTGCGCGCCGGCCCGCTGTTGCGGCGTCATCGACATCCAGCGCTGACTACCTGTTGCGAGCGCCTGCTGCCGCTCGGGAGGCAGGCTATTCCACTTTCCCTGATAGTTTTGCAGCAATCGCTGCTGATCAGGCGACAGCGAACTCCAGGCGCGTGGGGCGGCAGGTGCTGCGGGTTCCGCTGTAGGCGACGGTGGGGCAGTTGCGGGCGCAGGGACCTGAGCGAAGCTGGCGGCAGCGCTTAGGGTCAAGCTTGCGCAGATGAACCAAATCCTGATCATTTCTTTGCATCCTGCGGCGGCGCTGCGGGGGGAGGATTGCTCCCTCGCGGCGGCGGCGCCTTCTTCAGAAATTCCCACCAAGCAGCATCGCCCACATCGTCCGATCCCAGAAACTCGAGGAAACCCTCGTCGGGCGCCGCCGGCTGTGCCGTCGATGCCGGGGGCGGAGGCGGCGCCGCTGGAGCCGGCGGCGGTGTGGCGCCCGCGGAGGCGCACAGCGCACCGAAGAACAGCCAGCACCTTCCGAAGCCCGCGACGGTCAACCTACGCAGCCGGTCCCGAGTTCGCCGCCTTATCGGCAAACGAATAAAAATCAATGTCGTCTTGCAGCATGTCCATGGCATCAGTCGCACCTTCGTCCGAGGAAGCGACGAGGTCAAGGTCATCGAAACTCGTCTGTGCGTCGGCCAATGTTCCGTTCTGGTGTCCAACCGGCGAACCGCTCCACAAGACCACGCCTAAAATGGCCGCGGCCGTCACGCCGGCTGCGGGGGTCCATACTTTCCAGCCGGACCACCAGGATCGCTTATGCTGCGCAGCCTCCAGGGCGGCGCTGCGCGCCTGCGTCAGGCGTGAGCGAATGCGCATATCCAGCCCTTCCACGCTGTCCTGGAACAGAGCGCGGCTGCGCGTCTCGAATGCTTCGTTATCTTGTTCGCTCATCACCAAACCTCACCGAGCTGTTCGCGCAATGCGTGTACCGCGCGCGAATAATGCGTCTTCACGCTGCCTTCCGAGCAAGCCATTGCGCTCGCCGTCTCGGCAACATCCATTCCTTCAAAATTGCGCAGCATGAAGGCCTCGCGCTGCCGCGCCGGCAAGGCGCGCAACGATTCCTCCAAATGCTCCATGGCCTCCGCCTGCATCAGTCTTTCAGGTATGGCGGGACCGGAGTCGGCGACATTTTCCAAAGGGTCCTGTGCTTCGTTGTCCGGATCCTCTTTCGGGCCGGGCAGCCACGTCATGACCCTCTTTCGCACCGTTCGGCGCCGCTGCAGGTCCCGTATGCCATTTTCAAGAATTCGATAAAACAGCGGCCGCCATTCGGCGCTGGGGCGCGTTGCGTAGTTACGCGTAAGCTTCAGCATGGCGTCCTGCACGACATCAAGGGCATCGTCAGGATCGCGCAGTGCGACCTGCGCCATACGAAATGCGCGGCGCTCGATCTCGGCCAAAAAATTTTCGAGTTCTCTCGTGTACTCCAGAACCGCTCCCTCCGGCGCTGGAGCGGGATCATCCCAGACCGTCCAAGCTGTATTGAGCGTATCAAACCGAGCCATGCGTATCATCTCCATTCAAGGTATAAACGCTCAGCCGCAGCGAAGGTTGACGCCGCGAAGGGCGCAAGATCAGCGACTTACGCACATCGCATGTGACTTCCTTTGCAATATTTTCGTTCAAACCTTTAGCGCGGTATTGAGTGGCGGTCGTAATCCATTGAATCTAAACGAGTCATTTCGATTTCGGGCATTTTTCCACCAATTTGACGGGACCCGAAACGGAACGGGCACTTAGGGTAAATGACCCCTGCTTCTCAACAGAGTTATCCACAGATTTTGTGGACAATAAATCCATGATTTTGCAGATTGCACTCGATACCCCGTTACGCCGCGTGTTCGATTACCTGCCGCCAACGCCGACGCCGACGCCAGCGGTGCGTGCCGTGCCGCGCCTAGGGGTTCGGGTGCTGGTCCCCTTCGGACGTCAACGTCTCATCGGGATTTTGGTTGGCATCGTTTCCGAGTCCGCGCTTCCGGCGCTCAAGCTCAAGGCCGCGCTGGAATTTCTGGACGAGGAGCCGGTTTACGACGCGGTCACGTTCGAATTGCTTCGATGGGCCGCCGATTACTATCATCACCCGGTTGGCGAGGTGTACGCCGCCGCGCTCCCCGTCGCCTTGCGAGCAGGTCACCCTGCCGTCGCGAACACCGAGCATTGGAGTCTCACGGAGCCTGGCCGCGAAGAACTCGCGAGCCCAAGCACGCGACGGGCACCGCAACAGCGCGCGCTGCTTGCCTGGCTCTCAGAGCGCGCGGAAGCCACGGCCGACGAGGTCGGCGAATACTTCAAACCCGCCCTGCTCAAAGCTCTGGCCGCGCGCGGCTGGATCGCAGCGCGGATTTCTGCGACCAACCCCGCAGGTGAGATGCAGATGCATCCCGGCGAGCTCGCGCTCACCGGCGCCCAAGCCCAGGCGGTCGAAACCATCCTGACGTTGCTGTCGACTTTCAGCGTGCACTTGCTCTATGGCGTGACGGGCAGCGGCAAGACGGAGGTGTACCTGCGTGTCATCGCCGCCGCCATTGCCGGCGGCGGACAGGCGCTGGTACTCGTGCCTGAGATCGCCCTGACGCCGCAGCTCGTGGCACGCTTTCGCAGCCGCTTCAGCGCCGGCGTCGCCGTGGTGCACTCCGGCCTCACCGACACCGAGCGGCGCGATGCTTGGCGCGCGGCGCACAGCGGTAACGCCCGCATCGTCATCGGCACCCGGTCGGCCGTGTTCGCATCGCTCCCCAAGCTCGCACTCATCGTCGTCGATGAAGAACACGACGCCTCTTACAAGCAGCATGAAGGATTTCGATACTCGGCACGCGATCTCGCCGTCGTGCGCGCCCGCGGCGCGGGAGTTCCCGTCATTTTAGGGTCCGCCACGCCGTCGCTGGAGACGCTGGAAAACGCGGCAAGCGGACGCTACATCAAACATTTGTTGCCGCAGCGGCCGGGCGCGGCGCAGCCGCCCCGGATGACGCTCGTGGACCTGAGAAGGCACGCGGCCGAACAAGGTCTGTCGGGCCCCGCGCTGCAGGCCATCGGTCAGCACTTGCGGGCCGCGGGCCAGGTCATCGTATTTTTGAACCGGCGCGGCTACGCACCGAGCTTGTTCTGCAATTCCTGCGGCTGGGTCGCCCCCTGCGCGCATTGCGATGCGCGCATGACGTTGCATCGCCGCGCGCAACAGCTGCGCTGCCATCACTGCGGCGCGGTGGCCCCGGTGCCGACGACGTGCGCCAGTTGCAGTCAGGCGCTGCTCGCCGTGGGACAGGGTACGGAGCGGGTCGAGGAAACATTGGCGCGCTTGTTTCCCGACGCGCCGCTGGCGCGATTGGACCGCGACAGCACGGCCGGCCGGGGTTCGATTCAGTCCGTACTGGATCGCGTGCACAGCGGCGAGGCACGCATTCTGATCGGCACTCAAATGCTCACCAAGGGCCACCATTTTCCCGACGTCACGCTGGTGGTGATTCTCGATGCCGACCAGGGACTCTTCGCCAGCGACTTCCGCGCCACCGAGAGGCTCGCCCAGACGATCACCCAGGTGGCTGGACGGGCCGGGCGTGAAACACGCGCCGGAGAGGTGATGATTCAGACCGAATTTCCCGAGCATCCGCTGTTGAATCGGCTGATCGCGCAGGGCTACGAGAGTTTTGCGGCAAGTGCGCTGGAGGAGCGCCGCGAAGCGGGGTGGCCGCCTTATTCGCGCCTAGCATTGCTGCGCGCCGAGGCCAAAGACAGCACGGGATTGCACGCATTTCTGCAAACCGCGGCCGAAGCGGGACTCAAGTTGGGCGATTCCAACATCAAAATTCTGGGGCCCGCCGCGGCCTTGATCGCGCGCCGCGCCGACCATTTCCGCGCGCATTTGCTGGTGGAAACGCCTGCGCGATCCGCGTTGCAGCGCTTTCTTTGCCGCTGGCTGCCGCAAATCGAAGCGCTTCAAGCACCCAAGGGGATGCGCTGGTCGATCGATGTCGATCCGCTGGAGGTCGATTGAGCGCTTTGCGGTAAACTGCGCGGCCTTTGTCACTCACTTTGGATCCCTTTTGAAGACCCTGATCGAAGACTTGCTGAAGCAGGCCCTGGAGGCGCTGCCAGAGGACTTGGTGCCTGCCGCCGCGCGCGGTGTGGGTATCGAGGTGGAAAGCACGCGCGATGCACAGCACGGCGATTTCGCCAGCAATCTCGCAATGCGCCTCGGCAAGGCCATCCGCCAGAATCCCCGCAAGATCGCGGAGAGCCTGCTGGCCGCGCTGCCGCCGAGCGATTTCATCGCCAAGGTGGAAATTGCCGGAGCCGGCTTCATCAATTTTTTCCTGACCGACGATGCCTATCATCAGGAAATCGCCAAGGTCTTGAGCGAAGGCGCGTCCTATGGCCGCTCGCAAGTCGGCGCGGGGCGCCGCGTGCAGGTTGAATTCGTTTCGGCCAATCCGACCGGACCCTTGCATGTTGCGCACGGCCGGCATGCCGCCTTCGGAGCATCGCTTAGCAATCTTCTCGAAGCGGCCGGGTACCGCGTCGAGCGCGAGTACTACATCAACGATGCCGGCCGGCAAATGGATATCCTCGCGGTGAGCGCGTGGCTGCGCTACCTCGAGCGCTGCGGCGAGCAATTCGCGTTTCCCGCCAATGCCTATGTCGGCGAATACCTGGTTGCGGTCGGCGAGCAATTGTTCGCGGCGCTCGGTACGACCTTGAAGCACTCCGCCGCCGATGTGTTCAAGGGCCTTCCGCCGGATGAGCCGCAGGGCGGCGACAAGGATATCTACATCGACGCGCTCATCGTGCGCGTTCGCAGCTTGATCGGCGATGTTGGGTACGAACGCGTTTTGCGCTCCACGCTCGACGGCATCGTCGGCGACATCCGCGAGGATCTTGCCGAGTTCGGCGTCACCTTCGATTGCTGGTTCTCGGAACGCTCCTTGAGTGAGAGCGGCGCCATCGACCGATCGATCGAAGCCTTGAAGAAATCGGGCCATGCCTACCTGAAGGACGGTGCGCTCTGGTTCAAGAGCACGGATTTCGGCGACGAGAAAGATCGCGTCATCGTGCGGGACAATGGCATGAAGACCTACTTTGCCTCCGACATCGCCTATGTCATGAACAAGCTCGAGCGCGGCTTCGAGCACTTGATGTACATCTGGGGCGCCGATCATCACGGCTATATCACGCGGCTGCGGGCCGTCTTGATCGCGCTCGGCGGGCCGCCGGAGCGCTTCGAGGTGCTGCTCATGCAGATCGTATCGCTGTATCGCGGCGGCGAAAAAGCCAAGATGTCGAAGCGGTCGGGCGACTATGTCACCTTGAGGGATCTGCGCAAGGAAGTGGGCAATGATGCTGCGCGGCTGTTCTACGTGATGCGCAGCAACGATCAGCATCTGGATTTCGACATGGAGTTGGCGAAGTCGCGCTCCAACGAGAATCCGGTTTACTACATCCAGTACGCGCACGCGCGGGTCGCCAGCGTCATGCGGCAGCTCCAGGAACGCGGGCTCACCCACGATGCGGCTCTCGGGGTTGCCTCGCTTGCCGAGCTCAAGGAGCCGCAGGAGCTGCAGTTGATCAAGCGCATCAGCGCCTACCCCGAGGTCGTCAAGCAAGGCGCGGTGCTGCGGGCACCGCATTCGCTGGTGCATTATCTGCGCGATTTGGCAAATGACTTCCATACCTACTACAGCGCGCATCAGTTCATCATCGAGGATGCCGGCGCGCGCAATGCGCGGTTGGATCTTGCACTGGCGACGCAAACCGTGATTCGCAACGGGCTCAAGTTGTTGGGCGTTTCCGCGCCCGACACCATGTAGGAAAACTTCATGGCGCGCGATTACAAGACCAAACGCAGCAAACCCGGCCGGTTTTCCGGGTGGCTGGGCGTCGCCTGCGGATTGGGCCTAGGGTTGGGGGTCGCCGCCGTCGTGTATCTGAAGGATCACCGGCTCGACGCGCCGGTGGCCAGCGCAGGCAAGACCGTGAAGAAGCGGCCTCACGGCAATGAAGCGCCCGAAGCGGGCGATCCCGTCAGGGACGATTCCAAGACGTACGCGTTTTATGAAATGCTGCCGAAATTCGAAGTGGTCGTGCCGGAGAAGGACAAGGATGTCAGGCCGGACATCAAGGCCGTGCCCGAAACGCGCAGCGGTACGTATGTGTTGCAAGCCGGCTCATACAAGAATTTCTCGGACGCCGATCGCGTGCGCGCCAAGCTGGCGCTGCAGGGCATCGAATCCAACGTGCAAAAGGTAACGGTGGACAACGATACCTGGCACCGCATCCGCATCGGGCCGATCTCCAAGCTGGATGAGCTCAATCGCATGCGCCAGATTCTGCGCAAGGCCGACGTCGATGTGCTGGTGATCCGAGTCGGTGACTGACGCCGGCGGGGGTTGCCCCGCCGGTTCGCCGCCATCGATCAGCGCGCCAGACTCTCGAATGCCTTGGCAATGTGCATCCAGGTTGCGGTCGCGGCAATCGGCGCCGTGAGCAGCTGTTGCGCGACCAGTGCGATTCCGCCGTACACGTAGACCGGGTGAGGACGCCCGAGCATGCGCCAATCGCGAACCATGGCGACGACCAGAAACAGATCGGCGGCGAGGCTCGGCGGCGTCGCGACAAAGGGAGGCGGCGGGCCGGCGAGGCCCGGCGGGGCGAACAGCGTGAGAAATACCCGTGCAATCGCCGGGGTCATGATGCCGATCATCAGCAGCGTCATTAGCCGCTTGTGTGACTCTGGCTTGCGAATCTTGACTACGCCTAAGATGAAGATTACGGCCATCAGAGGCCACGCGGTAAGCGTAACGGCAGAAAAGCGCAGCGCGGCTTCGCCGAAGCCGAGGGCCTCGTTTCTCGCCAACACCGTCTCCTGTCCGACCAGAATCGAACACATCATCGCCGTGAACAACGAAATTCCCGCCAGTCCCCAGGCCCGATGATCGAGCGTGCGGCCCTTTGCCACGAGCAGGGTTTGCACGAAATAGAAACAGGTCCAGGAAAAGAGCAGGGCTCCGTGGATGTGAATGATGGGCTCGGCGTGAAAGGTCCCTGCCGCCACTTTTGCCCAGTAGGTCGGAATGAATCCGCCGAACGCGACGGCAAGAAAGCCGGCCGCCATCCACACATAGAAATTACGGCTCTCGGCGCGCACGCCCGATGCAGTTGCGATCGCTTCCATTGGATTTATCCCAGTTATCCGATTTGCGGCCCGCAGTATGCCAGGTCGGTCACGGAGTGTTAAGTTATGTCAAGGCGGCTGTTCGGAGCTAATCCTCGCCTAATTGACGAAAATCGACCCCTAATGCTCGCAATTTTCGATACAAATGCGTCCTTTCCATCCCAACCCGCTTGGCCAATTGACCGACTTTTCCGTTGCAAAGCAGTAGTTGCTGCTGCAAATAGGCCCGTTCGAATTGTTCGCGCGCTTCGCGCAACGGCAGCGCCAGCAAATCCTGCTTCACCAGCGGCTCGTCGACGGCCATTTTCACGGCCAGTTCGCGCTCGATCTCCTCGAGGCGAATTTCCTCGCCGGCACCCAAGATCAGCACGCGCTGCACCAGATTCTTGAGCTCACCCACGTTTCCCGGCCAGGGATAATTGCGCAGGCGATTCTGCGCCGCCACGCTGAACCGCCGCAGCGGCAGGTGCTGTTCATCGACCAGACGGTCGACGTAGTATCGCAATAGATCGGGGACATCCTCGGCATAGTCGCGCAGCGGCGGCACGCGCAATGTGATCACGTTCAAATGCGCGAGCAGGTCGCGGCGGAACGGTTCGGATGAAGAACCGGATTCGAAGCCCTCCTGCGCGGAGCTGATCCAGCGCACGTTGAGATTCAGACGCTGGCGGCCGCCCACGCGGGTATAGCCGTTTTGTTCGATGGCGCCGAGCAGCGCGCGTTGCGCGTTGACATTCAAATCCTCGAGCCCGCCGATGTAGAGCGAGCCGCCCGTCGCCTGATCGAAAGCGCCCGGTTCGATCTTGCCGTCGCGATCGCTGCCGAACAGCGCCGCGGCGGGATCAGCTCCCAGGCTGGGTGCAACCACGGTGAAAAACGGCTTGGCGGCGCGGGCACTCAAGGAATGCAAGTAACGCGCATAGGCCTCGCGTCCGGACCCGAGCTCGCCGACCAGCAGCACAGGAGACGAACTGGAGGCTGCCTGCTGGACCTGTTCGCGCAGCATCTGTGTAATCTTGGATTTGCCGATCGGCACGGCCAGCGCCGAGCCCTGGGTGCGCGATGACAACCGCTTGCGGCGCCCGGCGTCGAGCGCCCGTTCCACCGTGCGCAGCAGCTTGGTGAGCGACAGTGGTTTCTCGACGAAGTCGAATGCACCGAGGCGCGTGGCCTCCACCGCGGTCTCAACGGTGCCGTGCCCCGACATCATGACCACCGGGCAGTCATAGCCGTCGGTAACCGACCACTCGCGCAGCAGCGTGATGCCATCGGTGTCGGGCATCCAGATGTCGAGCAGCACCAGATCAGGTACCTGGGCGGCGCGAGAGGAGCGCGCCTGGCTCGCATCCGCCGCAATTTCGACGTCATAACCCTCTTCGGAGAGAATTTCCTTCAGCAGGCCGCGGATATCCGCCTCATCGTCCACCACCAGTATTCTTGAAGCGGTCATACGCGTTCTCTCCTGTGTTCGCCTTTGCGCGGCTCACGGGCGCCCGTGGAGCGTGCGCCGTCGGCCAGCGGCAATACAATTCGGACGCGGGCGCCTCCCGAGCGCAGATTATCCGCCTCAATGCGCCCGCCGTGCTCTTCCACGATCTTCTTGACGATTGCCAGTCCAAGGCCGGTGCCTTTGGGCTTGCTGGTCACATAAGGATCAAAGACCGTGCCAATCAAATCGCGCTGAAAACCCGGGCCATTGTCCGTAACGACGATCGCGACAGATGTTCCCTGTTTCAGACCATCGTCGGCGACTTGAGTTTCGATTTCGATACGCGCGCCCACCTTGCCCTCGAGCGCTTCCAGCGAATTGGTGACGAGGTTGTTCAGGATCTGCCGAATGCGCATGCGGTCCGCCGAGATGGGCGGCAGAAGCGGGCTCAACAGCAGCTTCATTTCCGCGCTGCTGTCCTGAACGCGGTAAAGGTCCACGACCTCGGTGATCAACTGATTCAGATCGAAGCGCGAAAAATGCATGTCGGGGGCGCGCGCGTACTCGCTGAACGCATTCACCATCTGCTTCATCGCATCGACCTGCGCCACGATGGTGGTCGTCGCTCGCTCGAGGATTTGGGCATCCTGCTCATTCATGCTGCCGAGGAACTTGCGCCGCATCCGCTCAGCGGATAGCTGGATGGGCGTCAACGGATTTTTGATTTCATGCGCCAGGCGGCGCGCCACTTCGCCCCAAGCCGCGTCGCGCTGCGCTTGCAGCAACGTTGTGATGTCGTCGAACACCAGCACCACGCCGGCCGCGCCGCCGGCATCATTCGGCAGCGCCGTGCAGGCGCACATCAGCACATGCTTGCCGGACTCCGACAGCAGCTCGATCTGTTCGCGCCAGTCGAGCTGCCCCGGTTGCAGACGCTGCTTGATGGCAGCCAGGAACTGCGTGAACAAGGTGCTGTCGCTGATGGACTCATCGAAGGGCTTGCCGATGGCGGCCTCGAGGTCGACGCCCAAGATGCCGCTCGCGGCCTGATTGGCGGTGCGCACCTTTAGATCCGGCTCGAGCGAGACCACGCCGGTCGACAAGCGCGCGAGAATCACCGCGAGTCCGGCCCGTTCAGCCTCGACGGCTTGCTGACTGCGGCGCGTTTCCGCGCGCGCTCTACCGAGCCGCTTGGTCATATCGTTGAACGAAGTGACGAGAAAGCCCAATTCGTCCCGCCCCGGCAAGGGCAGGCGGGTGTCGTAGTTGCCCTTTGCCACGGCGCGCGTGCCGGCAATCAAATCCTGCACCGGCTGCACCAGCCGCTGCGCGGCAAAGAAGGCGCCGTAAACGGCGGCGATCAACGACATCAGCACGACAAAACTCAGGATCAAGACAAAGGTCGTTTTGAGCGGCTGCCTGATTTGCACCAGGTGGGCGTAGGACGACAGCGAACGCTGCACCGTATCGGCAAGCTGGCTCAGCTGCAACGGCACCGGATAGAGCGCAATCAACACGCGGGGTCCGACGCTGCTGTCCTCGATCGGCGCCGCGGCGCGAATCACGTAGCCGCCGATCGAATCCGTATCAAGGCTGACGTATGGCCGGCCGCGCCGCAGTTGCAGCATCATTTCATCAGTGGCGGGAATCGGCAGCGCGTCCATCGGACGGTCGGAACTGGTGGCGATGATCCGCGCCTGTGCGCCGACGACCGTGAACTCGATTGCCGTGCTGTCCTGCCGCTGGCGGTCGAGCGAACTGGCGAGCTGATAATTGGACAACCCCGACAGAGAGCGCGCCACCAGTTCGGTGTGCTGCAGGAATTCACGCACGCGCACGTCGAGCGCGGCATGCGACAACTCGCGTGTGTCGATCAAGCCCTGACTGACTTCGCTCTCGAACCAGCTGTCGATGCCGCGATTCAAAAACTGCAGGGCGAAATAATAGACCACCAGAATGGGGGCCACGGCCAGCGCGCTGAAAATCGCCACCGTGCGGCCCTTCAAGCGCGAGCCGGGCACGTGCTTGCGATAATCGCGCACCAGGCGCGTGAGCTTGCCGATGAGCAGCACGAACAGGGTGAGCAGGCCGGAAATGTTGACCAGCAGGATCCAAGGCAGCCACTTGTCGAACTTCTCGGTGTTTTGCGCAGCCGATGCGAGCATGAACAGCGCCGCCAGCCACAGCGCCACGCCAATGCAGCCCATCACGGTGGAACCGTACTTGCGGATCATGGCTGGAACGTCCATGCGTACCAATCGCTCTCACGATGCCAATCGCTGACCCAAAACATCAACAGGCGCATGGTGAATGGCACCGTGCCGAAATCGAGCTTGCCCCGCACGTTCGCTTCGTAGCGGCGATCCGGCGCGATGAGCGCCTTGTCCAATGCCGGCAGGCTGTGCACTTCGGAAAGATGCTCGAGCGCCTCGTCGACGGTGCCCAGCGATTCTTGTTGGCCGCTGTTGTCATTGCGCAGTATGTAGCGCGCGCTCACGGCGTTGTACTGCAGGTGGTAGCGCTGCGTCAGCTCCGCGACGCGCGAGTTCGGCAGCAACTGCCGCACCCGTTCGATGTCCAGGTCGACTTCCAGGGCCAGCGGCACGCCTTCCGTCAGACCGCGCCGTACCGCATCGCTGATCGGCAGGTCGATGCGCGCGTTCAAGTGATAGACGCCGTCCTTCAGCTCCAGATCCGCCGAACGAACCTCGAAGCGGCCCGCCAATCCTTCGGCAGACAGCGGTTGCACCAAGGCCAGCGTCGCGAGAGCTGCGCACGCCAGACCGCAGAGCCTCGATTGGAATCGGCTCCCGTGACGTTCAAGGTTATGCTGGTTTGGGCAGGCGGCATTCATGCTTTAGTCAAAGCAGCATAATAGAAGCCGTCGGCACCCGCCTCACCGGGAATGATCTGCCGGCCGAACTCGTCGGCGTCGCCGAAACCCGGCCAGCCGGGCCACTGTTCCACCGGCACTACGGCCGCGCCGGTGGTGGCGGCAAGGAATGCGGCAATGACGTCGTGATTCTCGCCGCGCGTGACCGTGCAGGTGACGTAGACCAACCGGCCGCCGGGGGTGAGAAGTTCCCATGCAGCCTTCAGCAACTTGAGCTGCAGCTCGGGCAATTTGTCGATATCGGACGGGGACTTACGCAGGCGGATATCGGGATGCCGGCGAATGACCCCAAGGCCGGAGCAAGGCGCGTCGAGCAAAATTCGATCGAACGGCTTGCCGTCCCACCACTTCGCAGGTTGCGCCGCATCCGCAGCCATGATCTCGGCGTTCAATCCCCCCCGGCTCAAGTTCTCGCGCAGCCGGGTTAGCCGGTGCGGGTCGATGTCGACCGCCACAAGCCGATCCAAGGCGGGCTCGCGTTCCGCGATCAGTGCGGATTTGCCGCCCGGGGCGGCGCAGGCGTCGAGCACCCGCTGATGTGGCGCAAGCGCCAGGGGGAACGCAACGCACTGCGCGCCCAAATCCTGCACCGAGACTTTGCCCGCCGCAAAGCCTGGCAAGGCATGCACATCGCAGGGCGCATCCAACACAACGGCATAGGGCACGCGCTCTTCCGCGCGCGCTCCGATGCCAGCGGCCTGGAGTTCTTCCAAGTATCCGGCGGTCGTCGCCAGTCGTTGATTCACCCGCAGCCACATCGGCGCCTGACTGTCGCTGGCCGCCAGCAGTTGAGTCCAGCGGACCGGCCAGTCGGCTCGAAATCGGTCGGCCAACCAGATCGGGGCGGAATGGCGCGTGGCGGGCTTGCTCGCGATCTCGATGTCCAAGGCCTTGCGTTCGCGCAGGTAGCGTCGCAGTACCGCGTTGATGAGACCCGCGGCGCGCACGGCATCGGTCGCCTTCGCCGTCTGCACGGCCGCATCGACGACGGCATACTCCGGCGTTCGCTCATCCTCGAGTTCATACAGCGCCACGGACAAGAGTGCACGCACCAGGAAATCCAGGGACCGGACCGGCGTCGACAGGAGTTTCCCCAGAATGGCCTCATGCCGAAAATAGCCGCGCACCGCGCCATAGCTCAAGGATCGCACCGAGGGAAAAAGCTTAGGGTTAGCCGCGACGAGCGCTCCTTTGAGCGCCGCATCCAGGGTCACGCCCTCTCGCAGCACTCGCGCCACCGCATGCGCGGCGAGGGAGCGCGCGCTGGCCGCGTTGCCTCTCATGCCGCGCTGAATCGCGTGCCGTCGAGGCGCTGTCCCCGCAAGAATTCCGCGGCCGGCAACGGTTTGCGGCCGGCCAGCTGCAGGTTGAGAATTCGCAGAATTCCGCTGCCGCAAACAACGTCGATGCCCTCGGGCGTCGCGGTCAACACGGATCCCGGGCTTGCGGTGGCCTGCAAGGCGGGCGATTCAATCGCCTCCGCCGCCCAGATGCGCAGCTGCTCGCCGTTCAGACGAGTCTCCGCCATGGGCCATGGATTGAACGCGCGCACCTGGCGCGAAATTTCCTCCGCACTGCGCTGCCATTGAATCTGCGCTTCGGCCTTGTCTATTTTCGCCGCATACGTCACGCCGTCGGCAGGCTGTGCGACTTCGCGCGCCCGCCCGGAATGCAAGCCATCCAATGTTTCGGCCATGAGCTGCGCGCCCACCGGCGCGAGCCGGTCGTGCAGCGTCTTGGCGGTATCGTTCGCCGCGATGCTGACCCGGCTCGAAGCCAGCATGGGCCCCGTATCCAGTCCCGCTTCCATGCGCATGATGGTCACGCCGGTGATGGAATCTCCCGCCAGCAGTGCGCGCTGTATGGGCGCCGCACCGCGCCAGCGCGGCAGCAGCGAGGCGTGAATGTTGAAGCAACCCCAACGCGGGATGCCAAGCGCGGATGCGGGGAGAATCAGGCCGTAGGCAACCACAATGAGCGCATCGACCTGCGCCGAGCGCAACGTCTGGAGCGCTTCGGCCGTCTTGAATGTGGCGGGCTGGTACACGGTCAAACCGAGCTCGAGCGCGCGGCGCTTCACCGGGCTCATGTGCAGCTCGCGGCCTCGGCCGGACGGGCGATCCGGCTGGGTAAAAACGGCGGCGATCCGGTGTCCGGCAGCCAGACGCTGAAGCGCCGGAATCGCGAAGTCAGGCGTGCCGGCGAAGCCCAGCTTCAAGGAGGAGGCAGTGTCGCTCAAAGCTCAAAGAGCCGGCGCGTGAGCGCGTGAATCGCTGCCTGTGGATCTTTGCCTGCGTTCTTTTTCCAAGCGGCGCCGGATCAAAGTGCGCTTCAGCTCAGAGAGGTAGTCGACGAATAGCTTGCCTTCGAGATGATCCATTTCGTGCTGGATGCATACGCCCAGCAGGCCTTCGGCATCCATTTCGAACGGCTGCCCGTCGCGGCCAAGCGCACGCACGCGGATTCGCGTCGCCCGATTGAGCTTGTCATAAATGCCAGGCAAGGACAGACAGCCTTCCTCGCCCGGTCCCTCGCCTTCCTTGCTCAGGATTTCAGGATTGATCAGCACCAGCGGTTGATCGCGGTTCTCGCTCACATCGAGGACGATCACGCGCTTGTGCACATCCACCTGGGTGGCGGCGAGGCCTACACCGTTGGCCGAATACATTGTTTCCAGAAGATTGTCGACGAATTGACGCAGTGCGTCATCAACCTCCGCCACAGGGGCAGCCTTCTTCCGCAGCCTCGGATCGGGATACTCCAGAATTACGAGCTTTGTCATGGGAGTTATGAGAGCAATATCGTGTTTTTGGCTTAAGAATGTTGCTAAAGTTCCGCCGCTGCTTAACTTAATGCCCGAGACCGGTGCGCTGCTGGCGCGGGGTCAAACGGCAAAAACGGGTGATGCGTCCTAGTCTTGAGCGGCAGGACGGAAGTATACCAGTCAGTCTGCAACCATAAGCTGACTCACGGGAGCGAACGAATGCAAGGTCATCGAATCTTAGGCCTATTTATAGCGGTTGCGGTGGTCGCCGGGTGCCATTCAGAGGCGCCGAGGGATACGCCCGCCCGCGCGGTAGCAACGAACAATGAACCGACCACGGAGGGAACCGTGGTGGGCGACGACAAGACCGCGATGGAAGCGGCGGTCGAAGCCAACGCATCCTCGCGTACCGAGACCGCGGAAGCCCCGCGCCGGGGCATCCCGCTGGCTGAAAATGCTCCCGACAGCTATGTCGTGAAGCGCGGCGACACTCTGTGGGGCATTGCCAAGGTCTTTTTGCGCGATCCCTGGTTCTGGCCCGAGATCTGGCAGGTCAATCCGCAGGTTCAAAACCCGCATTTGATCTACCCCGGCGACACCCTGCGTTTGGTCTATATCAATGGCCAGCCCCAGCTTGTGCTGCAGCGCGGCGATGCCGTTCGGGTCGAACCGCGGGTGCGTAGCGAGCCGCTCGAGGCGGCCATCACCACCATTCCCTACGCCACCGTGGCGGCCTTCATGTCGAAGCCCAGTGTGCTCGATCGGGACCAGATCAAGGCCGCGCCGTATGTGCTCGCGACCCGCGATTTGCACGTGGTCATGTCCGAGGGCGATACCGTCTATGCGCGCGGGTTCAGCGCTCCGGCAGAACTCGGCACTCATTACAATGTGGTCCGAGTCGGCGATGCCTTGATCGATCCAGACGACAAGCGCCTGCTCGGCTATGACGGCATCTTCACGGGCTCCGGCCACGTCACCCGCCAGGGCGATCCCACGACGCTCATCATGACCGAATCGGCGCGCGAATCCCGCGCCGGCGACAAGCTGATTCCCGGCGGCGTCGATGTGCCGCTCGATTTCATTCCCAGCGCGCCCCGCGTCAATACCAACGGCCGAATCATTGCCGTCTCCGACGGCGTGAGCATCATCGGGCAATACGAAGTCGTCGTGGTCAATCGCGGCGCCCGCGACGGCCTCGCGCCCGGCAACGTACTCGGGATATTCGACACCGGTCCGGTGGTTTCGGACAACGACAAGAAGGGTTTTTTCGAGCTCAAAACGTTGGGCTCGAAGAGAGTGCAGCTGCCCTCTGAGCGCACCGGCACTTTCATGGTGTTCAAGACCTTCGACAACATCAGCTACGGCCTGGTCATGGAAGCGACCAACCTGATTCGCGTCGGCGACAAGATCCAGAACCCGTAGGTTTTAGAGAATCTCGACGTTCTCAGCGCGATAGCGCGCTGAGAACCCTCTCCCGCTGCGCGATAATCGGCCCGATGCAAGGGGCCGACGAGGTGTGTGCATGGATGGCGCTGTCGCGCGCGCCGCTTCTCGATGTTCCCACCCTTACCGCTGCCTTTGACCTGTTGGGCGGACTTTCCGGCTTCATCGCCGCCTCGGACGCACTGCGCCTACGAGCCGGAATTTCTATGGCCGCCTGCGAATTCTTGCGCGGCCCCTCAAGCTCGCCCACAGCCGCGGAGCTTAGCTGGATTAAAGGATCGCGCCACCACCTCGTGTCCTTTACGGATGAGCGCTATCCGCTGTCGCTGCGCGAGCTGCCGCGTGGTCCGATCGCGCTCTATGTCGAGGGCCGTGCCGATGTCCTCAATGATCCTCAGCTCTCAATCGTCGGCAGCCGCAATCCCTCGCCCACGGGAAGGGACATCGCGTTCGAGTTCGCCGAGTCGCTCGCGGCATACGGCCTGAGCATTACCAGCGGGCTCGCGGAAGGCATCGATAGCGCCGCGCACAAGGGAGCGCTCGCGGCGCAGGGAATCACGCTCGCCGTGCTCGGCAGCGGCGTCGATGTCATCTACCCCCGCTGCAATCGTGCGCTGAGCGAGGAAATCCGCGATCGAGGCGCCTTGATCAGCGAATTTCCGCTCGGAACCGCGCCGCGCCGCGAGAACTTCCCGAGGCGAAATCGCATCATCGCCGCCTTGAGTTTGGGCACGCTGGTCGTCGAGGCCGCGCGCCGCTCCGGCTCCCTGATCACGGCGCGGCTCGCCGGTGACCATAACCGGGAACTCTTTGCCGTGCCCGGCTCGATCAAGAACCCCTTGAGCCGCGGCTGCCACGAACTGATACGCCAGGGAGCCAAGTTGACCGAAACCGCGGCTGACATATTGACCGAGTTGAACTTTTCAGCATTTTTTGCAGACCAACGCCGCGTCTCCGGCAGCCTCAATCTGGCTCCAGCGATAGAGGCGGGCATGGACAAGGAACACAAAATCTTGTTAGATGCGCTCGGCTTTGACCCGGCGGACCTCGACATGCTGGTCGTTCGCACCGGATTCAAAGCAGAAGCCGTGTCCTCGATGATGCTGATCCTCGAGCTAGAAGGCCACGTTCAGGCCGCCCCCGGGGGCCGTTACTCCCGAGTCGTTAGGAGCCGGAGGTGAAAGATAACGTTCTCGATCTACTCATTTATCTCTTCGAGAATTATATGAGTGCCGACGATGAGCCGCGTCCGGATCGAAATACCCTGAAGCTCGAGTTGGACAAGGCCGGATTCGCCGAACCCGACATTGAGCGGGCTCTGGAATGGCTCGACGGCCTCTCGGGCGAACAGCTCGGCAAGGTCGCAGAGGCCACGGCAAGGGCCGTGCGGGTTTTCAGCAGCCAGGAGCTGATGCGGCTGGACACGGACGTGCGGGGTTATCTGATGTATTTGGAAAATGTGCGGATCCTCTCGGGCACCGAACGCGAATTGGTGATCGACCGCTTGATGGCGCTCGAAGCCGATGAAATCGACATCGAACAGGTGAAATGGGTCGTGTTGATGGTGCTATTCAGCCAGCCCGGCCAAGAGTCCGCTTACGCTCAAATGGAAGACCTGGTCTTCGAAGAGCGCACCGACGCGTTGCATTAGACGACTTTGAGCAGCAATCTCGTTATCGTGGAATCGCCTGCCAAGGCGAAGACCATCAAGAAATACCTCGGCAAGGACTTCGAAGTGCTGGCCTCCTATGGCCACGTGCGCGACCTCGTGCCGAAGGAAGGCGCGGTCGATCCGAAGCACCACTTCGCGATGAAGTACCAGGTGGTCGAACGCAATCAGAAACACGTCGACGCCATATCCCGGGCGCTCAAAAAAGCCAAGGCGCTGTTTCTGGCAACCGACCCTGATCGCGAAGGTGAGGCGATCTCCTGGCACCTATACGAGCTTTTGAAAGCGCAGGGTGAACTCAAGGGCAAGGAAGTCAGCCGCGTGGTCTTCTACGAGATCACCAAGAACTCGGTGCGCGAGGCCATGGCAAGCCCTCGCGAACTGTCCGTGGATTTGGTGAACGCCCAGCAGGCGCGCCGCGCGCTGGATTTTCTGGTGGGATTCAATTTATCGCCGCTGCTGTGGAAGAAGGTGCGTCCAGGGCTGTCCGCCGGCCGCGTGCAGAGTCCGGCGCTGCGCATGATCTGCGAACGCGAGGATGAGATCGCCGCGTTCGTGGCGCGCGAATACTGGACCATCGATGCGGAGCTCGAGCACTCGGATCAAAAATTTCCGGGCAAGCTGGTCGAGTTCCGGGGAACCAAGGTCGAGCAGTTCAGCTTCACGGGCGAGTCCCAGGCCCGGGACGTCGAGCGCGTACTCAATGACGCCGCCAAGGGTGAACTCACGGTTCTCTCGGTGGACCGCAAACAGCGCAAGCGCAATCCGGCGCCGCCGTTTACCACGTCGACCTTGCAGCAGGAGGCGGCGCGCAAATTGGGCTTCAGCGCCCAAAAAACCATGCGCGTCGCGCAGCAGCTCTACGAAGGCGTCGACATCGGCGAGGGCCAGGTGGGCCTCATCACGTACATGCGCACCGATTCGCTCAACCTGGCGCAGGAAGCGATCGGTCAGATCCGCGAAGTCATCGTGCAGCTGTACGGCCAAGCCGGTCTTGCCGAAGAGCCGCGAATCTTCAAGACCAAGTCGAAGAACGCGCAAGAAGCGCACGAAGCCATCCGCCCCACCACCGTGAGCGTGTTGCCTGCGGACATCGAGAACAAGCTCGAGTCGGATCAGTTTCGCCTCTATTCGTTGATCTGGAAACGCACCGTCGCCTGCCAGATGGCCCCGGCGATTTTCGACACCGTCATGGTCGAAATGCGCGCCGGCGCCGACGGTCCCGAGCGCACCGTGCTGCGCGCCAACGGTTCGACCTTGATCAAGCCGGGATACATATCGGTCTATCAGGAAGGCTTGGACGATGCCGTCCAGGATGATTCGGATCATGTGCTGCCGCCCATGCAAGAGGGCGACCGGGTGAAACTGCTCGGCATCGTGCCGAGCCAGCATTTCACCGAGCCGCCGCCGCGTTTCTCGGAAGCCTCATTGGTCAAGGCGCTCGAGGAGTACGGCATTGGCCGGCCATCGACGTATGCGTCGATCATCTCCACGCTGCGCGACCGGCAGTATGTCGACATCGAAAGCCGGCGCTTTACCGCGACCGACATCGGCAAGATCGTCAGCCGGTTCCTGACCCAGTACTTCACGACCTACGTGGACTACGACTTCACTGCAAAGATGGAAGACTCCCTCGACGCCGTCGCCAGCGGCGAGCAGGAATGGGTGCCGCTGCTGGAGAGATTTTGGAAGCCGTTCATCGATCTGGTGAAGCACACCGAGACTTCCGTCAGCCGCGAAGAAGTGGCGCAGGCGCGCGATTTGGGCGTGGATCCGGCGAGCGGCAAGCCGATGAGTGTGCGCATGGGGCGCTTCGGACCCTTCGTGCAGATCGGCACCAAGGACGATGAAGACAAGCCGCGCTTCGCGGGCCTGCGTCCCGGACAAAAGATGGACCAGATCACGCATGAACAGGCGATGGAACTGTTCAAGTTGCCGCGCAAGCTGGGAACCACGGCGGGCGGTGAAGAAATCACGACCAACGTCGGGCGTTTTGGTCCGTATGTGAAATACGGCGCCAAGTACGTCTCGCTCAAGACCGATGACCCGTACGAGATCACGCCGGAACGGGCGCTCGAAGTGATTCGCGAAAAAGAGATTGCCGATGCCAATCGGCTGATCCTGGATTTCCCCGACGCGGGAATCCAGGTGCTGAACGGCCGCTACGGCCCTTACATCACCGACAAAGCTCGCAACGCGAAGATCCCGAAGGACAAGGAACCGAAGAGCCTGACCTTGGAAGAATGCAAAGCTCTTCTGGCTGCCGCGCCGGAACGCGGCAAGTGGGGTCGCAAAGGGGCGAAGGGTTCGAGGTTTGCGCCAAAAGCCGGCGCGAAAGACGCCAAGCCGGCGAAAGGCGCGGCCGCGCCGGCGGGAACTGCTGCCGCTTTACCGCCCGTGAAGCTCGCGGCCAAGGGAAAGAAAGCCGCCGTGAATAAGCAGGCGCCGGTCAAGGCTGCCGCAACGCCGAAGGCCGCGGCGCCGAAGGGCGCGCCCAAGGCCAAGAAGAGGCCCGCAAAAAAGAAGGCTTAGGAGTCTAGGTCCATGCCAACACCCGAGCCCGCAGATGTACCCGCGGTCAAGCGCTACCTGAATGAGCTCCAGGACCGCATTAGCGCTGCGGTGGAAAAGACCGATTCGGCGACCTTTCGATGCGACACGTGGGCCCGGCCGGAGGGCGGCGGGGGCGAGAGCCGCATCTTGAGCGACGGCGCGGTGTTCGAGCGTGCGGGCGTATCGGTCTCGCATGTCTTCGGCGACAAGCTGCCGCCGTCCGCATCGAATCTGCGGCCGGAAATTGCCGGCGCGCCTTTCGAGGCGATGGGATTGTCGCTGGTGTTTCACCCGCGCAATCCGCATGTTCCCACCACTCATTGCAATGTCCGCTTCCTCGTGGCGCGGCCGGCGGCGGGACCTGAAGTCTGGTGGTTCGGTGGCGGCTTCGATCTGACGCCTTACTACCCCCACGCCGAGGACGTCCTGCACTGGCACCGAACCGCGCGCGACGCCTGTCAACCGTTCGGGGCGGATGTCTACGCCGAATACAAGGAATGGTGCGATCGCTATTTCTTTCTGCCGCATCGAAATGAGACGCGCGGCGTCGGCGGATTGTTCTTCGACGATTTGAACGCCGGCGGTTTCAAGCGCTGTTTTGCATTTCAACGCAGCATCGGCGATCACTTTCTGCCCGCCTTCACGCCGATCCTGGAACGGCGCAAGGACCTGCCGTACGGCGATCGCGAGCGCCAATTCCAGCTGTATCGCCGCGGCCGCTATGTGGAATTCAATCTGGTCTACGATCGAGGCACGTTATTCGGGCTGCAGTCCCGCGGCCGCACTGAATCGATCCTCATGTCCCTGCCGCCGTTGGTGCGTTGGGAATACGACTGGCATCCGGCAGCCGGATCGCCCGAGGCGAAGCTGTATGCGGATTATCTGCGTCCGAGAAACTACCTGGCTGAACTCGCTTAAGTTGTCCGGATTTTGACCCAAGCGCTCTCGATCGGAATCTTAGGCACCGCCAACATTGCGCGCAGCTTCGTGCTCGCCGTGCAGCCATCGCAGCGGGTGTCGATCACTGCCGTCGCCAGCCGCGACGCCGGCAAAGCCGCAGCTTTCGCACAAGAGACGGGAATCCCGCGCCATTTCGGCAGCTATGAAGCCTTGCTCGCCGACCGCGCAATCGACGCCGTCTACAATCCGTTGCCCAACAGCCTGCACGCGCCCTGGTCCATCGCCGCGGTGCGCGCCGGCAAGCACGTGCTGTGCGAGAAGCCATTGGCTGCGGGTGCGGCGGAGGCGCGCGCCATGTTCGACGCCGCGCGTCTGCACGGCGTGCACTTGGTTGAGGCGTATCCGTACCTGGCGCAGCCGCAAACGCTCAAACTGCGCGAACTGCTGAAGGATGGGGCCATCGGCGAGGTGCGGCTGATTCAAGCCAGCTTTGGATTCACGATCAACGACCGCGGCAATATCCGCTTGAATCCACAGCTGGCCGGCGGCGCGCTGATGGATGTCGGCGTGTATCCGGTGAGTTTGATCCGCATCATCGCCGGGCGGCGCGCCGTGCGGGTGCAGGCTGCCGCGCGCTGGACCGAACCCGGTGAAGGCGGCGGCGTCGACAGCGCCGTGGCGGCCACGCTGTCATTTGACAACGGCCTTTTTGCGCAGGTGACCTGCAGCTTTGCAAGCGCCCTGCATCGACAGGCATTGATCGTGGGTTCCGCCGGTGTCATTCAAACCACATTTCGCAATCACACCTCCGCGGAACAACCGGGAGACTTGAGCTTGCGGACCGGAAGCGGCGCCCAGGCCGTGGACGGCATCATCGAAACGCCGCCGATCAATGGATTCTTGGCTGAAGCGGAATCCTTCGAGCGCCTGGTGCGCGGGGGACCTGCGCATTGGATCGGCGCCACGCCCAAAGAATCCATCGACATCGCGATGATGCTGGAAGCCCTGTTGCAAAGCGCGCGCAGCGGCGTTGCGGCGGAAGTCCGCTAGATGAAGGCGACGGCGGCTAGATCAAGCCGCGGGTCAGCGCCGCCGCGGATATTTCCCGACAGCCGCTGACATTCTGGCCGGCCCATAGCGGGGAAAAGTCGCCGCGCCCGGCGCTCTCGGCTTTCTTGCGCAGCGGCGCCAGTGCGCCGCTCGCCAGGGGGAAGGCCGGCGCCGCGGCATTGATCGGACCCAAATCCCTCATGATCCGGTTCATGATGCCGCGCGCGGGACGACCGGTAAACAAGTTGGTCAACGCGCTATTACCGGCATGCGGGCCCTTGAGCGCCGCGCGATGCACCGCGCTGATTTTTGCCTCGGGACAAAGCAAGTAGGCAGTGCCGGGTTGCACGCCGGCCGCGCCCAGCAACATCGCCGCCGCCACACCATTTGCATCGGCGATGCCGCCCGCGGCGATGACCGGCACCCGCACCGCCTTGACGATCTGCGGTAACAATGCAAACGTCCCGACTTGGGTGCTCAAGTCCTCCGATAGGAATATTCCGCGATGCCCGCCGGCTTCCGCGCCCTGCGCGATGACCGCATCGGCGCCTCGTGCCTCCAACCATCGCGCCTCCTCGACGGTGGTCGCAGAAGACAGCACCTTCGAACCCCAGGATTTAACTCGCGCGAGCAGATCCGCCGAGGGCAGGCCGAAGTGAAAGCTGACGACCGGCGGCTTGAAGGACTCCAACACATCCGCCGCGGCCGCGCTAAAAGCAGCCCGCGACGCCGGTGCGGCCGCATCGGAGGCATCGATTCCGTACTCCAGAAAGTAGGGCGACAACAGCTTGCGCCATGCGGCTTCCCGTTCGAAGTCCGGTTCCGGAGGGGTGTGACAAAAGAAATTCACGTTGTAGGGCTTGTCTGTGCGCGCGCGAATGGCCGTCAGCTCCGCCCGCATGGCGTCCAGCGACAACAGGGCGCAGGGCAGAGAACCCAATGCGCCGGCCTCGGACACCGCGATCGCCAGTTCGCTGTCTTGAAAGCCTGCCATCGGCGCCTGTACCACGGGAAGCTCTACACCGAACAATTCTCGCCAGCTCATGCATCCTCCTGCCGCCTCCATTCTAGCGGGCGAATTGACAAACGCAGCGCGGTATTTTGTGATGGGTGGATGACGGAAAGCATTCAAGTTCGAACCCTGTCGGTGCTGGGCGACAGCGAAGTTCGAGAATTGAGCGAAGTGCTCATCGACTGCGTCGAGGGCGGAGCATCGGTGAGTTTCATGTCGCCCATCACCCGCGCCACGGCCGATGCGTTTTGGCGGAACGTGGCCGAGAGCGTCGTGCGGGGTGAACGAGTTCTGCTGACCGCCGAGGATTCGGCGGGTCGCATCATAGGCACGGTGCAAATCATTTTTGCCGAGGCTGAGAATCAGCCGCACCGCGCCGATATCGCCAAAATGTTGGTGCATCGGCGCGCGCGCAAGCGCGGCGTGGGCGCCGCGTTGCTGGCGGCGGCGGAAAGCGCCGCGCTGACCGCCGGCAGGACAGTGCTGGTGCTGGACACGGCCAGCGATGATGCGGAACGCTTGTATACCAGGCTTGGCTGGCAACGTTGCGGAGTCATCCCCGGCTATGCGCTGCTGCCGGGCGGCGGCCTGTGCGACACCACGTTTTTTTACCGCACGCTATCAAACGGACGATGAGTTCATGACAGCGCCGCTGACCATCGCCGGGCACGCGATCCGCTATGACACGTCGGGACAATTGATGCCCTGGACTTCCTGGACCGCTGCGCTGGATCGGGAGATGAATTTCTACCAGCACTGTCCGCTGGATCATGGCTATCCGCGTTTTGCCTGCGAAACGTTCCTCGATGCCGGCTGGACGCCGAGCACGGAGCGCACCGACATCATTCCCTCGACGCAAAATGGCATGGGCATAGTTTCCTACCTCAAGTTCCATGGGATGCGCGGCGAGCAACAGCCTGCGTGGCTGGCGACTGCACGCCTGCTCGGCGACTACCTGCTCAAGGAAGCGCTCACGCCCGACTCGGGTAAATATCCTGCATTTACCCGTTCAACGGGCAAGCGGGCGCAGTTTCCGCAGCCGGCCGATTGCGGCTCGCAGTCGGATCGGCCCTACGAGGTGCAACCGGACAAGGGTGGAATCGCGGGCTACGCGCTGGCCCTGCTGTTCGAGGCCACCGGCGATTCCAAATATTTGCTGCAGGCTTTGCAGAACGCGCGCGTGCTCGCCTCGAATCAGCAGGACGGCGGCGGGACTCATTCGCCCTGGCCCTTTCGCGTGGATTATCGCAGCGGCGAAGGACGCGGCCCCATCTCGGGCAACATGACCTATATATTGCGCCTCTACGAAATGCTCACCGAGCACGGCTACGCGGAGTTTTCAGCGCCTAAGCAATCGCTGTGGCAATGGATCATGCGCTTCCAAATCCCCAGCGCCGCCGCCGGGGGCGAACTTTTCGCGCAATTTTTCGAGGATCACGACACGCCCACCAATCGCAGCGCGTGGGCGCCGTTGAATCTCGCGCGCTACCTGCTCGAGAAACAGGACCTGGTCGATCAGGATTGGTGCGGCCATTGCCGGTCGCTGATCGAGTTCGTGCGCGCGAATTTTACCCACCGCGAGTTTGGCGTGCTCGTCTGTCACGAGCAGGATGAGGACAAGCAGGCATGGGGAGGCGTGAATTCAACGTACGGCGCGGTTCTCGCGCTGTATGCGAAGGCGGTCGAGTCGCCGGAGCTCGCGAGCGAGGCGCGTCAGGCGCTGAATTTCACGCTGTACTCCATCGATGAACAGGGAAGGCCCCGTGATTTGCCGCAGAGCGGGCAGCCGGGCGGTTGGCAGGAGGACGCCCACACCGACGTCATCCACAACTATGTCGATGCCTTGGCCGCATTTCCCCATTGGGGGAATGAGGACGTCGCGGCGCGCGATCTGTTGAATTCAGACGGGAGTTTTTAGGATTGCCGCGATGAACGCGGAGGTCGCCGCATCGGTGTCGGCGAATCGCACTCCGGCGCGAAATCGGCCGTCGCTCATCGGCACGCAGTAGCGCACCTCGGCCTTGATGTGAAACTCGCGCCGCTCGCCGCACGCTTCCAACTCCAAATCAATGTTGCATTGCTGCCCGTGCGCGAGCTCGAATGGCATCGTGAGACTCGCGCCTGCGCGCGACATGTCGACCGTATGTCCGGGCAGAACGGACATCCCCGGCACCGTGACCTTGGCGCGAATTGCAACGGACTTGCGTTCGTAATTGCGGCGCTCCAGCGTTGCGCGCCGGACCAGTTCGTCGCCGCAATACTCGTGCGCCTCGATCAAACCCTCCGCGGCGATCGTGCTCATACGCTCTCCGTTTCTCGACTGATACCCATGAAATGGTAGCCGATGCCGTGCAGCAACGAGGGCCGCAACTGTGAACTGCCGCGCGAAACCAAGCACCGCGGCTGCAACATGTTAAATGCAGGCCGCCTTTCAGCCCGCCATCAGCAGTTGACTCATGGCCGCGAACGCGGGCAGCGTGACCGAATCGTTGGCGGCGCTGGATGCGACGGGATGAGAGCAAAAGCGCGCAATCACCAGCTCGGCTTTCGGCGCAATGTACAAACGTTGGCCGTGAATGCCGCGCCCCTCGAATACGCCCAGCGAATTGTGCGACACCCACCACATGTTGCGGTAGGAGTAGCCCGGCAGCAGCGTGTATCCGGCCATGACGAATTTGGCCGGATCGGATCCGCGCCGAATGTCGGCAATGACTTCCGCCGGAAGGACCTGCTTGCCGTGCCAGGCGCCGTCGCAACGCATCAGTTCGCCGAACCGGCACAGGTCGCGTAGGGTGGCGCTCAATCCGCCGCCGCCCATGGCGACGCCCACGGTATCCACTGTCAGATAGCCGTCTTCTTCGCAGCCGATCTGCGACCAGATCCGCTCACTCAACATGTCCTGAAGCGCAATGCCGGTGACCCGCTTCATGACCCAGCACAACACTTCCGTGTTGACGGTTTTGTAGACGAACGCGGCGCCGTGAGCGCCCTCCTTGCGCAGCGTACGCAGATAGTCGTAGAAATTACCGGGACCGGTGTAATCCGGACCGCGCGGACGCAGGCCTCCCGCGCGGGCGTAATCCCAGATATGCGCCTTGGGATCCGCATACAGTTCGGAATATTCCACGCCGATTTGCATGTCGAGCACCTGCCGCAGCGTCGCGTCCTCATAGGCGGTGCCGTGCATCTCGGGCAGGTAGTGCGACACCGTCTTGGCTTCGTCCAGCACGCGCTCGTGAACGAGGGCGGCACAAAGGGTGGCGGCGTAGGACTTGGTGATCGAAAAGCAGGAGTGCGGCCGATGTTCCTCGAGAGCGCCGAAGTAGCGTTCGTAGATTCGGCGGCCGCGGTGCAGGACCACGATGCCGTCCGTATAGGTGTGCTGCAACGATTGCGCCCAGCTGAGCTTGCGGCCGAACAAATCGACAAACGCCAGCGCATCGATCGAGGCCTCCAGGCCTTGGGGCGCGACGCCCAGATCGCTCGACGCGCCGCGGCCACGCCATACGGCGGCGGTCGGCGCCAGCTCGCGCATATGCGATAGAGTCCAGCGGATTTGAGGAAATTCCAGGAATCGATCGTCTTGGAAGCGGATCAGCTTCTCAGGCGTTGGCGGCGAGCCCTGCATCCACCCCAACGCCACCGGATCCGAAGCGTCGGCGTCGGGATATTCGACGCCGTCAATTTCAAATGTTCCGCTTTTCATGGCTCGCCCTGCAAACCTCGTTGCCCTCAAGCCTGGCACAATACGGCATGAATTACCGGCACATCTACCACGCGGGCAATTTTGCCGACATTGCAAAGCACGTCGCGCTGCTGTACTGCCTGAAGGCATTGAAGCGCAAGGATGCGGCGTTCTTCGTGCTGGACAGTCACGCCGGGCGCGGATTCTATGATTTGCAGGCGCCCGAGGCGCAGAAATCCGGCGAAGCGGAACGTGGCGTGCAGCGACTGATCGTCGACGCGCTGGGCGACGAAACCTTGAGCGACTACTTCGCGGCCATACGCGCGCGGCGCGGCAAGCGGCTGCCGCGCTACCCCGGCTCCCCCGCATTGATCGCGAAAGCGCTGCGCCCGCAGGACCGCGGCTTGTTCGTCGAGTTGATGCCCGCGGAAGCGCGCGCCGCGGAACGCGAGATCGATTCATCGGGGCGGGTTCGCGTGGAAATCAGCGACGGCTACGCGGCGCTCAAGGCTTTTCTGCCGCCGGACGAACGCCGCGGGCTGGTGCTGATCGATCCGCCCTACGAAAGTCTCGACGAACTCAAGATGATGCTGCAGGCGTTTGCGGAGGCGTATCGGCGCTGGCCCAACGGAATCTATTTGATGTGGTACCCGATTCGCAGCGCGACGCAGCGCAGCCTGGTGCATGCCCGGTTCGAGGCCCTGGAAATTCCCAAAATGCTGGTGGCGGACCTCGCGATTCACCCGGATGATGCCGGACTGGGGCTCGCGGGCAGCGGTTTGTTGATCGTGAATCCGCCCTACGGCGCAGACCAGTTTCTTCGCGACGCTTACACCGCGATTCATCGGGTGATCGCCGCGGCAGGCGCCGGGTATGTCGAAGTGGCCCGCCTCACGCCCGAGCGAATGGCACAATAGGTTTTTTTACCGGGGACGCTTCTTATGGATCAGAAAACTTTGCGCGAGCGGCTCGCCAAGCTGCATGCGGAATTGTCCAACGCACATCAGGAGAGTCCAGCAACGCGGCAGTCGTTGGGTGAGATTCTTCCCGACGTCAAACGCATGGTCGACCAGCCCGGAACTTTAGCTGCCGAGCCTCAAGTAAAAACATTGTCCGATCGCCTCGAACGAGTGGCCGTGCAGTTCGAAGCCGGCCACCCGACGCTGGCCGCGAGCGCACGGCAGCTGATCGATCTGCTGAGCGAGGTGGGAATCTAGGTTCAGTGGGTCCAGACGATCGAATCGTCCACTTGCGCGGCAATGCGCGCGATTTCCGCGGAGCTGACGCCTGAATCCCGCATGAGCACGGCGAGGCTGCCGTGACCGGGTACCGGCACGAGGGTTCCGCGATAGCCCTGTTCGTCGAACTGCATGGATTTTCGCAGCGGCTCGTGCACCAGCACCATGACGGTCACAGGGCCTCTGGGCGTTTGCACCACCAGATGCGGCACCTGGTGCCCGCGGAACGCGCAGCTGCTGGCGTAACTGACAATTCCGGCCGCCGGCTTCAGGCGCAGATTCGAGTCCTTCAGCACGTCCTGCAAGGCTGGGGCATCCACGGCAATGTCGGTGCGCTGCCACGCATCCGGCTCCCCCGCCATATGCGCAACCACGGCGGCGGCGAGACTTCTCTGCGGCAGCGTCAGCCAGATGCCGCCGACAATCGCAGTTCCCAGGAGCACGCTGGCCGCGATCGCCAGCCAGCGGCGCGGGCCCACGAATGTTTGGGACTTGCGTGCAAATGGCAGAACTTCCGCCCCGGCGGGCATGTCGACGCGCAAGGCCCGTTCCACCCGCGCATCGAATCTGAGCAGCTGTTCAGTATAGGCGCGGCACTCAGGGCAGCCTTCGCGATGCGTGCGCAATTCCGCATCCTGATCCCGTGGATCGGCCAAGATCGCTGAACGATAGCGCGTGTGATCCATCATTCTTGCGGGTCCAGCGCGGTATCTTCGCCGCAGGCGGCGCGCAATTGCCGCCGTGCGCGGCATAGGCGCGTCAGCACCGCCGGGCCCGACAGCTCGAGTTCGCGCGCAATTTCGGCAGTCGAATATCCCATCAAAACCTGCAGAACCAGTGGCTCGCGGTATTCGTCGGGCAATTTCATGATGGCCGCGCGTACATCGGCAATGTCGTGCTCCTCAGCGGCGGCCAATGTCGGTTCCTCTTTGGCAATCAGTTCATCCACGTCCACGGTATTAAGCCGCTTGCGCTCGAAAGTGCGCGCATATTCGCGGCGCACGATGGTCAGCAGCCAGGGTTTGGCGGCGGCCTCGTTCAACAGCGAATCCTGCGCTTTCCAGGCGCGCAACATGCTTTCCTGCACGACGTCCTCGGCCAAGGCACGGTCGCGGGACAGCCAGAAGGCGAAGCGCAGCAGGTCGGGGCGCAGAGACTGGCATAGCGCCTGGAAGCGCGCGTGTCTCTGTTTTCCGGCAACCTGATCGTTCATGGATGAATCAGCACCCAACTTAAGATATCGTTCCCCGGATATTACCGCGTTCGACGGGCGGCGCCGACGGTCAAATATGCCGACTGGGCACGGACTGGGGCGATTTGCGGCGGCAGACTGGATGCTAGGAGTCACACTGTAGATGACCGGAATCGGCCACAATTCATTTCCAAGCACCCGCATGCGCCGCATGCGGCGCGACGAGTTTTCGCGCCGTTTAATGCGGGAAACACGCCTCAGCGTGGACTCGCTCATCTATCCGATTTTCGTCGTCGAGGGCCGCGCCGATCGTCAATCGGTGGCCTCCATGCCCGGCATCGAGCGGCTGTCGGTCGATCAGCTGCTGCGCGAGTGCGAGAGCTTGGTGAGGCTCAAGATCCCGGCGATCGCATTGTTTCCGGTGACGCCCGAGGCTAAGAAAACCCTCGATGCGAAAGAGGCCTGGAATCCCGAGGGCATCGCGCAACAGGCGGTCAGGGCCGTAAAAAAAGAGTTTCCGGATTTGGGCGTGATCACCGATGTGGCGCTCGATCCCTTCACCACGCATGGACAGGATGGCATCGTCGATGAGCGCGGATACGTGATGAACGACGTCACCGTCGAGTCGCTGGTGCGCCAGGCCCGTTCGCATGCCGACGCCGGTGCCGACATCGTGGCACCGTCCGACATGATGGACGGGCGCATCGGTGCGATCCGTAACGCATTTGAAAGCGCTGGTTTGGTGCATACGCGAATTTTGGCGTACGCCTCCAAGTACGCGTCCAGCTTCTACAGTCCCTTCCGCGATGCCGTGGGATCAGCCGCGCAACTGGGCGGCGGCGGCAAGCACACCTACCAGATGGACGTCGGAAACTCCGATGAGGCCCTGCGCGAAGTGGCGCTCGACATCAGCGAAGGCGCCGATATGATCATGGTCAAGCCGGGGCTGCCCTACCTTGACATCGTACGGCGGGTGAAGGATCGGTTCGGCATGCCGACGCTCGTCTACCAGGTCAGCGGGGAGTATTCGATGATCATGGCTGCCGCCGGCAACGGCTGGCTGAACGAACGCGCCGTCGCATTGGAAGCATTGACGTGCATCAAGCGAGCGGGGGCGGACGGCATCTTGACCTATTTCGCGAAGCGCGCGGCGGAGTGGCTGGCAGAGTGAATTCGAGCCTGTCGGAGACGCCTGATCAATATGGGGTTGCGGGTCATCCCATCTCCCACAGCTGGTCGCCTTTTATCCACGGAATGTTCGCCAAAGCCACGGCGCAAAATCTCGTCTACCGCTTGTTCGACATCAGGCCTGAGAATTTTCGCGGCGAAGCGTTGCGCTTGTTTGCCGGGGGCCTCAAGGGCCTGAACGTCACCCTGCCTCACAAGCAAGCAGCCGCGGAATTGGTCAATGAACTCACGCCGCGCGCGGAGCGCGCCAAGGCCGTCAACACCATCGCCTTTTTTGAACAAACATCGCTGCTCGGCGACAACACCGACGGATTGGGGCTGATGGCGGATCTGGAGAACAACTTAGGAATCGCCCTCGCGGGCAAGCGCGTGCTCATTCTCGGCGCCGGCGGTGCGGTTCGCGGCGTACTCGGTTCCTTGATGGAGCGCGAGCTCAAGCAGGTGGTCATTGCAAACCGCACGCCGGACCGCGCCCGCAAGCTCGCCGCGGAATTTGCCGACTTGGGAGAAATATCCGGCTGCGGATTCGCCGAAGTGGAGGGGCCGCCCTACGATCTCATAATCAATGCGACGTCCGCGAGCCTGCAAGGGGAGATGCCGGAAATGCCGGTGGGGCTCGTGGGCGAAGAAAGCATCTGCTACGACATGGCTTATGGCCGCGGGCATACCCCGTTTACCTTGTGGGCGAAATCCCTACACGCAGCCCGTACCACCAAGGGCTGGGGCATGCTGGTCGAACAGGCGGCCGAGTCGTTCTTGCTCTGGCGCGGCATCCGGCCGGACACGAGCTCTGCGCTCGAGGCGTTGGCGCAGCACGCATAACCTGGGGAATAGGAAGCTTCGAGGCACGGAAGAGAGCAGTGCCTCGAAGCTTCCTATCTCCCCAGGTCTTTCACGTGACGAGTTTCGACTGGCCACCCTCGGTCGAGTGGAATCGGCCTGTGACATCGATCGGTCTAGTTCTTGTCAGGAAGGGCGAGCACTACATCATTGTCACAAAGCCGCGGCACTACCGCATGGTGACCAATTCCTCAGCGCTGGTCGGATGGATGGCCACTGTATCGTCGAAATCTGCCTTGGTGGCGCCCATGCGGATCGCCACGGCAAACCCCTGCAGCATTTCATCGGCGCCGGTACCCAGGATGTGGCAGCCGACGATCCGTTGCTCCGGACCCACGCACACCAGCTTCATGTCCGTGTGAGTTTTTCGAGTGGTCAGAGCGTGGTACATCGGCGTGAAGTCGGCGATATACACTTTAACCGCGTCGCCATATTGGGCGCGCGCCTCCGCTTCGCTGGCGCCGACCGTGCCGATCGGCGGGTGGGTGAAAATGACCGTCGGAATCATGTTGTAGTCCAAATGCCGATCAGGCTTGCCGCCGAATAGCCGATCGCTCAAGCGTCTGCCGGCGGCGATGGCCACCGGCGTCAGGGCCGCCCGACCCGTGACATCGCCGATCGCATACACGCCGCTCACATTGGTATTTTGATAGCCGTCGGTGATCACGTAGTTGCTGTCATCGAGCGCCACCCCGGCCTTGTCCAGATCCAAACCCGCCACATTAGCCTCGCGCCCGATCGCCCACAGCACGCAATCGAATCCCGCAAACTCGCGCCCATCCGCTGCCGTCAGGGTCTTCTTGCCGGACTCTTCGCGCACCGCGGCCGGCACCACGCCCTCTTGAACGATCATTCCCTGGGCCCGAACTTCACGCATCAGGGATTTTCCCAGCATCACGTCGAAGTTCGTGAGCAGCCGATCCTTACGGACGAACTGCTGCACCTCGCTGCCGAGTTCCTGAAAGGATGCGGCTAATTCGCAGGCGATGTAGCCGCTGCCGACGACGGCCACGCGCTGCGGCCGCGCCTCGAGGTCAAAAAAACCGTCGGAGCTGATGCCCAGCTGTGCACCGGGAATTCGCGGCAGCAACGGTTTGCCGCCGGTCGCAACAACCATGTGCCGCGCGCTGAATCGCTGGCCGTTCACCTCGATCGTGCGGGCATCCACGAAGCGCGCGGACCCTCGGACATACGCCACACCCTTGGCGCCAAGATTGCGTTCATAAATGGCGTTCAAACGCAGCACATAGGCGTCGCGCTTGCGCTTCAATTCGGCCCAATCGCTCATCCCCACCTTGACGTCGAAACCATAGTCGCGGGCGTCATGCAGGCTCAAGGAAACCCCCGCCGCGTTCCACATGACTTTCTTCGGGACGCAGCCGACGTTCACGCAGGTTCCGCCCAGGCGATGCGGTTCAATGACGGCGGTCTTGGCGCCGTGCTCAGCCGCGCGCTGCGCACAGGCCAGCCCGCCGCTGCCGCCGCCGACGCTGATGAGATCAAAAACTTGGCTGGACACGGGGTCGCTTTTCATCCTGTTGGTCATGCAAGCACCCAATGATACGTGTTCGCAGGCAGGATCGCCCATGGCCGGACGGCGGCGCGCGTCTGCTAGAATTGAAGGATGAGCAACCCGCTATTGGAACTCGGCGCACTGCCTGACTTCGGGCAAATCGCAGCGCGCCATGCACGCCCGGCATTGGAAAAGGTGCTGGCGGAGAATCGCGCGCGCCTCGCGGAACTGACGAGGCAGACCGATCCGACCTTCGCCTCGCTGGTGGTCCCGGTCGAGGAGCTGAGCTACCGGTTGAGCCGCGTGTTCAGCCCCATCTCGCATCTCAACGCCGTCGCGAATTCCACGGAAATGCGCGAGGCCTATAACGAATGCGTGCCGCTGCTCACGGAATATTCTTCGGAGCTCGGTCAAAACTCCGCGCTGCAAGCCGCCTACGCCCATGTGCTCAAGACCGAGGGTGCAACGCTCGACCCGGCGCAGCGCAAGCTTTTGGAAAATGCGCTGCGTGATTTCCGCCTCGCCGGAGTCGATCTGCAAGCCGACCAAAAAACCCGTTATCGCGAAGTCGCGCAGCGGCTGGCGCACCTGGCCACCAAGTTTTCCGAGAACGTGCTCGACGCGGGCAAGGCCTATACGCGCAGTGTCACCAACAGCGCGGAACTGGCCGGACTGCCCAGCAACGCGATCGACCGCGCCGCGGCCGATGCGCGCGAGGCCAACCAGCCCGGTTGGCTGTTCAAGCTCGATCAACCCACCTACATGACCATCATGGCCAGCGCCGAGAACGAACAGCTGCGCCGCGACATCTACGAAGCCTGGATCACGCGCGCCTCAGACCTGGGTCCAAGCGCCGGGCGTTTCAATAACTACCTCATCATCGAGGAGATCCTGCCGCTGCGGGATGAGCTCGCGAAGCTGCTGGGGTTTCAGAACTTCGCCGACTTCGCACTCGCCACCCGCATGGCCAAGAGCAGCAGGCAGGTGCTGACCTTCCTGGATGACCTGGCGCGGCGTTGCCGGCCGGCGGCGCGGGAGGAGTTCCTGGGCTTGGAAGAGTTTGCTGGTCGCAAGCTCAACGCATGGGACATGGCCTATTACAGCGAGCGGCTGCAGGAAAGCCGCTACAAGGTGTCGCAGGAAGCGCTGCGTCCTTATTTTCCGCTCCCCAAGGTACTGGAAGGGTTGTTTGCGCTGACACGGCGCCTGTACGGCATCAGCGTCCGCGAACGCCCCAACGTCAACGTCTGGCACCCCAGCGTGCGCTACTACGATTTGCTCGACAAGGACAGCAAAGTCGTGGCCGGCTTTTTTCTCGACCCTTATTCGCGCAGCGAGAAACGCAGCGGCGCATGGATGGATGAATGCGTGGTGGCCAAGGCCCTGCCTTCCGGCACCGCACTGCCCGTGGCGCAGCTGGTATGCAACTTCACCGCTCCGGTGGCCCCGCAGCCCTCCCAACTGACACACGACGAGGTGATCACGCTGTTTCATGAATTCGGGCACGGACTGCACCACATGTTGACGCGCGTGGCCTATCCCAGCATTGCCGGCATCAATGGCGTCGCCTGGGATGCCGTCGAACTGCCCAGTCAATTCATGGAAAACTTCGTCTGGCGCGCCGAGGTACTGCCGCTGATTTCGGCGCGCATCGACACCGGCGAGCCGCTGCCCGTGGACGTGCTGCAGCGGCTGCTCGGCACGCGCACCTTCAATGCCGCACTCGATACGTTGCGGCAGATCGAGCTCGCCACCTTCGACTTCGAATTGCACGCCAACTTCGATCCCAAACTCGGCGCGAATGTCGACGCCACCCTCGCGGCCGTGCGCCAGCGGATCGCCGTCGTGCCGCCGGCGTCTTTCAACCGCATGCCCGCCAGCTTCGCGCACATCTTTGCCGGCGGTTATGCCGCCGGGTATTACAGCTACAAGTGGGCCGAGGTGCTGGCCGCCGATGCGTTCGAGGCCTTCGAGGAAGCCGGTGTGTTCGATGCCCAGACGGCGGCGCGCTTCCGCGAATCCATCCTGGCCCGCGGCGGCAGCATCGATGCGATGGACGCGTTCGTGCGTTTTCGGGGACGCCAGCCCGACGTGCGGCCGCTGCTCAAGCAGACCGGAATCGCGGCGTGAAGTGGCTGGCCGCGCTGTTCCTGGCGCTGCTGGCGATCAAGGGCATGGCTGCCACCGCCTACGTCAGCGACGAGCTGGTGCTCGGCGTGTATGCCGAGGAGAACAGTCAGGGCCAGCGATTGGCCACCCTGCATTCGGGAACCCAGGTGGAGACGCTGTCTCAGAACGGAGAATTTACCCAGGTGCGGTTGAGCGATGGCACGACGGGTTGGGTGAAATCGGCCTTCCTGACCACCAACGAGCCCGCCGTCGTTCGGGTCAAGCGGCTCGAGGAAGATTTGGATCGCAGCCGGGCCACGACCCCCGCGCTGGCGGAAGCCGCGGCCCGCAGCGAAGTCGAACGTCTCAAGCTGGAGCTTGCAGCCAAGCAAGCTGAGCTGGACGCGGCGCGGGGACCCTCTGCGGCTGCCGCCGTTCCGGCGCAAACCGGAGCTCTTGCGGCCATCCAGGCGGCCGCGGCGCCATGGTGGCCCATGTTGGCCGGCATTGGTGTTGCCATCGGATTGGGGTGCGGTTTTTGGCTCGGCTATGCCACGCTGGCGCGGCGCATACGGCATAAATTCGGCGGTCTTAAAGTTTACTAAATCCGGGGATTCGGCGTAGCCGGTTGACTTAATACTGTGAGCTACGTCCAAAGGAGAAGTAGGCACGTAGCGCCTTAGGCCCTTAGAGCCTAAACTCCCTGCGATGTACGACCTCAGGCGTAACGATTACGACGTCGCGAATTCCGTTCAGGTCAGCTCTACCGCGGCGGTGAGCGCCGCGGTCCGTGAACTTTTTACATCGGCGTGGCCCGCGGAGTATTTCGACAAGGTTGCGGTCGCGTTTGAGGATTTCGACAAACTCTTTACCGGCCGCATGCCGGGCTATCACGGCGTCGATACGCTGTATCACGATCGCCAGCATTCTCTCGACATGACTCTCGCCATGGCGCGGCTGTTGGTTGGCCATGAGCGCAGCGTCGAGAGCCGGCAGCGCTTCGGCGGCGAACGGGCGAGCATGGCGCTGGTGACCTCGCTATTTCACGATGCCGGCTACATCCGCGAATTCGATGATCGCCAGCACAGCAATGGCGCGGAATTCACCTTGTACCACGTGACGCGCAGCGCGCGTTTCCTCGCGCGCTACCTGCCGAGTATCGGCATGGAAACCTGGGTGCCCGTTGCCACGCGCATCGTTCATTTCACCGGCTACGAGATCAAGCTCAACATGATTCAGCTGGCCGATCCGAAGGATCGAAAGCTGGGGCATTTGCTTGGCACCGCGGATCTGATCGCGCAAATGGCGGATCGCTGCTATCTCGAGAAATGCCGCGACCGGCTCTATCCGGAATTCGTGCTGGGCGGCATCGCCGCCACCACCGCGGTCGATGGATCGCTGCGCGTGCGCTACAGCTCCGGCCTCGACCTGTTGCGCCAGACTCCCGAGTTCGTGCGCGAAACATTCGTGGCGCGCCTCGAAGGCGAGTTCGAGCATGCTTACCGCTATGTCGAGTGTTTGTTCGGCGGCAAGAATCCCTATCTTGAAGCGATCGAACGCAACCTGGGCTATCTGCACCGCGTGCTGCGCACCGAGCGCTGGCCGATGCTGCGGCGTAATCCGCCGCTGTTTACCTCCGAAGACACGCAGATCAACCAAGTCCGTGGTTTGATGCTGGATCGCTTGAAAGCCCTCTGGGCGTAAGGCGCCGACGCTCAACAGGGCTACGGCAGATCGATCGCCGCAATGTAGCGCACGTGCAGTTCCGCGAGGCGCGCAAGCACGACTTCCTTTCCCTGAAGCGGAGCGGCCATGATGGCCGCCTGCAAAACTGCCGGAGTCAGGGCTTGTCTGGCTTTTTCCGCGATCGGCGCAAAGCTCAAGTGCCACGGCTCGGCTTGCACGCCTGAGCGCACGCCCTTGAAAGGACGAAAGAAACCAAAGCGCGGCGCGTTGAGCTCCAGCCATTCATCGAGCCGCGCATAGGGACCGGGCGGCGCAAACGCTTCGCGCGTCAGTTTGTCCGGATACCCTTCGGCGCTCGCGTTGCCGTCTACGAGGTCGACATCCGTGCCCCAGTGATGACGGCTGGCGCCCGGCAGCGCCGACCACAGCAAAATCGCTTCGACGCGTTCCTCAGGGTGCAACGCGGCGGCATCGAGCTTGCCGCCGGCGGCGTCGTACATCGGCCTTGCGCCGCTCCACTTGCTGTTCCAGATGGCGAGTTGGCGCTCAAAATCCCGAAAGCTGCTCATGGGCTTGAGGTCGATTCCATCCGCCAGGGCGGCGCGGCGCAAATTGAGGAATGGCCGCACCGCTTGCGCGTGCAGCAGGCAGTTTGGATCGGCGACTTCTGCAATGTGCGTGCGCGCTTGCCCCGTCAGCTCGCCATCATTCACGAGGCAACACCGCGCGAGGAGGCAAATTCCGCGACTTGATCGAACACGCGCGCAAACATTCCGACTTCTTGCGCGCCGGAAATCGTGTACTGGCCGTCGAAAATATACGTCGGGACGCCCGTGATGCCCAATACGCCGGCATGGCGTTCAGCGGCCACCACGCCATCCTGACCCACCCTCAATATCAACGCGTTGCGGGCCTCGGCGGCGCTCAAGCCGACCTCCGACCCTAAGCGCACGAGTTCTTCGGGATCGCCGATATCGCAGCCCTCCTCGAAATAGGCGCGCATGATGCGGTCCTTGACGGCGGCCTGCAGCCCGCGCCGCGCCGCGTGCGCAATCAATATATGCGACCGTCGGGTGTTGGGGACGCGGCTGATCAGGTCGAAGCGGAAATGGATGCCGCTGGCTTCCCCTTGGCGCTCGAGCTCCGCGTGCGCCTGCTCCAAGCGCACTTGGTCGGGCATTTTTGCCGCCATGAAGGTTTCACGGTCTACACCTTCGACCGGCACGTCAGGATTCAATTCGAAGGGCCGCCAAACCACCACCGGTTCGTATTGCGGACGAGCGGCCACCGCCAGGTCGAAGCGCCGTTTGCCCAGATAACACCAGGGGCAGACGGTGTCGGAATAGATATCAATGCGCATATAAGCCGGCCATGAGACGTAATTGTACCCTCGCGCCTTATGGGGGTTGCCCTGAACAGGCCTTTTGGGGGGTGGCCTGAACAGGTATGATTACTGGTTAAGAGACGGGGGACGAGACAATCGATGGCGCGAAGCCTTAAAACCAGCTATTTGCTGCTCGCCCTGGGGGTTAGCGCGGTACTTGCGCTGATTTTGGGCGGCTTGGCCTACTACGAGCATCGCGTCAACACTTTCGATGCCAATCAGCTCACGTACGCCACCGTGGAGCAGAAGCTGGAAGCCGACCTCGAGGCACGCGCCAAGTCGTTGAGCAACATCACCAGCACCTCCCTTGTTCCGGCGCTCAAGGAAGGCAATAACGCGGCCGTGGCCGCCGTCGCCGCGAGACTTCTCGATGAACGCGACATCGAGCGGGTCGAGCTGTGGGGCGCGCACGGCGAAATTCTCTATTCGGGCAGCAATCCCGAGGCCCGGCCGACCAGCTCCGGTCCCTACGTCCTGCGCACCGAGCTTCCGCACTTGGGAAATCTCGAGATCTGGATGAGCCGCGCCGAAATGCAGGAAACCCTCTTCAGCATCCGCTCGCAATTGCTGAGCAAGCAGGGAGTGCAGAACAAGCGCATCCGCAGCGTGTTCACCGTCATCACCGTACCGCTCTTTATCTTGGGGCTCTTGGGCGCATGGCTGATTGCCCGCCGGCTCTCGGGTCCTATTGCCGCGCTGGTGAAGAGCGCGGATCGCATCGGTGAAGGCGACTACACGCGGCCGCTCGCCGTGGTACGCCAGGACGAACTCGGCGATTTGCAATTCGCACTGGAGCGCATGCGCCAGAACCTGAACGAAACCACGATCACCAAGAACTACCTGAACACCGTGCTCAACAGTTTGAGCGACGCGGTATTCGTCACCTCGCCGGATGGCATCGTCAAAAGCTGCAACGAGGCCGCGCAGCTGCTGCTCGGCCATTCATCCGAGGAAATGGTCGGCAAGCCGCTGCTGGGCTTCATCGATGAGGTGCATCGCAGCGCCTTCGATCCGACGCACTCCTCGACGGAGGCGCGCGAAACGGTGCTGCGCACCGCGAGCGGCCAAACCATTCCGGTGTCGATGGCAAGTTCCGCGATCGACTCGGAAGACCCGCAATTCCAGGGCAATATCTATGTGGCGCGCAATATCACTGAGCGCAAGCGCGCCGAACGGCGCATCCGCTACCTGGCGCGCTACGACACGCTCACGAAGATGCCGAACCGCATGCAGTTCCAGCATCTGCTGCAGCAGGCCATCGCGCGTGCGCGGCGCAATCAGCGCTCGCTCGCGCTTCTGTATCTTGACCTGGACCGCTTCAAGGAGGTCAACGACACCTTCGGCCATGCGGCGGGCGATCGGACGCTGGAGATCTTGAGCGAACGGCTGACGCGAAACCTGAGCAAGGATGCCGTGATCGGCCGGCTCGCCGGTGATGAGTTCGCGATGTTCATCGATGATCTGCCGGTCGACAGCGACAATCGCACGGCGCTCGGAACCCTTGCCCGCACCCTGCTCGATGAAATCAGCCGCACCTTCTACGTCAACCAGCAAGAGGTCTACCTCACGGCCAGCGCCGGCATCGCCATCTGTCCCTACGATGCCGAGAATGTGATCGACCTGATCCGCAATGCCGATGCGGCGATGTACCACTCGAAGCAAAACGGCGGCAACTCCTGCGCCTTCTATGTCCCCAGCATGAATGCCGCGGCCGTCGAGAGATTGATGTTGAAGAGCAAGCTGCGCCGCGCCCTGGAGCGCGACGAGCTGGTGATTCTGTATCAATCGAAAGTGGATCTGCGCACCGGACGCGTGGTCGGCGCCGAGGCGCTGCTGCGCTGGCGCCTTCCCGGTCACGGCGACATTTCACCGTCGCATTTCATTCCTCTCGCCGAGGAAACCAGCTTGATATTGGACATCGGCGAGTGGGTGCTGAACCGGGTTTGCTCCGACTACCGGGAATGGCAGAAGGTCGTGCCTCACCCGGGGCGAATCGCCATCAATCTGTCTCTGCGCCAGCTCAAGCAGTCGAGTTTCATTTCGCGCTGCCGCAGCGTGTTTCGCAAACATGGCGTATCGCCCACCTGCTTTGAGCTGGAAGTAACCGAGACCACCTTGATGACCGATCCGAAGCGCACCATCGGTCTGCTGAACGAGCTCTATGCCATGGGCTTGAGCCTCGCCATCGATGATTTCGGCACGGGCTACTCTTCGCTCTCCGCCCTGCAGCAGTTTCCCATCGGCACGTTGAAAATCGATCAGTCATTCGTCCGCGATGTCGCGGTGGACACGAACGACGCCGCCATCGTGCGAACCATCATCGACATGGGCAAGAGCCTGGATCTCGAGGTGATCGCGGAGGGCGTCGAGGAAGCCCAGCAGCTCGAGTTCCTGCGCACCCACGGCTGCTACTACGCGCAAGGTCGACTGTTCGGCGATGCCATGGAAGCGAATAAATTGCTGGGTATTCTCGCCGGCCAAGAGGGCGGCGCGCCGCACCACGGCAACCTGTGCGCGCCGACCGTGCTGCGGCCGATGCGCCTCTCTTCGTAATTGCTCGCCGCGAGGGATCTCACGCTGCGGCGCGGCCCGCAGGCGCTGTTCGAGCTGGTCAATTTCACCGTATTTCGCGGCGATAAAGTCGGCATCACGGGCGCCAACGGCACCGGAAAATCCAGCCTGTTTGCCGCAATCCTAGGCGAGCTTGCGCCGGATCACGGCGACATCGACCTGCCCGCGGCCATCAAAACGGCGCACGTGGAGCAGGACATCGTGGCGAGCACCCGGCCCGCAATCGAGTTCGTGCTGGACGGCGATACGGAACTGCGCAAGATCCAAGCCGCCATCGAGGACGCCGAAAGACGCGATGCGGCCATGGCGCTGGCCGAGCTGTACTCCTCGCTGGAAACCATCGACGGTTATCGGGCCAAAGCGCGCGCGGCAGCCATCATGCACGGCCTGGGCTTCAAAACGCCGGATCACGAGCGCTCCGTGGCCGAATTCTCGGGAGGCTGGCGCGTGCGGCTCGCCATGGCGCGAGCCCTGTGTTCGCGCGCCGACCTCTTGCTGCTGGACGAGCCCACCAATCATCTGGACCTCGATGCCATCGTCTGGCTGGAGGAATGGCTCTCGGCCTACCCGGGCACATTGCTGATGATCTCGCACGACCGTGAATTTCTGGACGCGATCATCGATCGGGTATTGCACATCGAGAATCGCGGCATTCGCGCCTACGCCGGCAACTACTCGCAGTTCGAGCAGAAGCGCGCCGAGGAACTGGCGCTGTTATCGGTGCTGCACGCGCGGCAGGTGAAGCGGATCGCAGAGATCGAGGGCTTCGTGAACCGCTTTCGCGCCTCCGCCACCAAGTCGCGGCAGGCGCAGAGCCGTCTGAAAATGCTGCAGCGGATGGAGCGCATCGTGCCGGCGCACGTCGACAGCCCGTTCGAATTTGAATTTTCAAGGCCGCTGAAAACGCCGCGGCCGTTGAT
>DASYIN010000018.1:0-20016 GCA_035997505.1 Steroidobacteraceae bacterium | reverse complement strand
GGTGTGGCTCGACAGTTACACCTGAAGCCAGGGCTGTGACTTGACGGACTTGGGCCTAAAGGGACTTCGAACTCTGTATCATGATCGGGCGCATGCAGAACTGGCGGCGATGGGATTCGTAACAGAAGTTCACGGAGACTGAGAATGAACAAGCGCCGCTTTCTGAGTACGGCTGGTGGTGCGTCTCTAGGCTTGATATTCGGCCCCAGTTTGTTGGCACAGTACGCGACCAAGGGGGTTGCAGCGGTCGCCGAGGATGAGGCGTTCTGGGCGGCTGTAAGAAGCCAGTTCCGGCTGACAAACGACTATATCAATCTGGAGAACGGCTACTACTGCTTCCAACCCCAGCCGGTGCTCGATGCATTCATCGACAATGTGCGTTCAGTCAACCTGGAAGCGTCACATTACATGCGCACGCGGCAAGTCGACGACAAGCTTCGGATCCGAGGAAGGCTCGCAGCGTTTGCGGGATGTTCGCCGGAAGAGTTGATCATTACCCGCAATACCACCGAATCCCTTGACACAGTGATCAGCGGATTCGACTGGAAACCAGGAGACGAAGCAGTCCTCGCCAACCAAGATTATGGCTCGATGATTGACATGTTCAAACTGCAGTCCCGACGCTTTGGACTGCTAAACCGATTCGTTGACATCCCGATGGACCCGAAGTCGGACGATGAGATCGTGAAGGTATATGCCAACGCGCTGACGCAGAAGACGCGATTACTGATGATCCCCCACATGGTGAACATCACCGGGCACATCTTGCCGGTCCGCACCATTTGCGACATGGCTCACGCGCGTGGCGTACAGGTGATGGTCGACGCTGCGCACACTTTCGCCCACCTCGATTATCGAATTGCCGACTTGCACTGTGACTACTACGGGGCCTCGCTCCACAAGTGGCTCGCTACGCCGCTCGGCGCCGGCATTCTCTATGTGAGGCGCGACCGGATAGAGAAGCTCTGGCCTATTTATGGTGACGAAAGCATGCCCGTTGGCGATATTCGAAAATTCAATCATACCGGCACGCATCCGGTGCATACCGACCTGACGATCGAGCGTTCCCTTGCGTTCCACGAGATGATCGGCAGTGCGCGCAAGGAGGCGCGACTGCGCTATCTACAACAGTACTGGACCGGACGGATACGCGGGTTGAAGAATTTAGTTATGAACACCCCGACCGATGCCAAACGGTCCTGTGCCATCGCGAATGTCGGCGTGCAGGGCATCGCGCCGGGCGATCTTGCGCGCATTCTTCTAGAGAAGTACAAGGTATACACCGTCGCCATCGATGGCGCGGGGGTTCATGGAGTACGCGTGACGCCGCAGGTTTATACGTCAACGGCGGATCTTGACACCTTCGTACACGCGTTGAAGGAACTTGCGGCGTAGAGGTAATTCCCGGGACCAAAGGGGGAGTGTTCGCTACCTCAGTCTCGTCAAGTTGGCGACAAACGATCGCGCCCATGTCGTCCCACCATCATTCGAATACAACTCCTCGTATTGGTGCGAATCCGGTTTGATGTCGGACCACACGGCCCTCACCAGGATCGTCCTGTCATTCACGGTGTCCTGACCAATCAGCACGACTCGGCCGTCCTTGAGTTCACCGATATTCGACGACGACGGGGACAATGTCCCGACCTTGCTGTTCACGAACGACTGACTCCACTGGTGCGCGCTCGGGTTGTACAGGAAGAGCGTGAGGCCTTGCCAGTGGCCTTTCGGCCCATCCGCTTCGATTTCCTCCAGTTCCGCCTTGCCATCCCACACCTTGCGCACGCTCACGGTTCCGTTCAGCTCAACGGATTCCGAACCGCTCGCAAATGGATCGAGAGTTCGCTTGATGTGGGTATGCCACACGCCAATGTTGAAATCGAAGTCGTGTTGTCCGTCGTGCACCGCGGCAGTCGGCGTGGGCGTCTGAGGCCTGCGGAACTTTAGGATGAACTGATCCGTGTGGCCTTGGATGGACTTGTCAAATGCCTTGATGGTGCGCGGATCACCGGGATTCGCGAGAATCTCGCTTCCGCTGTCGAAGACAAAACCCGCGGCTTCCACTTCACGACGCACCGTGGCGGGATCGATGCGATGTAGAGTCTCCGTGACGTCAGCCGTGGCATCGGGCGAGGCTGCGTGGTCGAGGACGACGTACGAGCCGCCAGGCTTCAATGCATCGAACACGGCTTTGTTGAATGCCGCGATGTCCACCGGACCAAAGTACTTGTTATGGAGATCGTGGTAGTTCTGCGATATCCAGAAGAGATCGAGCTTCCTGGGCAAGCGGAGACTCTCGAACGCCGTCTCGACTGAGACTGTGACGTTGCGGCGACTGGCTGCGTAACCCCGTAGTTCGGCTGTCGATTTCGCGATGTACTGCTGAATTTCAACGGGCTCGATCGCGTAGACATGGCCGTGGCTGCCGACGACGTTAGAAAACAGACGCGTGAAGTAGCCGGCACCGGCATTAAAGTCCGCGACCGCATCACCGGGTTTGACCCCTGAGAATTGCAGGGATTCGGCGGGCTTTCGCGCCACATCGCGATTGCGATCGACTTCCGGTCGCGCTGGATCTGCGACGGCCAATGCAATGACTTCAGGCAGGGAACCGGCAGCCTGCACATACCCGCCGATGAGGCTGGCGCCGGCAAATAGCAGCGCGCAAAGGCTGGCAGAAGGCGTCAATTTCATCGGATCTCCCTCGGTTTTGTCAGCGTACCCTCCTAAGGTGTTCTGTACGTGGCCCGTACAAAAGGGCCACGTTGTAAAAATATGGGTGGGCCACTTTACTTGGACGCGGCTCGCATTTTCTTCGTTCGGCGGCCGGCCAAATACCAAAGTACCAAACCAAGCGCGACGGCGCAGATCCCAGTCGCCAGCCATTGACCGGAAGCGCCCTGCAACGCGGCGCAATCCGCCACGCACAAAATCGGCTTGACGTGCACAACGCCGGCGCCCTGCAACGACCAAAGAGCGCCTAGGGCGATGAGCATCCCTGCGAAGACTCGCAGCAAAACATTGAGCATGACTCACTATACCCCCGTATATGCGCCACGCGAGCGGATCACTCGATCAGCAGCAACCCGCGCTTTTTATGCGCCGTGGTGTCGATGGTGTTCATCGCTTCGTAAAGTCGTTCCGGCTTGACCAGCCAGGGGCCGTATTTCTTGTTGACGTCGAGGATGAGCACCAAGTCTTCCTGCTCGAGATATCCGGCAATGGGTGAGTGATGGCCGCCGCCCGTCCCAAATAGCGGGCCGCGGGAGAAGTTGATGACATAGCGGCGAGTCGGATCGTTCACGTGGCGCAGTTGCTCACGGAAGGCGGCTAGATCCAAATCGCGCAGCACAGTGACTTTTCTCTGCAGCTTTTGTCGCGCGATATCTGCGAGCTGATCGAGAGTGAGCCCCTCGGGAAGATAGCCCAGCACGGTGGAGAAGTTCGTGCCCTGCAAGATGCTCTCTTGGTCTCCGGGTTGTTTGATTGAGTGCAGTACATTGGCCAGACTGGTCGGGCCACAAACGCTGCCGTTTCGCTGAAATTCGATGCCAGCCTGGTAGGTTGCCGCCACGGGCAGCGCCCACGCTTTCTTGAGCAAGGCTGGGTTTTGATAGTCATGGGTCTCCTTGAGCGAAACAGCGCTTGCATGGTCGGCGTGTCCTTCCGATACGAGTGACGGGAGAACGGCGGCAGAGCCGCCCAGCATGAGAGCGGCGACTGCTGTCCATAGGACAAGCTTGCGGGTTCGTGTCATGCGAGACTCGACGTGCGGGTGACGTCCAGCGGGTGATCGATCAACGGCTGCACCTTTTGCACAAATCGAACGGTGTGCGGCAACTGGGCGTGGTCGTCGAATGCGGTTTCATCTTTCCAGTGTGAATGGATGTAAAAGAGTCGTGGATCTTGAGTTGCTCTGTAAGCATGAATGGAGAGGCAACCGCGTTCTTGACGGGTTGGCCCTAGGACTTCACGGATGGTCTCCGCGACTGCCTGCTGCAGTCCTTCTTTTGCGTGGAAGCGGGCGAAGATGAAGATCTCGGAGCTCATGGTTTAGGTGCCAAACTCTCGATCAAAGTGCAAGCGCGCGCAACCGCATCTCGTGAATCAATACGTGCCGCGCAGGCGACGCGCCGCTGCGGCGCGGCAGCATCACCCAGAATGCTTTCGACCGCACGCGCCACGCGTCCCGCTCGATAACGGGACTCGGGAATACTGGACCCCAACCCGAGTTGTTCGATGCGCCAACCGCTGTCGAATTGGTCGTAGCCATGCGGAACCACCAGGTGCGGAATAGCGGCCTTAACGCCCTGCGCCAGCGTGCCCACGCCTCCGTGATACACCAGCAATGCGGCACGCGGCAACACCTGACTGAACGGCAGATAACCGAAGACCCGAATGCCGCGGGGAAGATTTGCCGGCACCTGCTCCGGATAATTGGTCACCAACATGGCGCGCAATCCCAGCTGTTGCGCGGCCTTGACGGACTCTCTGAAAAATCGCTGCATCGTGGATCCGGCGGAACCGGGAGTGAAAATAATGGGCGCTTCGCCTGCGGCTATAAATTCTTCGGCCTCTGCCAACGGCGCTGCCTCGCCGCCCGCATCCCACAGCGGAAAACCCACGGCGTGCGCGTTGACAGGCCAGTCGGGTTGCGGCGCTGCGAACCACTCGGGAAAAAATGCGACGACCAGTTGCGGCGAATGCATCCAGCGATGCATGACGCGATCCACGGGCCTCATCCCGAGGCGGGCGCGCAGATCGTTCAACGGACCTTTGAGCCGGCGGTCCAGGATCAAAGCATCGATCAGGCGAAACAAGCCGCGCTTGAACCACATCGGACGCGACGCGGACAGCCTGATATTCCCCATCATGCCCTGATCCGCAAATGTGCGGATCACACTCGGCTGCAGATGCACCGAAGCGCTCGGCACACCGAGCTTCTCCTGTGCTAGGCGGGCGCCGAAAGCCAAACTCGAGAAAGCCACCACGGTACTCGCGTCCGCGTGTCGTTCAATCAGCGAAAAGACATCCGCGATGGCCGGCACGATGACTTGCGCAATGACGCTGAATCCTTTGCGCAAGTGCCACAGCTCCGGATTCGCAATTGCCGTATTGGCTTCCTCGGCCGTGCCCACGGCGAGAAACCCGAGCCCCTGCGCTTCAATGAGCTCTTGAAAGATGGGATTCGTCAATATCGTTGCTCGATGGCCCCGGGCTCTTAATTCGATGCCGAGCGCGATGAACGGGTGCACGTCGCCGGCGCTTCCCATGGTCGGCAGCAAAACATGTAGCGATGGCTTGCGATTGACGTTGGACGCGGTGCTCACTCCAGCGAATCTCACCGCTCGAATTTCGTCGACAGGATGATTGATGAGGTGGTCCGCTCAACGCCGTCCAGCGCGCCGATTCGATCGATGACCTGGTCCATTTCGGCGACGGAGGCAGCGGCGGCGACCGCAATCAGGTCCGCCTCGCCGCTCACCGAATGCAGCAGCCGCACCTGGGATATTTCACGCAGCGCCGCCGTAACGGCCCGCGCCTCTTTGGGGCCGACCTTGATCATGACGTGCGCGCGGACGGCGCCAGCCCCAAGTTCCGGCGCCAGGCGGACGCCGTAGCCGGTGATGATTCCCTGCTTCTCGAGTCTTTCGATCCGGCTCTGCACGCTGGTGCGCGAGCGCCCTACCAGTCGAGCCAGCTGGGCGGTGGAAGCGCGGCCGTTTTCTCTCAAAGCGGAGAGCAGCTTTTCATCAATCAAATCCATACGAATCGTCGCTTTAGCCCTGCATAATAGCTAGTTTATACCTTAAATACGTCCAAATCGACCCTACCATTTGCCAAGTGCGCAGATAAGAATAGGCGCCCCTTCGGAGGCGACATGAAAGACATCGTTATAGTTGGCGCGGGCAAAATCGGCTCGATGATTGCGGAGTTTCTGGGCAGCTCGGGCGACTATGCCGTGACCGTCGTCGATCGCTCACAACAGCAGCTGGATCGACTCGAGACCTCCGTTCCGGTCAAAAAAGCGGCAATGGACATCACGCAAGGCGACACCTTGCGCAAATTGCTATCGGGAAAATTTGCGGTGCTCTCGGCAGCGCCCTATCACGCCACGCGCCTGATTGCCGAGGCTGCCAAGGCCGGGGGTGCGCACTACCTGGATTTGACCGAGGACGTCGCCAGCACCCGCGCGGTCAAGCAGCTTAGCGTGGGCGCTCGCACGGCGTTCATCCCGCAATGTGGCTTGGCGCCCGGATTCATCACCATCGTCGCCTCCGATCTGGCATCGCGATTCGATACGCTGAACGACGTTCGCATGCGCGTCGGCGCGTTGCCGGAATTCCCCTCCAATGCGCTGAACTACAATTTGACCTGGAGCACGGATGGCGTCATCAACGAGTACTGCGAACCATGCGAAGCCATCGTCAACGGCCAGCTGCGCGAAACACAACCGCTCGAAGAACTGGAAGAATTCTCGCTCGATGGAATCTTGTACGAGGCATTCAATACCTCCGGCGGTCTGGGCACGCTGTGCGAAACCCTGGCCGGCAAGGTACGTAATCTGAACTATCGCACCATCCGTTATCCCGGCCATGCCGCCATCATGAAAGCGCTGCTGAATGACTTGCGGCTGCGCGACCGACGCGAGCTTCTCAAGGACATCCTCGAGAACGCGGTGCCCATCACCCTGCAAGACGTGGTCATCGTATTCGTTACGGTGAGCGGCATGCGCGGCGGGCAGCTGATGCAAGAGACCTATGCCAATAAGATCTATGCGGCCCCTATGGGCGGCCGGGTACGCAGCGGCATCCAGATCACCACGGCGGGCGGGATTTGCGCCGTGCTCGACATGTTGAGTGCCGGCGAGATTCCCCAGTCCGGGCTCATTCGTCAGGAAGAGATCGGATTGAAGGCGTTTCTCGCGAACCGCTTCGGCAAGGTGTATGCGATGCCGGCCCAGGCCGCGGCCAAGTAGCTAAACAGCGCGAGCGTCGACGAAGTCCTTGATGTCGGCGAGCGTCGGCGCCCTGCCACGCAGCAGCGTGGTCATCGCCGCGACGGTATCGGAATGCGAGAGCTTGGGATAGAGCTTCAAAGTCACCGGCACCCCCACCGCACCGAGTGCGGCCGCAAGATTGATCGAGTTCTTCGGACGCACCGTCTCGTCCTTCAGCCCTTGAATCAGCAACATGGGCGGCGCATCGGCGCGCACGAAATTGATCGGTTGCGATTGCGCATATAGCTCCGGCGGCCCAAACATGTCTTGGACATCTGCTTCGAGCAGCGGCAGAAAATCATAGGGCCCCGACAAGCCGATCACGCCCGCAACGCGCGGCGGGGTTCCGCCGTAAGCCGCGAAATATCGCTGATCCAGCGTCACCAGAGCGGCCAGCTGCGCGCCCGCCGAATGCCCCATGAGGTACAAACGCTCGCGGGCGCCGCCATACTCACCCGCATGCGCCTCCGCCCATAATGCGGCCCGAGCCGCGTCGTCCATGAATCCCGGCATTTTTACCTGCGGATAATGCCGATAACTCGCGATCACGGCGACGTACCCGCATTCGGCCAGCGCGGCGCCCACAAAGCGATAGTCCGCCTTGTCCCCTTCGCGCCAATGCCCACCGTGCCAGAACACAACCACGGGCAGGGAGGTGCCGGCTCTGTTCGGCACGTACACATCCAGACGATGCTGTGGTTGTGGCCCGTACGCGATATTTGCATGACGTTTGTACGAACCAAAGACTGCCGGCGCGTTGGCGGCAAAAAATCCCAAGCGCGCGCAGCCCTCCAAGAAGAGCGCGGACAAGCCGGCGAGCACCGTGCGGCGCGACATGCGATCGGCGTTACCGGCAGGCATACGTGAGGCGGCACTGCGGATCGAGCAGCCCGTGTTTAACCAACCAATCGCGCGCATCATCGGCATCGCGCGCAAACCATTGCGCCGCACTCCCCAGTCTGAAGGTGTAACCCCACGCGTCCATATCGCGGCACATCCGCTCTTGACCCACATTCGGCAGCGAGCCGGCCAATATGATCTGCAGGTAGCAAACCGCATTTTCTTCCGCATGATCTCCGCCCGCGTCGGTATCCAGTCCCGAGCGCCGTTCAGGCGTCATGCAAATGAAGTGGGCACTCTCGTGCAGCACCGAATGAACAGGTGTGTCCAGGCGCGCATAGATTTTTGAACCCTTAAGACCAGCCTCGCGCTCGCCCCAATAGGAGCCAGGAATAATCTCCTCGGGAGCGACCAACTGCAAGGACAAGCCATAGCGATCCAGCAATACTTGCAAAGCCAGCCGATCAATGGCGTTGACCAAGAGCACGGGAGTGCACCAGGGGTTACTTCAAGCTCGTTAGTCTGCGCATTGCGATGGAAACCAGATCCCGCGCCATCTGCTGGCGCAGGATGTCCGCTTCGTGTTCTTTGGCTAGCTGCAGTGTCTCGTCGAAACTGAAGTCCTTCGAGAGACTGATGGTCTGCGGCGCGAGCAGTTCCTTGGCTGCGGCGCGCACACTGAATGTCACGGTGTAAGTAAGCTCATATTCGGTGGGGATGTTTTTCGCGGACACCGCAAGTGTCCGTTGCTCAACCAAATCCTTGGTGACCTCCACGGTCGCGGTTGCACCCTCGCGCGCCAGCTGTAGCGCCGCCCCCGAGGATTTGAGCTGGTGTTCGAACTCGCGCGAGAAATCCGTGTAGGGATCCTTCAACGACAAATACGGACGCGCCATGACAGCAGGCAACGGATCGCTGCCGGCCAGGCGAAAGCCGCAGGCGCTCAAGGCGCAGGCGCCGACAATGATGAAGATTCTCGATCTGGCCACGGAGCATTACACCACGATGTTCACGAGCTTGCCGGGAACGATGATCACTTTGCGAACCGCGGAGGAGCCAACGAACTTCTGGACATTGGCGTCGGCCAGCGCGGCGGCGCGGACCGTGGCATCATCGGCGTCCACGGCCACTGTGATATGCGCGCGCAACTTGCCGTTTACCTGCACCACGATCTGCACGTCGGCCGATTGCAATGCCTCGGTGTCGATCTGCCGCCAAGGCTCGTCGATCAACGCCGTGCCATGACCCAACTCACGCCACAGCGTATGCGTGACATGCGGAATGATGGGAGAAAGTGCGAGCACAGCGATTTCCAACGCCTCGTGCACGGCGCTGCGATCCTGCGCCGCGGTCAGCGGATATTTGGCCACGGCATTCAACAGTTCCATGACCGCGGCGATCGCGGTGTTGAAGGTGCGGCGGCGGCCGATATCATCGGTGACCTTGGAGAGGGTCTGGTGTGAATGGCGGCGAAGGGCGCGTTGCGGCTCCGTCAACGCAGACCTGTCGAGCGGGGCCGCAGGTCCCTGCGCCACGTGGTCGTACACGGCCTTCCACAACCGTTTGATGAAGCGAAATGCCCCCTGCACGCCTTCATCGGACCATTCCAATGTTTGTTCTGGCGGCGCGGCAAACATGATGAACAGCCGTGCGGTGTCGGCGCCGAATTCGTCCACCAGCACCTGCGGATCGACGCCGTTGTTCTTGGACTTGGACATCGTTACCACGCCGCCCGATTCGACTTCCTTGCCGTCGGCCTTGAGCACCGCGATGCTGCCTTTGCCATTATCATCGGCCGTGACCGTCACGTCGACCGGATTGAAGTATTGCACCCGGCCCGAGTCGGTCTTGCGGAAGAACACGTCGTTCAACACCATGCCCTGCGTGAACAAGCGCGCGAAGGGCTCTTTGAATGAGACCGCCCCCATCTCTCTCAAGAAGCGCGTCCAGAAACGCGCATACAGCAGGTGCAGGATGGCGTGTTCGATGCCTCCGATGTACTGATCGACCGGCAGCCAATATTGCACCCGGTAATCCAGCATGGCCTGATTATTGTCAGCGCAGGCAAATCGCAGGAAATACCAGGATGAGTCCACGAACGTGTCCATGGTGTCCGTTTCACGGCGCGCATCGGCCCCGCACTTTGGACACTTCACATTTAGAAAACGCTCGTCCTTCAACAGCGGATTGCCGCTGCCGTCAGGCACCAGGTCTGTGGGCAGCACCACAGGCAATTGTTCATCCGGCACCGGCACCGCGCCGCAGCTCCTGCAGTGGATGATGGGAATCGGACAGCCCCAGTAGCGTTGCCGTGAAATTCCCCAGTCCCGCAACCGCCAGGTTGTACGCTTTTCGCCCAAGCCAATGGCCTGCAAATCTCTGGCGACCGCATCGACAGCGGCTTGATAGTCGAATCCGTCATACGGTCCGGAATTCACACAGCGTCCATGATCGGAATACCAAGGCTCCCACGCCGCCAAAGAATACGGACGCCCTTGGCTCTCGATAACCGGCTGGATCGGCAATTTGTATTTTTTGGCGAATGCGAAATCCCGCTCATCGTGCGCCGGCACGCCCATGACCGCACCGTCGCCGTAGCTCATCAGCACATAGTTGCCGATCCACACCGGCACGGGTTCGCCGCTTACCGGGTGCCGCACATGCAAGCCGGTCGCCATGCCCTTTTTTTCCTGAGTGGCCATCTCGGCTTCGAGCGCCGGTCCGCGCTTGCAATCCTCGATAAATGCAGCCAGCTTGGGATTGTCGTGCGCGGCAAACTCTGCAAGCGGATGCTCCGCCGCCACGGCGCAAAACGTCGCGCCCATGATGGTGTCGGCACGGGTCGTGAACACCCACAGCACGCCGCCTTCGCCGATGTTGTGCGGAAAGCCGAGCCGCACGCCTTCACTGCGGCCGATCCAGTTGGCCTGCATGACGCGCACACGTTCAGGCCAATCCGGCATGCTGCTCAATTCATCGAGCAGATCTTCGGCATACGCCGTGATCTTCAGGTAATACATGGGAATTTCGCGCTTTTCGACGATCGCGCCGGTGCGCCAGCCTTTGCCGTCGATGACCTGTTCGTTCGCCAGCACGGTCTTATCGACCGGATCCCAGTTGACGACGCCGGTTTTTCGATACGCGATGCCTTTTTCCAACATGCGCAGGAACAGCCATTGATTCCAGCGATAGTATTCGGGCCGGCAGGTCGTGAGTTCCCGCTTCCAATCCAGCCCATAGCCCAGGGATTTGAACTGCGCCTTCATGTGCGCGATGTTGTCGAAGGTCCATTTCGCAGGCGGCACGCCGTTGGCGATGGCGGCATTTTCGGCCGGCAAACCAAAGGCGTCCCAGCCCATGGGCTGCAATACGTTGCGCCCGTGCATGCGCATGAATCGCGTCAGCGCGTCGCCTATGGTGTAATTGCGTACGTGTCCCATGTGCAAGCGGCCGCTTGGGTAGGGAAACATGCACAAGCAATAATACTTCGCGCGGCTGTCGTCTTCCTTGGCCTCGAAGCTATGCTGTTGGTCCCAATAATGCTGCGCCTCCGCTTCAATAGCGGCGGGTTCGTATCTTTCTTGCATGATTGGGCGTCAGAATACCCGAGATGCCGGACGGCCGCGAACTGCTGTTGACAAAAGGTCGAATGCGAAACTTGAATTTTTATGGTGCGCTGGGCTTAAGCACCTTAAGCGGCTGTCTGTGGTTTCTGGCCGTTACGCCCTTTGATTTTTCCCCCCTCGCCTGGATCGCCGCCGTCCCGATGCTCATTGCCATCGAGCGTGCGGGCGGCTATCGACGCGCCCTGTTCCTGGGCTGGTGGGCCGGACTCATCGAGACTGCAGGCGGATTCTACTGGCTGATCGACGTGATGCGCCGCTTCGCCGATTTTCCCTGGATCGGTGCGGCGCTGGTCTTCCTGCTCTTCTGCGCGACCCGCGCCATTATCTTCTTGTTGTTTACGGCCGCTGTCTGCGCCATTCGCCGTCGGCTGTCGCTGCCGATGACTCTGCTCGCACCCATCGGCATGGTCAGCAGCGAACTGCTCGTACCGCAGCTGTTTCCTTGCGGCCAGTGGATCAGCCAGGCCTGGAATCCGCTGGTCATCCAGATCAGCGAGCTGACGGGACCGTTGGGCGTGACCGCATTGCTGATGATGGTGAACGGCGCGCTCTACGATCTGGCCTTAAATGCGCGTGCCGCACGCATCCAGGCGCTCGTCGCCGCCGGCTTGCTGGCCGCCGCGCTCATTTTCGGGGCGGTGCGCATGCACCAGACTGATGAGATCGTCGCGCATGCGCCGCAACTCAAAGTCGGGCTGGTGCAGCCGAATTTTGCGTACACCATCGACGGTGAATTCTCGCGCGATGAGGCGCTGCGCCAATTGACGGCGCTGCAAGAACAGTCGCGCAGGCTCGAGGGCCAGGGCGCGCAGTTGCTCGTATGGAGCGAGGGCAGTTATCCGGTCGCCGTGCCTCGCGAGTTCAGCGCCGACTTCCCGCCGGAGTCGCTGGCGATGATTCGTCGGGGTTTCAGCATTCCGACCATGATCGGGGCGGAAATGTACGACGCCGCGCGCGAGGACGCATTCAACTCGGCCGTTCTGCTCGATCGGAATGGCAAGGTTGCCGGCCGATACGACAAGGTGCGGCTGCTCGCCTTCGGAGAATACGTTCCCGGCATCGAGACGTTTCCATGGCTGCGTAAGTTGCTGCCGGCCGGCGCCGGACGATTTACGGCGGGGGAGGGTCCCGGCGTGATCACGCTGCAAGCGCCGGACGGCAGCGACTGGCGTTTGGGTCCGGTGATTTGCTATGAGGACATCCTGCAGGGTTTTGTGCGCGGCGTGGGACAGCTGCATCCGAACCTGCTGGTGAATTTAACCAGCGATTCCTGGTTTGGCGCCGACACGGAGCCTTGGGAACATCTGGCCCTTGCGGTATTTGCCAGCGTGGAGTTGCGCGTCAGCATGGTGCGCGCGGTCAATTCCGGCGTCTCCGCACTGATCGACCCCAACGGCCGCGTCACGGCAAAAACCTATGCCAATGATCCTTACCGCCATCCGCGAGCCGCGGATGGTCTCATGGTCACCGTGCCCAGAATGGCGGGCGGGCACACCGTTTATGTCGCAATCGGCAATCTATTTGCCTACCTGTGTCTTGCGGCCAGCGTGCTGCTTCTCGGCATCGCGTGGCGCCGCGCACGCCAGGATCGCACGCCGTAGACACGACGTTGCTGCGATGCAGTGGCGACGATCAAGCCATCACATTGAGTTTGGGCGCTGTAGCCGCGGTGGGTCCCGCCGCGGCGCTCGCGCTCAACAATGGGTTGGCAGCCGCCGGCACCGGCCGCGCGCCGATGAGTTGCTGCAGCGAACTGAACAGGCGGCTGAACAGGTTCTGCGTCGAGCCCACGGGCGCGGACGTGCCGCTGGTTGAACCCGGGGATGGGGAGGGATCCAGCGGCGTTCCTTTCTTATGACCATGAGCGTGGGGGTGAATATTCGCCGCGGGAAGCGTCGCCGTGACGGCAGAGGGAATTGGGAGTGGTGACATGTGGCTATCCTGTGAGGTGATGGATTACGGTCGAGCGGCAATAATTTGCCGCGAGAGGCCAGCGGCGGCGCGCACTTGCCGTTGGAGACTGCGAAGCGCGCTGATACTCATTGAATCGTGCGATACGGCATAGCCTCTTGTACGAAGCAGGTTCCGTGCCAAGACGTGCAATCCGCTCACTTGGGCTTGCGAAATCGATAGATGACTTGATCCGTTCGCCCGCGCACGCGGCCGTCGAATACCGAAAGCGTGTGGTGGTCCTGCGGATTGCGCAGCAGGCCGCTTTGCGCCTCGAGAACGAAGCCGGCAGCTTCTATTTCCGTGCGCAAGCGCTGCGGATCAATCCTATGCAGTGTTTCGGTGTCCCGTACGCCCGACCCCAACTCGGCGGCGTGATCGATGACCAAAAACACGCCCCCGCGCTTTAACGCTTCGAAGAATGCCCTGTTGAGCGCCGCCACGTCCGCAGGGCCCATGAACGAGTCGTGTAGATCGTGATAATTCTGCGCCGTCCAGATGAGGTCGAGTTTCTGCGGCGCGCGAAAGTTCGCGCTCGCGTCGCTTAAAACAGACACATTGGCGTAACTTGCGTCACGACTCAGCGCTCATGTGCCAGCCACTTCTTTCGGTGGGCAATTCGCGATCTGCTCCGCGGGTAGGACGGCGTAAACGTGGTCGCGCGCGCCCACCACGTCGCTCAATATGCGGGTGAAATAGGCATTTCCCGGCATGAAATCCGCGACGACATCACCCGGCTTCAATTGAGCAAAGGCCATGAGCTGCGCGGGTTTGCGTGTGGCATCGAGCTTGGCCTGGTCAATTGGCCGGCGGGGATCGGCGATCGCATGGGTGATTGCCGCTGCCGTCGTGTCAGCGTGCGCTGACATGGATATACACATCGATGTGCCTGACACTGAAAATACGAAAGCGGCAAGATAGGGAACTGATTTCATCACGATCGGTCCTCCAATGGCGAGGCTGGGAAGCGTACGAGTTGAAGTGCGATTCAAGTCAAGCTTTCTATTTTCGGAGATGCTCATGGGACTACTAATTGGGGAGGTCGCGCGACGCGCAGGCCTTTCGACCTCGGCGCTACGCTATTACGAAAAAGCAGGTCTGCTGCCGCCGCCTTCGCGGGTCTCGAAACGGCGGGTCTACGATTCAAAGGTGCTCGGCAGGATCCGAATCATTCTGCTGGCGTTGGATGCGGGCTTCACGGTGAAGGAAACCAAAACTTTTCTCAGCGGCTACCCGGTGACCACGACCCCCGCCGAACGGTGGCGCATGCTGGCGAGTAAGAAGCTGACTGAGCTCGATGAGCAAATGGAGCGGCTTACTCAGATGAAATCGATTCTCAACGACAGTTTCCAATGCGCATGCATGCGCGTGGAAGACTGCGAGGAGCGCATGCCGCCGACGCAGCGGATTTCCTGATGGTTGACGCCGACATCATCAAAGATGTCAAAGTTGGCGAGCACGATGTTCTGACTTTTCTAAAACCGGATACGTTGTGGGGCGCGCTCATCTATCTGGTCGTTTTTGTGCTGCTGGCGCTGCTCGTGTCGCGATTGTTGCGCGCCGCCGTCCATGCCTCCCTGACCCGCAAAGGGCACATGGACCGCACCACGATCAGTTTTCTGCAGCAGTTCGGCACCGTCCTGATCTGGGTCGTGGTGCTGATTCTATATGCGCACCTCATTCCGATGCTCCGATCCATGGGCACGGCCCTGCTGGCCGGCGCGGGGGTGGTGTCGGTGGTCATCGGTCTCGCGGCGCAAAGCACGCTCGGCAATCTGGTGGCGGGCATATCCATCGCGATTTACCGCCCGTTTCGCCTGGGCGATACGCTGCAAGTCACCGCTCCGACCGGCACGGACATCGGTGTCGTGGAGCTGATTTCCCTGGGATACACCACGCTGCGCGCGCCGGATGGACATATGATCGTCCTACCCAACGCCATCGCCGCCAGCCAGGTCACGATCAACCTGAACACGACCTACGCGCCTTGGCCGATCGCCATCACCATCCGATTGAGCCGCGACGCCGACGTCGAGGCGGCCCGGAAATTGGCGCTGAGTGTGGCCGCGGAAATTGCCGGTGAGCCGGCAGTGGTCGGCTGCTTTCTGACCAAGATCGATCCCGTCTCAATCACGCTGGAGCTGCGATTCAAAGCTCCCGACGCCGCGGGCCGCGACGTGTTGCGATCGAAAATGCTGACGACGCTGCCGCACCGATTTGCCGAAGCGAAAATTGGTTCGAGCGGCACGGATTTGCCGTCCTTCGCCTAGGAACCCGAGTTAGAAGGGCAGCGGCTTCAAGTCAGGTTCCACCCAACGACGGCGCGCTTCCACGGAAAACAACCGGGCGCGCGTCCAATGGACCAGCAACCAATCGGACTTGCCCAGCGGCGAGGCCATCAGCGCATTGCAGGTCGCGAACAAGTTTCGCGCCGGATCTTGCCGCAGAAAGGCGCGGGCGGCACGCAACGAGGCCTGAGTGATGGTTTCGTGATAACCCTCGGTATCCGAGTTGGCCACGCCCGTGGCTTCGTTGTATGCACGAATGAAACCCGGCATGTCTCGCGATGCGTCCAGGTCCTTACGGCATGAGATCAGCCACAGCGCTGCGGCAAAGTGCGCCGCATGCGTCCAGCGCGGTTTGGGCAGCGACAGGTCGAGGAGACCCGCGCCTATCGCGGCAATTTCGTCGTCCGAATTGAAGTGCGTCACGCCTTCATGTTATAGGCTTGCGCGCTGCGGAGGAAAATACATGCAACCCCACTCAAACCCGCTCTACCTCTACGAACTCGCGCTGGAGAATGGTCGCTCCGCAAGTCCCTTTGTCTGGCGCATCCGCTATGCGCTGGCTCACAAGGGTATTCCATTCGAAACCAAGTACCTGGGATTTATCGAGATCCCGCGCATATTTGACGGCAAGTTCAAAACCGTGCCGATTTTGGAACATGGCGATACTGCGCTCGCGGAAAGCTGGGACATCGCCGAATATCTGGATCGAGCCTTTCCCCAGCAACCGCTATTATTCAACACACCTGCCGAGTACGCACTCGTGAGACTCATGGACGCTTGGTTCATGAACGAAGTTATGCGCAAGATGTTCAGGGTCTATGTCAAGGATGTGCACGACGCGGCGCGCTCCGTGGATCGCCCCTACTTTCGCGAGAGCCGGGAAAAAGGCATGAAGGGCAAAACGCTCGAGAGCTTTACGGCGGACCGCGCGACCCACTTGCCGGCCATTCGTGCCTCGCTGGCGCCGCTGCGCGCGCACCTGCAAAAATTTCGCTTCCTCGGGGGCACAGCGCCGAATTTCGCCGACTACATCGCGCTCGGCGGATTTTATTGGGCGGCCGCCGCAGGCACGCTGCCGCTGCTCGAGCGCGACGATTCACTGCGTGATTGGCTCGACCGCGGCTTCAATTTGTACGGCGGAATTGCGCGAGATCCGGGAATCGAGCCGCTGTTCGAGGGGGGATCATCATCACGCTGAGGTCCTACCCCGAGACGAGGAAAATCTGGTGGATCTACGGCGGGCTACCCGGCGCGGCGCCGCCAAGCCGCAATTGCCAGCAAGCTCAAGGCTGCGATGACGACGGGGTAGTTGCCGACCCGCGCGTAAGGCGTTAGACCCGTCATGGGCTGCACATCGGTGCGCAGCACGCCCTCTTTGAATTGCGGCAGGCGTGCGATGATTTTCCCGCGGCTGTCGATCGCCGCGGTAATGCCGTCGTTCGCGGCACGTACCAGGTATCGCCCGGCTTCGAGCGCGCGCATGCGCGCAATTTGCAGATGCTGATGCCGCGCCGTGGAGTCCCCGAACCAGGCATCATTGGTCACGTTGATGAGCAAGGTCGCTTGGCGCAAAACTTTGAGCTGTTGGCTGCCGAACGCGTCTTCGTAACAGATCGTGAAGCCCAGCTTTTGCCCGGCCGCGCTCAATAGAGCTTGATGCGAGCCGCCCGCCGTGAAATCGTCATAGGGCAGGCTCATCAGCCGCAACCAGGCGCGCACGAAGGGCGGCACGGGGAAGTATTCGCCGAAAGGCACCAAGTGCCGCTTGTAGTACCAGCCGTCGCCGGCCTGACCGAGCACCAGGATCCCATTGAAGTACTGCTTGGTTTCCGGCAGATAATTCACGAGCCCCATTGCAAAATCGGCATCGTGAGCGCGTCCCAGCTCCTTAAGGTTGATCAAATAGTCCTGAATATTGGGCGCCAACGCAGGCAACGCGGCTTCCGGCCAGATGAACAGGCGGGAGCCCCACGCATCGCCGGTAAGCCGCAGATAGCGCTGCATGGTGAGCTCGCGATTTTTCACCTGCCACTTCTGATCCTGCGGCACGGCGCCTTGCACGGCGGCGACCGCCACAGGCGCTCCCACAGCCAGCGTCCAATGGTGTTGCGCCAGCAATGCGGGCACGGCAAACAGCATGGCGGCAGCGGCTATGCCTAAGCAGCGGCGCGAGAAAAGCACAGCCGGCATGAACGCGACATTGATCGCGACTGAAACGGTGGCCGCCGCCCAGGTGACTGCATACACACCGAAGATCGGCGCCCAACCGGACAAGGGCGAATCGATCAGTGCGTAGCCGGTCGAGAGCCACGGGAACCCGCTCAGTAGCCAGCCGCGCAACCATTCCAGCAGCACCCACAACGTCGGCAACACCAGCCAGTCTCGGGTTGCACCGGGCTTGAGCCAGAAGCGGTTCGACACGTAGCACAATGCCGCAAAATAAAGCGCCATCGCCGCAACCAGCACGGTCTGCAGCAGCAGCGTAAGCCAGATCGGCACCAGGCCGAACACGTGCAGGCAGGTGTAGAGCCAGTAAGTGCCGAATCCAAACAGGCCAACCCCGAATGCCATGCCCGTCCCGGCCGCGCGGCGCGGCGGCAAACCGCGGATCAGCGCGAACAGCGCAGCCGGCGCGATGATCGCGAGCACCCACCAACCGAAGGGTGCAAAGCCGAGATTGAAACTCGCGCCGGCGGCAAACGAGGCTGCCAAGCGCGCCAAGATCTGCCATCGCGCGGACTGGGGTCCGCGCAAGCCGACGTTCAAGCGCTCGACTCGTGCGCCGGCGGCTCGATGTCGAAGGGAATGGTCACGCGCAACAGATCGATGCGGCGCCGATCCGCGCGCAAGATCCGAAATTCAAGATCGCCGATCTTGATGGTTTCGCCGCGGCGGGGCAGACGGCCGAACTCCTGCATCAGCAGGCCGCCGATGGTGTCGTATTCCTCGTCGGAATACTGCGTGGAAAAATACTGGTTGAAATCGCCGATTGGCGTCAGTGCGCGGACGGTGAATTCGCGCGGACGCTCCTTGCGGATGGTTTGGTCATCCTCAACGTCATGCTCATCATCGATCTCGCCGACAATTTGCTCGATGACATCCTCGATGGTCACCAAACCACAGACGCCGCCGTATTCGTCGACCACCATGGCAATGTGATTGTGGTTGCGCCGAAATTCCTTGAGCAGAACGTTGAGGCGTTTGCTCTCCGGGACGAATATCACGGGGCGCATGTATTCGCGGATCTCGAAGTCCTCGTCCTCCGTGGCCTGCAGCCGCAGCAAATCCTTCGCGAGCAGGATGCCCAGAATCTGATCGCGGTCCTCGCCGATCACCGGAAAACGCGAGTGCCCCGATTCGACCACCAATTCGACCAGCTTCTCGGGCGACTCATCGCGTTCGACGAAGACCATTTGCGAGCGCGGCACCATGATGTCGCGTACTTGCATGTCCGCGACCGCAAGCACGCCTTCGAGCATGACCAGCGCATCGCCGTCGAACAGTCCGCGCTCACTCGCCTCGCGTAAACTCTCGACCAGCTCGGCTAAATCGCGCGGTTCGCCGGACATCGACTGCGTAATGCGCTTTAACCAACGGCCGGTGCTGCCGCCTTGAGGCTGTTCGGACATGGGGGCAGAGCATACCGGATTCAAAGGTAGGGATCTGAAAACCCAAGCCGATCAAGGATTTGAATCTCTCTTGAGGCCATTTTTCTGGCCTCGGACGCGAGTTCGTGGTCGAATCCAAGCAGGTGCAGGACGCCGTGGACCGTCATGTGTGCCCAATGCGCCGCCAGCGCCTTGTCCTGGACGCGCGCCTCCTGCGCAACCACCGGCGCGCAGATCACCAGCTCGCCCAAGAAGAACCGGCCGTCGGGAGCCGCTCCAGCGCCGGCAAACGACAGCACGTTGGTGGATCTGTCCTTATGCCTGTAGCGGGCGTTCAGACTGCGGCTGCGCCCTCTGCCGACAATGCGCACCGACAAAACGAAGGGCTTGGCGGAAGGGAGCGCAGCTGTCGCCCATCGGATCAAGAGGCGCGCACTGGGCACCCAAGGACGTCGCGAGGCGTAGCTGAGATCGAGGTCCAGCCGCCGCCGCACTTTAGTGGCCGTCTTTGGGGGCGCTCGCCTCATAGGCTTGCACGATCCGTTGCACCAGCGGATGGCGCACGACATCGCGCGAGGTGAACATCGTGAAGGCGATGCCGCGCACGCCGCGCAAGATGTCCATGACCGTGCGCAACCCGGATTGCTTGGAGTTGGGCAGATCGATCTGCGTGATGTCTCCCGTGACCACCGCCTTCGAGCCGA
>DASYIN010000017.1:0-3591 GCA_035997505.1 Steroidobacteraceae bacterium | reverse complement strand
GTCGCTGCGCAGCGCCTGAATCAGCGCGGCGAAACTCACGCCGCTGTTGACGACGCGGCCCACCGCCACCGTGGCGCCGGTGCCGACGCTGGAACTGCTGATGGTGGGCGTGCCGACGACGCCCGGAACCTGCGAAGTGGTCGTCGTACCTTGGGTGAAGCCCAGCGCCGCGGCCGCGAGGTCAACGATGCTGGTGCCCGTGCCGGGCAGATTGATGACGCCGGCCGGAACCGTGCTGTTTCCTTGGCCGAACAGCAACCATTGAACGCCCAGGTTCGAACTCTTGTTCACGTCGACTTCGACAATGATCGCCTCGACCTGCACCTGTGCACGGCGGATGTCGAGTTTGTCGATGACTCCCATCAGGGACTTCATGATTTTAGGGGGGGCCGTGATGACGAGCGCGTTGGTCGCGACATCCGCCCAAATGGTCACGCTGGCATCGACATTCGAACCGCCGCCGGCAGCTGCCGGCGTCCCGGCCGGCGGACCGCCCTGTGCCTTGGCTGAGGCGGTGGCCTGTCCTTTCAGCTTGTCGGCGATCTTTTCGGCGTCGGCGTAGCGCAAATACCGCACCTGGATGTCGCCGCCCGAGGCCATGGGCGTGTCCATGTTGAGGATCAAGGCCTTGAGCCGCATGCGCGCAGAGCGCTCACCGGTCAATAGGACACTGTTGGTACGTTCGTCGGCGACAACCTTGGCGGGCGCACCCTCGGTGCCTGCGCCCTGATTGAGGGAGTTGACGATCCGAACCACATCGGCGGCGCCGGCATTGTGAAGCGCGATGACCTCGATGGGTTCATCGCCGCTCTCATCCATGCGTTCAATGATGCGCACGACGCGGCTCACGTTGCTGGCGCGATCCGAAATGATCAACATGTTGCCGCTGGGGTAGGCGGCGAGGTGGCCATACGTTGGAATCAGGGGCCGCAACATCGGCACCAACTGGGCCGCGTTGACGTTTTTCAAGACCACGATCTGGGTCACGATCTCATCCGAGGTCGCACTCACATTGTTGGGCAGATCATTGGCGGGCAGCTGCCGCAGGTCCGTATTAGGGACGATCTTGATGATCTTGCCGGCCGGCACGGCGACATAGCCGTAAACCTGCAACACGGCCAGGAACGCTTCGTAAAAGGCCTGCGGCGACATGGGCGTCGCCGACAGCATGGTGACCTTGGCGTTGACGCGCGGATCGATGATGAAATTTTTGCCGGTCACTTCGCTGACCGCCTGGATGATCTGGCTTAAGTCCGCGTCCTTATAATTGGGCGTGATCGTCGCGCTTTCCTGCGCTTTGAGTTGCGGCTGCGGTGCAGCCGGCAGCGTGACCGATGCCAGCATGCCCGACAGTGCCAACACGGCCGTCGTCCAGCGTTTGCAATGATGATCGGTCGACTTTGCCATCAGGGGTACTCGCATGTTGAACGGCTTCGACCGCCGCCGGCGCTATTCGTTTGAATTTTCATTGGTGGTGTTTGGCGACGGATTCGGCGGTTGCGCGCCGTTAGGCGAAGGTCCGGTGTTCGACTCGCTGTCCAATTCCTTGCTGGCCTGGGCTGCTACTTGCGCAATGTTCAAGGTGATGTCCTGCTTCTGGCCGCCGCGCTCGATGGTAACGGTGACGTGATCCGAAGTCTGAATCGTATTGAATACATCTTGGGCGTGCTGCGGGTCGTCCAGGGGCGTGCCGTTGATGGCGGTTACCAAGTCTCCAGCCTTTAAGCCCAACTTGCTGAATATCGCGCGATTTCGCCCCGGATAAGCACGAAAGCCTCTCAGTTTTCCAGCTGCGTTGTCATACGAGGCCACGGTGCGCATCACCTGGTCCAGGATCCCGGGGTCTTGCTGCACCATTCGACGAATGTTGTCGACCGCGACGGCGGTCCGAGGGTCGCCGGCCGGAATACGCCGAGCAGCGCTCACTCCGCGGCTCGAGGGAGGCAACTGACGGGGCAGCAGCAGCGTCTCGAGCGCGCCGGCGCGGTCCAAAATGACGTGATCCAGGTAAACCGAATGCAGGGAAGCGCCGCTGATCCGCTCTCCCACCGAATAGACCTTCGAGGGTCCCCCGCCGTCGCTGATGATGGCGACGCCATGCTTTGGGTCTTGGGTTGCTATCGTGCCCGCCAGAAGCAAATTGGCGGAACTCTGGGGCGCGTTTTCGGGATCCTGGGTTTCGGCCGGCGGGACGCCGAACAGGTGCGCGGAGACCACGGATTGCATGTCCACACCGGAATGAGCCTGCCTAGGGCTGGCGGTGGGGAGTACCGGCTGCGGTGTCTTCAAGGGCTTGGATATGAACGAGTAACCGATTTGCAGCAGCTGCAGCAAAATCAGGACTGCAATCACCATCGATACTACTTTGGGCCCATTGGCTTGCAGCCGCGACAGCCATTCGTTTGAGCGCGTATCGATCATTGGCGGCAATCATACGGGCTCTGCGCTTGGACCCTCAAGCATTTGTTTTTACTTGTTAAAGTAAAGTGACAGCGATTGGCGACAGTTAGTAGCATTAGGGTGTATGAAGGCGTTTAGCGGCTCTAGTTGAGCGGGTTTGGAACGACTGTCTTGTAAACCATCAAAACGCGCCCTATAAACTGATAACTCATGAGTGACATTGAACGCGGGCGGGACGGAACGAGCTTAATCGTCGAGGAAGCGGCGCCGAAGCTCAAAAGACCGCCTCTGTATCAAGTAGTTCTGATCAATGACGACTACACTCCTATGGAGTTCGTGGTCGACATCTTGCAGCGGTTCTTCTCGATGGACCGCACCAAAGCGACTCGGGTTATGCTGGAGGTACATACCAAAGGCAAAGGAGTGTGCGGAGTCTTCACTTATGAAATTGCAGAGACCAAGGTGGCTCAAGTAATCGCGTATGCGCGACAACATCAGCATCCGCTGATGGCAACGCTAGAAGAGGCGTAATGTGCTAAGTCAAGAACTGGAATTTTGCCTGAATGATGCTTTTGCCGGCGCGCGCGAGGCGCGGCACGAATTTATGACGGTCGAGCATCTGTTGCTCGCGATCGTGGATGCACCCAAAGTCCGGGAAATATTGAAGTCCTGCGGCGCGGATACCGCCAAGCTCAAGACCGAACTGAAGCAATTCATCGATCAAACCACGCCGCGCCTGCCCGCCGGCGAGGACCGGGACGTGCAGCCGACCCTGGGGTTTCAACGGGTGCTGCAGCGCGCCGTGTTTCACGTGCAGTCGAGCGGCAAGAAGGAAGTGACCGTTGCCAACGTGCTGGTCGCCATCTTCAGCGAAAAGCAGTCGCACGCGGCCTACCTGCTCAGCATGCAGGATGTGTCGCGCCTCGATGTCGTGAATTTCATCGCGCACGGTCTATCCAAGGCCGGCGGCGAGGAGCGCAGTGAGCGCGACGATGCGGCGGCCTCCCCGGACGCGGAACGCGAGGGGGATGGCGGCGGCAACGCACTGGAGAAATACGCCACGAACCTCAATGAGTCGGCGCGCAAGGGCAAAATCGATCCGTTGATCGGGCGCAAGCTCGAGGTCGAGCGCACCATCGAGATTCTCTGCCGCCGCCGCAAGAATAACCCTCTCTACGTGGGCGAGGCGGG
>DASYIN010000016.1:0-8481 GCA_035997505.1 Steroidobacteraceae bacterium | reverse complement strand
ACTGGAGCGTTCGTGCCGTCGACCGTGTCATTCGCGGTGGGAGTCAGCGTCTGACTGGCCAGATTGCCACTGCTCAACGTGAAAGGAGAAGAGAGTCCGGTCGCCGCCACATCGAGGGCTGCGTAGGCAGCGCCCGGCTCCAGGGCATTCCAGGCAGACAAGTTCCAGTCCCAAATGCCATAGATCGATTGCGTGCCCGAGACGAACTGCTCCGGAGCCAGATTGGTAATCTGGGTGCGCTGACCGGTGCCGAACTCGATCAGCAGGCGCGGTGGGCTCCCCACGGTGTTGACCGAGATGACCAAGAGCTGGCTGGTGATCGGCTGACCGGACTGAGCGGTGAATAACGGCGTGGTCCCAGACGCCCAATTCGCCGGATCACTGCTGGTCAAGTCGAAGCGCCACACGTTGCCCTTCAGGTCGCCGGCGTAGACGAAGTCGGTGATGTGATCGCCATCCAAATCCGCCGGGGTCGTATAGGCAATACCGTTGCCGCCCGCGGTATTGGTGCTGAGATAGTAAAAGGTCCTGGCCCCGGAGGAGCTGTCTATCGACATGACGTAGATGCCGGCATCACCCGAGACGCTGCCGTAGCCGTTGCCGAAAATGACCGCCCAATTGCCATTGTGCAAGCGACGGATCTGCGGGGTTCCAAACGTGTTGCCGAGATTGTTGCCGCAATTCGAGACAATGGCGCAATTGATCGAATTTGCAGTCCATTCGCCGACGACGACGTTCGAAGCGTTGGCCTCGCTGAACGTGCTGGGATCTGTGACCTCGAGCGCGTAGATGGCGCTGCCTCCGATCCCCAAGCCGCCTACCAGCCATGTGTGCCACTGGTTGCCGTAGTACAAGTCGCCCGAACCCGGCGTCGCATCGATGAAGAAGTTATGTGCGTACTGAGAATTGGAATAATCGATTAGGGCTCCGTTGCATGCCGCATTCGCACCGACGGCCGGCGTCACACCGTGGATGTTTTGCACCACGGTTTCGCTGGAAACGTCGTTGGTGCAGCCGCCGGCCGCGGAGGGCAATGCCGCGCTCACCAGTGAGGCTCCCGGCATATAGGCCAGCACTTCCGCTCCGTCGTTGGGAGTCGTGGCGTTGGCCACGAAGGCGCCGTTAGTGTTGAAGCTGCCGGCACGAAATCCATGCAAGAAGCCATCGTTGGCGCCGACATACACGACGTTTTGGCGGGTTTGTTCGGCAGCCGTGAACTGCAGATAGCTTTGACTACCTGAGTTTTCCGGCATGCTGCCCCCGATGAGGCGGTCTCTCCAGGTCGCGGTGTAGGGCGATGAGGGTGGTCCCACCCAGTTGGGACTCGAGTCCACGATGTCGCCGAGGATGCTGTCGCGTGCGCGGAACAGGCCCGCGCCGCTCGTGTTGATCTCCTTGCTGCGGTCGCCGCGTAGATAATTGAGGCGGTTGCTGGTGAAGTTGCCGTCGCCGAAAGTCAGTGCGGCCTGTTGCGCGCTATTCAAATTAGTCCACTCGAACGGGATGCCGACGTTACCGACCGTATCCCAGGTGAGCATGATGCGACTGCCCGGCGCGGGGCTTGCGCTTGTCGGGCCGCCGGTTTGGGTTGAAGCGCATCCGCCGTTCGGAGGCGCTGCAGGGAACGGCATGCCAGCGGTTGTACCGGAGAGCAAACAAGCCGCATCCCAGTTGGCCGTAGTGGCTACCGTGACCACGCCGGACCCGTTGTCGAGCAGCGTGTTCGCCGTCACCGTACCGGTCCAGTTGTTCGGATTATAGAAAGCGAAATATGCCTGCGTGCCCGCCTCCACTTTGGCCGCTTCTTTCTCATTGACGGTCGCGGAGCTGCCCGATTGCGTCGTTGAGGCCGCCTTGAAGCACATGATCTCATGCACATTGCTGGCGCCACCGTCTGAGCCGGCGAATCCGACTCGGAAACTTGTGGGCAACGGACCGTTGGCGTCCTTGATCGATTGGTCCTTGATCAAGTAGGAGTACGCACCGCCGCTCACGCTGTATGAGAAACTCAGCAGACCGTCCTGCGTGATTTTCAGATTATAGAAAATAGGCGTCGCCGCGCCGCGCGTCATCGCGCTTTCATTCGCGATCTGGAAGCTGGTGACTTCCCTATAGGCGTTCGGAATCGGTGCGTAGTCCAGGACACCTTTGGTATTTACCGGATTGTCGAGGGTCGCCGTACCTGCCGTGGTAGGCGCATTGACGTTACCGTAGTTGAACAGGTTGCCCGTTTGGCAGGTTTTGCGCACGGCGTACTCACCGTCGACGATACCGGTCGTGGGAGGCAAGGTGGCCGGCGCACCCGCCACCGGCGTGGTGATCAGCGTGGGCGATTGGTTGGCCGCGACGGTTTGCGCGAGGGGCGCGGCCGTGGCGGCGGTGTCGGGACTCGCCGCGGATTCGGGGATCGCCGGGGTCATGGCAGTGGCGGCCGACATAGCGGTCGCAGTCGTGGCCGGAGTGGTCAAACCGCCGTTCTTGCACAGACCTGGGCCCGCGCTCCAAGTGTATGTTGCCGGGCAGCAATGTGTCGTACTGATGGTATTCGTCGAGGTGGGGCAGTAGTCCAAGGGTGCAGTGGTCGTATGCGGGAGCCCCGTTGGATAGCAGGCGTAGGGGCTGACGGTGGTGCTGTTTAGCGTTTGCCCAGAGGGACAATAAACAAACGGAGCCACTGTCGAATGCGACAGGGTATTGGGGTAGCAGGATGTAAATGTACTGTTGATCGTTTGGCCGGCCGGGCAGTAAAACCCGCCGCCTTGAGAGGTGGCGGTGCTCGGATAGCAGGTGTACGGGCTGACGGTGGCGCTGTTTATCGTTTGCCCAGAAGGACAATAAGACAACGGGGCAGCGGTCGAATGCGACAAACCAGAAGGGTAGCACTGTGTTGTGCCCTGAAAGACGTAGCCGGCAGGACAGTTATCAAGCGATGTCGTATTGAAAGCCCCGCTCGTTGGAACGCAGTATCCCGGAGCAGTGCCATTGTAGGTGTAACCGGTCGGACAACTCCGGATGCAGTTGCCGGAACTATAGGTGCCGGTCGCGTAACCGGTCGCCGGGCAGGTATCGCAGCTTGCTGTACCGGCGAAGTATGTTCCAACGCCACAGGAGGTGGTGTTGGTGCACTGTCCTCCACTATAGGTGCCGTTCACGGTCGCGCACGATTGGCACGTGTTGGTGCCTGAGTCGTAGACACCGCCGCCCGTGCACGCCTTGTTGCACACATTGGTCGGCGCATAGTAACTCGAGCCGGTGGAGCAGACATTGATGCAATTGTTGCTGGTTGAGCTATAGGTGCCGCCCGTAATAACGCAAGACGTGGCAAGCGACGGAGGATAAAAAGGTTTCGAAGGATCGGAAGGATCGTTCCCATAGCCGAAGGTTGTGTTCGTAAGCCCTGAAATTGAGATGTTGCCCGCACCGCGCAAACCGATTCGGCCGGGCTTGTAGCCATAGCCGTAGGCGGAGTTGTCGCCGGTCGCGACATTGGTGCCGGTGTACCCGACGACAAGATTGGTGCCGTTGAGAAAGTTGCCGTATTCATCGATGCCCAAGCCGAGGTAGGCGCTGGTCAAGCCATCGTAAGGAACGTTGTTGTTCGCACAAGAGTACGCGAGGCTGCCGCCGAAGGCCCCGAGACCCGGCGCCTTGCTGCCATCCTGAAGAAAGAAGCTGATCCCGTCCGCACCATCGCCTCCTGCGCCGCCAGAGTCGCCGTGGTAGGTGATCGTCTTGAAGGTCACCTGGATGCCGGAGCCGGTGTCGAAGGTATCCCTGGAAAGAACGGCGCCGCGTTCGTTGTGGCCGTATTTGTTGCTGCCGCCGATGTTCTGTGAGCCGTTGGTGAAGCGAAGCGCGCCGTAGCCAATACCCGTCGCCGGATCAATGGGATCGGGCACCTGCCCGCCGACACTCCCCGGAGCCGTGGCGGAGCCTAGGAAACCGCTGTCGCCGCCGACGAGGTAGGGATCCGCATTTGCGGCAAGATTGTAGTAGCTTGCCAGCACGGAGGTGCAGCCCGGAATCAGGCCGGGGTTCCCTGCGGGCGCTGCGGTTCCAGCAGTTAGACACGCACCGCCAAAAAAGTACCAGGCGTTCGCGCTCGAGGCCCCGGTGAAGTCTTCGCTGAATGTGATTGGTCCTGCGCTGCTCGGGCTGGCAGCGAGGGCTCCCAGCAAAAAGAGCAGTGCCACAGAGAAGTATGAGGTTTTCATCTAGAGAGTCCTGTTGCTGGAGCTCGTGTATACGGCGTAAGTGCTTTCAACCACCGCTGCGGTGCTGGACGATCCGCCAAAGGCGACCGCATCGACCTGGTAGATTTCACCGGGAATATTCGGGTCGGCCGACGGACCTAGGTCGGAAATGTAAAAACGCGGAACATCAAAGTACGTGGGGTTGGCGAGGCTCACCGAGGTCGTTGCACTGACCACCATGCCGGGCGGCAGGTACTTCACGCCGATGTCGGCGGTCCCAATCTTCCAGGGTACGTTCGTGATATCGACCACCGTGGCTGACAATTTGTTGGAACAGATTTGTCCCTGATTAGTGTTGGCGTTAAGCAAGGTGTTGCACGGGGTAGGCACCTCGGTGGCATTGGCGCTCAGCCAATTTTCCGCATATGACTGGGCGGAAACCGCGGCTTGCAGTGCGCGCTGCTTCTCGCGCATGTTGCCGCCGATCTTTTCCTGAATGCCGAAGCTGCGAAACATGCTGAGCGCGATGATCGTGACCACCACCAGCAGCAACAGGCTGGAAATCAACACCATGCCGCGCTGTGCGCCTACGCGATAGGTATTCATTGCATTGGACCTGTTCGATTCATGACGCCGACGACGCGCTGAATGGTGACCGTCGGTGACTGGCCCTGCGGATTGGCCGCGACGTACAGTGGATTGGCGAAAGTCAGTCGGACCATGACGGTGATCACACTGCCCCACAGTGCGGCCGCGGTGACTTGCTGCGCGTCCATGTAGGTATCGACGTCGTTGGCTACGGTCGCCACACTGGTCTTGACGCCATACAGAAGATTTAAGCTGGTAACGCCGTTGACCAGGTTGTACGGGACGGTGTTCATCGTGCACACCAGCTGACCGGCTACAACCTGAAACGAATTCACGAATAGCGTGTTCGGTCCGCCGAGCGGATTCGACTGCCCGCTGCAGTTCAAAATGCCGTCGCCGCCGGCAGTCATGTATCGAACGGAGATCGTATCTCCGGGAGGGGCCGCGGAAAAAGTGCCGGAGATGGATTCGCCGCTGCCGAATGGGGCAACGGCAGTCAGCGTCGAGGTTTGCGTATTGACGGTGGGGTCCGGGAAATAGCCGGCCGATTGGATCACATCCGACATCATCATCAGCGCCATTCGTTCGCCATCCTGCAGCTGCGAAAGCTGGTTCTGATTACCGAACACGGTTTTGTTGGTTTGAACAATGATCAGCAGGGCGCCCAGCAAAAATAAGCCAATCGTCAGCGCGATCAAGATCTCGAGAAGCGTAAAGCCCCGTTCACCCGGGAGGCTGCGATTTTTCCAATGCTTCGCGTTCATCGCCTACGGCTCCACGTACAACAAGTAGTCCGGCGCGAACGTCAGTAGCTGGGTGTTGGCACCCTGCTTGTTGACCGACACCGCTTTTTCGGTCCACTGCACCTTGATCGTGCAGTTGGTGGGGGATGGAATACGCACACATGTAATCGTCGTGATCGGGTTCGAATTGTTGAGTGCCGCGTTCAGCTGGAAGGCATAGCTGTGCAAATCGAATGCGGCCATCTCGGTGTTATTGCACGGCGTCGGACCGTAGCCGGCAACGCAGTCACAGGGGGTCGGGTTGGTAGCGGATTGGCAGGTGCCGAGAGTTGCGGCGGTCCCATTCAGGGTCCCATCGTCGATCCCGGTGCCGGTGATCTTGATTTGCAGTGGCCCAGGCGGTACAGCATTCCCAGTCCAATAGCTCCGATTGGCATGCATGCTCGTAGCGAGTCCAGCCGCTTGCAGCGCGACAATCGACCTTATGCCGGCCGTGGCCGTACTCGAGTAGGCGAGCGCGTGTATCTTCGCGATGCCAAGCAGGCCGATCGAAGTGATGATGAGCGAGATCATCACTTCGAGCAGCGTGAAACCGCGCGATCGTTTAGCGAAACCGGCGTTTGGTCCATTGTGTCTGGTCATGTACAGGGGACACCGTTGGTTGGAGTGACGCCCACCCGCTCGCTCATCATTTGTCCGCTTAGGTTGATGAACAAGCAGCGGGTCCACGCACTGTTGTTGCTCGAATCGTGCAGCGTGATCAGAGTGCCGTTGGCGATGCCCACGGCATAACCTTCGCGATTGAAGCTGATAGCCGACACGTTGTTTGAGGCTACGAACGTGTCGGTGCCGGAAAACGACTTTTGTTTACGGACGTAGATTTCGCCTGGATCCCACGCCCCAACGTTGGTCGGATCGGAAAAAACGATCCAGCCGCCCTCCCAACTGGTCGAGTTGGTGCAGGTCGAGCTGTCGGTGGACTGGCATACGGTGACCGGGCGCCCCTCTTTAATCGCCTGGGCGCGTGCCAGCTGCAGGTCGCCGAGCAGACCATTCAGTTCGCTGGCGATGCGATTGGAATTCGTAATGTAGCGAAATGACGGTATCGCCAACGACATGAGTGTCGCGCCAATGGCGATCGTCATCAGAATTTCGATTATGGTGAAGCCGAGCGCGCGCCCGATGCTAATTCGGGTGGCGTATTCCGGCGGATTTGCCACCGTCGGTTGGATCATATTGGTCTCTTGCATACTGCGCGCCTTCCAGGCTTGGTTGCTTCCGTGCCAGTGCCATCCATGCCTGCGTGTCAATCCCTAAAAGGAGTCTACGGCGTCAACTTAACGCTCGCTTGACAATTCTTGACAATGTGAGGAGGCTCTCTGATTGGCCGTGAAGAATGAGGATTGCGACACACGTCATGGACACGGGATCGCGTGTTCCGACCGGCGATCGTCTGGAGGCGCTTAAGGGCAACCGAGCAAGGGTCACATGCCGTTGGCAACATTTCGCCGCTTGCTTTCGCTCGCCAGATCGGTTGGACGAAGGCGCGGCTGAACGAACAAAGTGGTCGGGGTGACAGGATTCGAACCTGCGACATCTACGTCCCAAACGTAGCGCTCTACCAGTCTGAGCTACACCCCGAAAGCCTCTGATTTTCGGCGGGCCGCAATCGTAGCAGGTCGGCGCGGCCGCTGCCTCATCGGGCCTTGTGAAACGCCTCAGCGACTTTATACTAAACCCCGGCCAGGCTGGCCGCTTCCCCGTGAGTCTTTAGAGTTGAACCAAACGATACCGCTTCGGGGTCCCGAACTTTCCGTCATCATTCCGACCTTCAATGAGCGTGAAAACGTCGTTCCGTTGGTGGAACGCATCGACGCTTGCCTGCGCGACTGCGCCTGGGAATTGCTCTATGTCGACGATGATTCGCCGGACGGAACGGCGGATATCGTTCGGCAACTTGCGGCCAAGGACTCTCGCATTCGCTGCCTCCAAAGATTGGGGCGCCGCGGCTTGTCATCCGCCTGCGTCGAAGGAATGCTGGCCAGTTCAGCGCCGTATCTGGCGGTCATCGACGGGGATCTGCAGCACGATGAGAGCCTGCTTCCGCAGATGCTGGCGGCACTGAAGCAAGGGGACACCGACATCGTGGTCGGCAGTCGCTATGTCGCCGGGGGCGGCACGGGCGAATGGGGCGCGGCGCGAATTCGCTTGAGCAAGTTCGGTACGCGACTCAGCCGCATGCTGGTGCCCGACACGCTGACTGATCCCATGAGCGGCTTTTTCATGCTGCGCCGGCCGGTATTTGAAGGCGCCGTGCGCAAGCTTTCGAACATCGGCACGAAGATCCTCATGGACTTGTTCGCCTCATCTCCCGAACCGCTGCGGTTCAAGGAATTGCCGTACAGCTTTCGCTTGCGTCAGGCTGGGGTGAGCAAGCTGGATTCACTGACGGCGTGGGAATACGCCATGCTGCTGCTCGATAAGATATTCGGGCATATCGTGCCGGTGCGATTTGTCGCGTTTTGCATCGTAGGCGCGCTTGGCGTCGCAGTTCATTTCAGCATACTGAGTGTGTTGCTGCATTTTGCACATGCCGATTTTCTCGTGGGCCAGGCGAGCGCCACAGTGTGCACCATGACTTTCAATTTCGCCGTGAACAACGTGCTCACGTACCGCGACAAACGCTTGCGCGGCCTGCGCTGGCTGCGCGGCTGGCTGTCATTCAATATCGCTTGCGGGTTGGGTGCCTGCATGAACGTCGGGCTTGCGACGTATGTCAACCAGGTCACCGGCATTTGGTACATTGCCGCGCTCGCGGGCATCGCGGTGGGCGCCGTGTGGAACTACGCCGTCACAAAGCGGCTGACGTGGGCGCGTTCGCAAGTTTGAGGAGCGCGGTTCTTATGAACATACGACCCTACAAGTTGGCGCTTCTCGGCGTCGTCCTGGCAGGACCG
>DASYIN010000015.1:0-2173 GCA_035997505.1 Steroidobacteraceae bacterium | reverse complement strand
GTCACCGACGATTCCGTAGATCCGCTTGACGCCGGCGGCGGCGAGGATGGCAGCGAATTGATCAGCAACGGTTGTCATGAAAACTGCTCCGAGGTTATGCGCGTTCCACGGAAGGATATCGGCAACCTGCAGCAGATCCGCAAGAAGACCTTGCCGCGTGCGCCGCCGAAATCCTCATGAGGTGTCGTTTGCTGGTTTGGAATGCCGCGATCGATTGTACGCTGGTCGCACGAGATACGGTTATGGTTCTGTGCGCTGCACCTTGGTTTAGTTCGATCCCTTCGGCCTGAGCGGTGCTGCGATGCCGGAAGGGCGAGCGCCGTGAAGAGCGAGGAGCTTGTCCGACGGCTACCGAATGCGTGGCAATGTTGAGCGGGCGCCTAAAGAGCCTGTAATTCGGTGCGGCATTGCTCGCTGAAGCTACGCAGCGGATCTATCGCATGACTGTCAATCAGCTTTCGTATCTCGGGAAACGTCTTGTTCGGCGCCAGATAAGTGTCGGCGATCAATCGAACGACCGCCTCTGCCTTTCGATCACGGCAGGGCTCGACAGAACGCGCATCCGGCTTATCAAGGCGTAGACCCTGACGCCCGTCAGCGACTGGAAATCGGTCATACGACCTTGGCGCTTCGATTTGCGCCGCTCCGCGAATGAAATGCCGCCCGGTTTCATCCTGGCCGGCGACGATCGGACCTGGGGATGACGTGAGTCGATCGTGGGATCTGGGGCTGCTGCGGCAATGGCGGTCATAGGTTTTCTCCGATCACAAAGGCCAGGGGTTTCCGGCAGAAGCATCTGCAAAAAGATTCGCGATGCGAGCTGCCGTGCAGTGCCCACCCCAAGGCATTCCTCCACCATGCGCTGCGGGAACGCGCAGAGAAAAAAGCGCGCGGACGCAGCCGAAACGTTGAACGCAATCTGACGATGGGGAGCGCTGTGATCTATTGCACGAGGGTCGTGCGGGGTATCGGTATGGTTTTGGAACGCTATACCTTGGTATAGGTTATGGGTGAGACGCCTTCGCGCCGCAAATATCGACGCGTGAGGCAACCTTGCCTTGATGCGCGTGGAGTTTCTTGAATTGGATTGCGGATCGAGGGACGACCTTGCGTTTTTTTTTTACGATAGACGTGCGTCTCCCAAATGATCAGGGATTCGAGGCGCGCTTCTTCGCTGCTCGGCAAGGCGGCGGCCGCGGACCGATACTGATGACAAATCGGAGCTGCGCAGATGTGCGGTGCTGGCTCGACTTCCTCCAGATGGACGCATGGCGGCTACAGGGGCCACCCGCAAACTGAAGGTTCGCCGTTGGGTGAAATTGGAAAAAACCAAACTGATGCCGTGACTTATCGCGGTGCCGGCTAAGGGATTCGAACCCCTGACCCCGTGATTACAAATCACGTGCTCTACCAGCTGAGCTAAGCCGGCCCGCCCCGAGAGCTAGCAGCCGGGTCGCGGCGCGACAAGCGCCTTGCGCCTGGTTCTCGGCGGGCGCCGGAGTCGGCGGCGGGGCGGGGGCGGCCTGCGGAACGTCTCGGCGCCGGCAAATCCGGCCCGTCGTTTACGGATTCGACACCGCCACCGGTCAGGCTCGACCGCGACAAACTTGGCAACCCTACGGCGGCGCATATGAAGTTCCTCGCCAATCCGCATATCAACCGGCTGGCGGCGCATTCCACGCTGCATCAGCTCGCGTGGTACATCTCCGGCGTCTTCTTCGGCGTCTTCCTGTTGAAGGCCGGCATCGCGCCCGCCGTGATCTTTCTGTCGATCGCCGGCATTCGCGTGGTGCGTTTCGCGCTGCGACCGCTGGTCCTGCTCGTCATTCCGGCCATCGGCTTGCGCCGCACCATGATGCTCGCGACGGTTTTGTTCGCGCTGCAATACCCCGCGCTCGCCTTCGTAGACGGGCCCGGCCCGGCGCTGCTGGTGGTGTGCGCCATCACGGCGCTGGGCGAGGGCTTCTATTTCACCTGCTACCACGCGCTTTTTGCGGCGCTCGGGGATGCCGAGCACCGCGGCAGCCAGCTGGGGGTTCGTCAGGGTCTCGGTGCCGTCGCGAGCGTGGTGGGACCGGTCGCGGGCGGTCTGGCGCTGGTGGCTTTCGGGCCGTGGGCCGCCTTCGGGCTGGCGGCGCTCGCCGAGATCGCGGCCGTGCTTCCGCTGCGCGAT